>NZ_JBPYDA010000002.1:0-426980 GCF_051847375.1 Psychrobacter sp. 2Y5
GATCCTGAAGACATTTTGGAGGCCTTCCAGCCGTACTATGAGACCGCAAGCTTAGTGAATGTGTCTGATCCTGATCAAGTGTATGACCTGTATGAGAAGCTACGCGCCAGTGGTATCTTCTTATGGCATGAGGTCGAGCAGTTCGTTGAGGCTTTCTATAGTAAGAATAAGTCTAACGCCGCCATTAGTAATATCTGCAAGCCAGCGGTCGAGCGTTGGCAGAAGCGCTACAGCCAAGCACGCGAGCAAGCCCAGCATGCCAAGGAAATGCTTGAAGAAGCCAAAACGACGGGTAATGTCGTATTGATCACTAATGCCGAGAATGACTACAAAGGTTTTAAGGCCGATCAAGATGCGCTGGAGATCTTTAAAAAGGATTTAGGTACTTTCACCCGTCAATATGAGTTTATGTCGCAGATTGTCGATTATGATAGCAAAGATCTTGAGAAGCTGAGCCTATACGCCCGTAACTTACAGCCCATGCTACGTGAAAGCGTGACCGATGAAGATGATATTGATCTGACCAACATCGTCATGAGTCACTACCGTGTCTCAAAGCTGCATCAGCAAGATCTAAAGCTACAAGAGGGCAGTGGTGAGCTGGAAGCTGGCGGCGGTGCTGGTACGGCCAAACCTAAAGATAAAGAAGAAGAGCTGTTATCAAAAATTATTAATCGACTAAATGAGGTGTTTGCTGGCGAGGACTTTACCGATAAAGACATGATCAACTTCCAAAACACTATTTGGGATAAAGTGACTGAAAATGAAATCGTGGTAAAGCAGTTTAGCAATAACAGTACGGATCAGATTATGCTAGGTGGCTATCCTGATGCGGCGATGGATGCGTTATTTGAGAGCCAAGAAGCGTATGAAGGTATGACCATGCACTTACTGTCTAACCCTGATCAGTTTAAGAAGTTCATTAGATTGATGCTTGATACGAAGCTGGGTGATCATGCGTAGGTAAGGTTCTTTAGGGAAAATAGGGAAAATAGGGAAAATAGGAAAGTAAGTTGTACAAGTATTGGTATATATAGCTTATAGCGTTTTCCCCTTTATAAAGTAAAAAGGCAAGTAAGGAAAGTTAGCCACTCTATAGCTATTCACTTTCCCTACTTGCCTAATGGGTTAAAATATAGGAAAGCTGACTAGGGTAGGAGTAACGAGCCTTCTAGCTTATGCTTTCCTATTTTCCTAGTTTGCCCCTTATTCAGCATCTAACAATTCAGGTCTTACTTGTATCATTCTAGCCCTACCATTGGTTACGATCTTGATATAGCCCTCACTTTCTAATACTTCAGCCAGTAATTCAAAGTTATGCTTTTGGCGTAAATGCTTAGGAGTAACCTTACTTTGAGCTGTTGAGTAAGCAAGCTGTTTGACTGACTGCTTATGACAATGTCTGACCAGCCAGCCTATTAATTTTTGCGCGTCATTATCACCAGCTTGGGGCTTGTCGGTATATCTGATACGCTCACTCATAGAATAGTCAGTCAGTAATGTGGCTCTATGTATGTCATCAGCTGATATAAAGCGTTTGCCGTTGAAGTAAGCGAGTATTGCAGCAATACGGCTAGCGTTTTCATGCAAGCGTCTGGCATAGCTTGCATATTTTTCCAACTTACCACCTTTACATAGCTGGCGCTCCTTAGCGGTTTGGTAGTCTGCCAATGCTTTTCTGGCTTTTCTGTTCTCAAAGGGCATATTAAAGCGGATAATCCTACCTTCGTCATCAGTTCTAATATTATCTTGGCTGGGGTCTAATAACTCCTTGCATCGCTGCCAGTAGGCTTGTAAACGTGGGTCAAGGTCTGGCTTAGCGTCTAGTCTTTCATCAGTGTTATAAACGATCTGACCATTCATATTGTCAGGAAAGGCAAACAAAAAGCGCGGTAATAATCCTTGTCCGTTCATCGCTTCATCATTGAGTGCTGGCGCTATGACAGACGGTTGCCCCTGCAAGTCTAGGGTAAACCTAACTCCACTTATACTATTTTGCTCTATGCTATCGTAGCGCGGTGATAGCAGTCGATCAAATGAGCCGTCACTCCATATATCACACAGCTGGCTAATGTTACTTTTTGCGGTATCACTGGTTAAACTATGACCACTTAGAAACAATGCAGCTTCAGCGGTTGACCATGCTATATCTGTGGTATTTCCGATTAGCATATTATCTAAAAAGCCTTGAATAGTGCCAGACTTTATCAAAAGTATAGACTGCTTAGGTTTAGGATTTTCAAGTAACCATGCTTCTAAATCTTTTTTCTGTGTGCTGGCTTTTTGTGCTTTCCATTCATCTAATAATTGCCTGTCTTCTTTGCGCTTGTCATTTTGGTAACTCACAAGCGCTTTGTGACTAAAGCCTACCGTTCGACTCTTACCGCTACCGCTGTCGCCCTCAGTGAGTAGAAATAGCGATACGGGCATAAACTTATCACCTAAGGCATAAGGCGCGTTGATATATTGTTGAATGGTGGTTGCTGAAGCGCCTAATATGCTATTTCCTGCCATTGCTGATGGTGATTGAGCATGATAAGCAATAGCGGTTAAAGCATCATAAAGTATATCTCCTTCCTTTCCCCATGCTTCTAATGGGTAAGGTGTACCCTTACTGTCTGGGTCTTCTATATTTCCCAATTTGCCCCACGCTTCAGCTAACAAGTCTTTAATGATCGTATCAGGATCACTTAAAACATCATGAAGCGTCTGCCCATTATCGAACGATAGCAGCAAGTCAAAAGTAGTAATAATAGCTTTGACGTTTACCCCTAGCAATGGCTTAGTTACCAGGTCTTTTTTATCATGGGTAACTAATACAGTAACTTGCTTAACCTCAGCGAAGTGACTAACCATATTATTAAAGTGAAAGGGGTTGACGCTTACTAAGATAGTGACGTTTAGCCCTTGGCTTATTAGCTGCCTAGATAGCTCTGCGCCCTCAGCTAGATTTCTCACTGCATACCAAACGCTATCTAAGCTAAGACTACCAATGATAAACGCGCTAGGCGAGTTTGGGTCGGTCACTTCTATAGGGTCATCACTGTTAGGGGTATAGATGCCTATATTGGCTGGCTGGTGCATATTGTCAATGAGTATCAAAGCCACCTTGCCAGCAGTGTCAATGATGTCGCTTTTCCTATCACCATTGTGGATAGTAAAGGTGTCTTTAAGCTGTCTGATTTTATCGCCTTGACCTAGTGCTATCAGGCTTTTTATTGTATCGTCATTTGTTATAATATCGGTGCTAGTTTGCTTTGTTGAGCCTAGTAAGTCATAAAGCCCCTTGTCATCAGCTTGGGGCTTTGCTTTGTCTGTAGTAGTCATCTGTTACCTCTTGCTCTTGACTGGTTCGTCTGGCGCGTAGCTCTATACTTTTTATAGTAGCTTTTACGCTTGGCATACTTACGGCTCCGCTTTGGCTGTGGGTAGGTTTTCATAGGCTGCTTATCCCTATAACGAAGATTATAGGTTCGTTTGGCTGGCACGACATTAATGACAGTAGCAAGCTAATAGCTGCCACCCATGCCATAAAGATAATAAACCTTAGCAATAAGCCGCGCTTGCCAGCCTGTTTGTCGCTGTGCTGCTCGTGGTCGGCTTTTAGATTGATTTTGGTGTCTTTACTCATGGCTTGATACCTCCGCTTGGTACGGCAATGCGTAGTCACAAAACATTTCATTAACAAGGCGTGCCAGCTCGCTATTGGCAAGCAATGCCGCTTTGATTGCCACAAGAACGCCTTGGCTAACATCGTCTTCTGTTTTGATAGCTTCTAGCGCGATGGCTAAGTGCTCAGTATTGATACAAATGTCTCGTACGCGGTCATTCATAACACGTAAGTACAGACTATCTATAGTCACTAGTCGGCTGGCTGGGGTATCAATTGATACACTAGGGTGGTTACTCATGGTGTCACCTCGCTATTAGACAAATCACTATCAAGTAAGGTCTGTTCATCGAGCCAATAGACAGCGAACCATTTATTGTTATGCTTAACCATTTCACTTTGGATTAATAACCCTGACTCTCGCAAGTCATATATGCGAGGGGCTAGACTTGTAATTCTATAAAGGCGGATAGAGTCCCATATAGTGATAGTCGCGCCTGTCATCAGATGCGTTCTGACTATCTCTATTTGGGTCTTAGGGGCTGGCTCGTGGGTCACGGGTGCGGTGGCTGAGGTCGTCATATTAACCCCCCCTCTTGTGCATTAGCGGCGGTATGGTCGTTTGACGGCTGGGCATGACTATCAAGCCAGTTATTGATTTCAGACAAGCGCCATAGGCTAGCTCTTCCAATCTTTAAAGGTTTTGGAAATTTGCCTTCATTGATAAGGTGGTAGATATGCTTTGCAGAGAAGCTAGTGATACCGCGTGTAGCGGCTTTGGCGGTGACGGTGCGCTGCTGACCTGACTTTGCAATGTAGGTCTTAGCGGTTCGTGCTGGCTGGTTGGCAAGGTCTGCCATTCTTAGATATTGGTCAACTAAGGTCATAATTATTCACTCCATAGCAGTTTAAGGAATGTGTGGTGTTGTTCTGCTATAGACTGAATATTACGGGGTAGGGTTGTTTACAGCACCCTAGCTGGGGTGGTTTCACACCTCAACTGAGGTATGGGTTCATTTTGAGGTAGTAGCTATTAAGGTTTAAACGCTCTCTTTTTTACTTGTTCTAATGTTGTTTTTACGTCTCTAAAGCGAGTCTCTAAAGTGGTTTTACCTTGCCCATAAATTGATTTATCAGCAATCTTACCGATAATTACCGCTTCACTGGTAAACGGTGGTCTATCACCTTCTATCTTTGGTACAGTCATCAATTCTAATAGTAACCCTATAGTCGTTTGATAGCTCTTTTCGTTGCGGTCATTCAATATGTCGCTGGTATCAGCTTGCTCATTTAACTGGTCATTAAGCATGTCTATATCTTGCTCTTGCTGTTTTATCTTCTTATTGGCGGCTGTCAGTGCTTCAACAAGCTGTTCATAGGTTTTATCTTCGCCATGCGCTACTGTTGGGTTACCAAATGCTCCTAAGGTTGAATCGTCTAGCTTTTCAATACTCTTGGATGATATATAGGCTTGTACTTGTTCGGTTGGAAATAATAAATTGTTTATGCCTATATGGTTGATATCACCACGACTATAACTATTATAACCATCATGATAATCCTCGAAGCGGTCATAACCATAATTCTCTAAAGAAACAAATGCACCTTTATTTTCTACTCCTATTTCCTCATAAACATAGGCAGTACTTGTGCTAACTGTTTCTGTAAGCTGAAATAGTAAGTTAGTCAATGCGGGTAAGGTAAGATAACCATTAAAAGGTTTTGTCAGCTCTTTTAGATATGTAGGAAGTTCACGTTTATGAGCAAGTCCCTCATTAATGTACCTATCATAAGAGAATACTGGTGTTATTTCTTTACGTCTGCACAAGTCTGCAAGCTGCGGTAAGTCGAAGGGTAAAAGCTTTTCAGGTAATTTGTTTTGAAATTCTTTTAGAGTTTGCTCTAAATTATAGTAACTCACATTTGCACCCTCACACCCTTAAATTAAATAGGAGCAAGGCGCTGGCAGCTAAGGGTGCAGTTGCTGTCGTTCGGGTAATTAATCCTAGCCTTGCAATCGGTTATGCTATGCCATGCCCTCATTATTGACAGCATTGGCAAGCGTATCAGTGACCCATTGGTTTAGGCTCATACCGTGACTGGTGGCAATGGTGCTAACCTGTTCATGTAAGCCGCTAGGTATGCGAGTCACAAACTTACCTGAAAAGCCCTTGTATGGCTCAATATCGTTCTCTCTGCACACCTCAAAAAAGGTCTGTAGCGACTGTGCGCCCTCACGCTCTAGCGCGGTTATGCTGTCACCGTAGAAGTCAGCCCCACCATTTAAGCCCACAAACTCACCACGAAACATACTCAGTTCAGGGTCATATTTAATAATGGCTTTATGCTCATTAATCATCATTATATTTTGCATAATTATTCCTTATCATCATTGGTTACGGATGCGGTCTGCGTTACATCATCGTCATTAATAGGGCTATAGCCTAAAGCATCTAGCCACTTGCGAACGCTTGCCACTGCGCCTTTATCGGTTGTTGGCTGAGGGTGTGGGCGGTGATAGACTTGCACTTCACCATCTAATACGATTGCCACTCTTGAACCTGAGCGTTCGCTAACCTCTGCACCCAGTGCTATAAACAAGGCTTCGATAGCTGACCATTTTATACTCCCTGATATGGGTTTATTAAAAATGGCTTTTAGTGTTTTTTGGTGCTTGCGCTGCATAACTTACCCTTAAACCTGTTTATATTATTATAGTATCAAATTATGATACTAACAATCGTTAATTAGTCATTATTTCTAGGTTTCGTCAGTTTTGTCAGTGCTGTTTTGCCGTATATTTATGTTTTTATGGCTAAAAGCTGGCGCGTCATGTTGTTAAAAGATGTTGTTAAAGCTGCTCGGCAAGTTTAGCTAGTACCTCTTGCGATACGCCTTGTGCCTGTAAACTCTTTATCAGTATGTCTTTATCGTGTAGCGCTATATCAGTCGCTTGCTCATTCCTGCTATCCATTTCTTTAGCGACTTCATCAGGGGTCAACAAGTCAAAGCTGACCGCCTTGCCAGCGCGTAAGTCATCAAGATGGTTCGCCCATTTATTCATCATCATTTGCCGCTGTGCTAGATGTGCCGATAAGTCATAACGCTTTTTGACGCTCGACTGTTCAAGGTGTGCGAGCTGTATCTCGATTAAATTATCATTGAATTGCAGCTCATATAGCCCTGTGCTGGCAAGCTGTCTAAAGCCGTGACCTGTCATCTTAGGGTAGGGGTCGCCTGTGTAACCCATGCGTTTGAGTGCTTGATTGAACCATACTTCACTATAGGGCTGACTGCGTTCAAAGTTATAGAACACATAACCCGTCTGCTCCGTTAATGGACGCATACGCTCAATAATAGTCATAGCTTGCGGTGACAGTGGAATGATGTGGTCTTGACGCATTTTCATCTTGGCCGCTGGTATGCGCCACACGTTTTTATGATAATCAATCTCTGACCATTCAAAAAACCTGAGCTCTTTAGTCCTGACAAAACACAGCGCCATCAGCTGCATGCCTGCCACTGTCTGAAGATGCCCGTTCGGATTGTCTTTACCGTAGTTGTCAATATTGCGTAACAGCTCTGAGAATTGATGTTGCTCAATAGCTTTCATACGCTCAGCTTTATGGGTTCTCAGTGCCTTACTGCGCCCATAAGCCACATTAATGATGTCATAGCCTAGTGTATTGATAGCATACTCAAACACTGACGTTATAAACGCCACGCTCTTGTGAGCGGTGTCTGTTGTCAATTTACCTTGCTGCTCAAAGTAAGTTTGTACGGCTAGACCTGTCTTAATCACATCTTGAGCCATGATAGCTTGAATAGGATAGTCGCCGATATGCGGCGCTACATGCTTATCAAGGTAGGTCTGTAGCTTTTGCACGTTTTTAGGGGTAGTGTCCGACTTGTCATTGATATAGCTTTGCGCTATCACATTGAATAGGTCTTTTTGCTCAACGCTGTTTTTATGCTGGTTCTTATTGATATTCGGGTCGATACCCTCAGCTAGCAATGCCTTAGCTCTATCACGCTCAGTACGGGCTTGTTTAAGAGTCACATCAGGCTTGAACACGGTGTCAACATCTTGCTTAGACGACCTGTAGGTTCCAATATAAAAGGTTTTTTGTTTGGGCTTAATATCTTTATCTGACCGATAACGGTAAGTCATGACCCAGTACAGAGAACCCTTTGGGTCATGGACTAGATGAAGGCTATCACCATCGCTATATCTTTTACGTTTAGTTGGTGGCGCAAGCTTGGCGATAGCTTTTACACCATTGACATTTAATAGGTAGTTTTTGCGCTCAGCCATTGCTACACCTCGATTAGCTACAATTAATAATTACCATGTACAACAATGACGCGATTTGTGTACAACAAATTAATGATAATTTCATTTATGTACATCAGCATGTACAACATTGTAGAGGTGCTAGTAGGTAATGACAAGTGTTTAATAAAGACTAAAACTTAGGTATGGTAAGCGTTTCAAGGGCTCGAGGTAATGCGAGGTTATGTCTAAATACAATGATTGGTGCGCCCACCAAGACTCGAACTCGGATCGATCGCTTAGGAGGCAACTGCTCTATCCTGTTGAGCTATAGGCGCATTTTAGAGGCTTATTGTAAAAAAACTGAGTGATAAAAGCAATGTTAACCTGCGGTTTGATTGGGAATGAATCTACTTAAAAGAAGCTATGTATTATTGGCTATTAGTTATGGCGTCAGTGACGATCTCGGTTTCTTCAACCGCGGTTTTACCATGTGAGGTAGGGTTAAATAAGTCGTCTACACTGTTTTGATAGCCATCAATATTGTCGAATTCATACTGCCTTAGAATGTCTTGCCCAGAGCTTGAAATAAGGAAGTTACGGAAGTTAATAGCAAGCGGTTTATCACTTAGTATGACGCCTTCAACGGTTTGCGACTCTCTAATCGCGTAACCGAACGGATTAAGCGTTCGGGTTTCATCGTTCTCGGGTGTTGTTTTAGACTCAGGATTTTCTACATCAGTCACTGAGCTGTTTTTTGATGATGATGGCGCATCAACAATGTTATTTTTTATATTACTATTGAGCTCATCTTCTAATAACACTAATAATGAATCAGATAATTTATCATCCGCAATGACTAAATCAGTAGGGTTGGTATTGTCCAAAATCAACAGGTCAGTAGCTGGCACGTAATTGGTTAACACTTGCATATGCGGATAACGCGCCTCAAAGCTGACGATGACATCGTCTAAAGGTACTTGTAGGGGCTGCTGCGCTTGAATATATAGCGTATTGGCATCGGTGTTGTTTTTGACGGCATCGCTATCTTCTTCAGCATTCTCTTGCAGTGATTTTGCGTCTTCATTGCTCAAAATCGGTAATGGATCGATGTTTTTCCTATTGTTCAGCCATAACCACGATATAATCCCGATAATAATAAGAAGCAATAACAGTATTATCCCAGCAAGGAGTAGCTTGTAGTCTTTCATAATATAGAGCTCTTATTCTTATAATGGGGTGTTTTACCTAACTGACGACACTGGTTGTCGCAAGCTATGTTGGCTTTGACCAATATTGGGATAGTGTACTAGCAAATCAGCGCTATCAGTGGCACACTTAAGCGTTACCTACCTATTGAGATAAATATTCAAGGTAATAGAATAACCACTCAAAGCTGCTATGCGCCATATCTTAACAGAAATAAAAAGCGGCCACGACTACAAAACCGACCTTTGTAAGACTAGTCTCCTAAAGTGATGCATAACATCGTTAACTATTTGGTGAATACTACCATCATAGCTATTACTTCATCTCGTCTTCTACTCTAATCAGATCGCTATCTATGTTTAAAATTATTCAATCGCACCGCACCGAGCATTTAGTCGCAGAGCTACTGACAGACTATCAATCGAAAAATCAGCCTATTTTTGCTGAGTTTATCGTTATCGTGCCTTCCATGGTATTAGGCGACTGGCTCGATAAGTCTATTGCCAGCCAAGCAGGTATTAGTACCTTAGTGACCACGACTTTTTGGGGCCAGTATCAGTGGACATTGATGCAAAAGGTGTTAGCGCGTCATAATGAGTGTCTGCTCGCGCATAATCCTGAAGCGTCAATCTTAAATGTACCTGAAGTAGCAGTATTATCGCCAACGGTAATGCAGTGGCGCTTGTTTGGATATTTAACGTACTACCAAGAAACGATTGTCAAAGATGATAAGCATCCAGTGCACTCGCTGCTAGCGCCTTTAATCGATAAGCCGCAAGAGGGAAGCACGCCGGATAAAGCACAGCAAGACGTGCGTATCTGGCAGCTGGCGAGCGATTTGGCACGGGTGTTTAATCGCTACTTAACCCACCGTGAAGACTGGCTAGCACTTTGGTCGCATAACCGGCCACTTGCTGTTGATAAGCTAATAGCAGAAAAAGACGCTTTGTCACTACGCTTTGATAAGTATGCCCGCGGTACGCCGGATTGGCTAGTGACGCATTATGTGGAGCTAGAAGTCGCTCAGCGCTTTGTATGGTTACATCTATTTGCAGATGTCCATCAATATCGTGTCGCGCTTGAAAATGCCTTTTGGTCAGCTCTTGAGCATAATCAGGCGAATGAACGTGCTCAACTGCCTGCAGTGCTGCGTATTTTTACTATTCAGCAGTTGCCGCAAACTGAGCTAGACTTTTTGCAGCGCTTATCGAAATACATGAATGTCACACTGTTGCATTACAATCCCTCAAAGCTGTTTTGGGCGGATATCGTCGATAAGTCTTGGCTACAACGTCAGCAAATCATCAATCCTGAGAGTGTCTTTTTACGCGATTACGGTCATAGCTTGCTATCACGTTTGGGCAAGCAGTCGCGGGATACTTTTGCCATGCTCGCTAATTTATCAGGCAATGAGCAATATGAGGAAGAACTAGTAGAGTGGCACGATAATTTTGATACGAGCGATGAGGATTTCATCGAGCATGACTATATTAATGAGGACGGGATTGTTGAAGCAGATAGTGTACAAAATCGACCCAGTTTACTTAAGCGTTTGCAAAACGATGTGCTGATGCTCGATGAGCAAGCCACCCAACAAGCAACCGCGGCACAAGTATCGCAAGCAGTCAATGAGCAAATAGAGCTAAGTTTTGAGCAAAAGGTGCAATGGTTTGACGATGAGGCTTTAGAGAATAAACGCTTTGAGAAAGAGCGCTACTGGGATATGTCAGCCCAAGATAATAGCCTAAGCATTCATTCTTGCCATAACTTGCAGCGCCAACTTGAAGTACTACGTATCATGATTGGACGCTGGCTCAACGAGCCGATCAGACCCGATGAAAAAAAACGCCATATCTCAGAGATTGTGGTGCTCATGCCTGATGTTGAGCGGCATCATGAGTTGATCAGCTCTATTTTTGTCAGTGGCAAAGGGCAAGATGGTTTGACTCTACCTGCCAAAGTCACTGGGGTCGTCGATGCTGATATTCGCCAACTGTGGGAAGCTATTATAGGCTTTTATAAGCTACTTGGTAGCCATAGCGCTCGTTTTGAAGCCGCTGAGGTGCTTGATTGGCTAATGTTGCCACCTTTGTATGAAAGTTTTGGGCTCACGCATGAGCAGATGAGCCGCGGCTGTGATTTATTAGTAGAGGCAGGTTTTATCCGCGGCTTTGATGAGCAGCATCTTAAACAAACTTTAGATGCCAACGACTATGATTACCGTTTTAGCTTTGCGCACGCGTTAGACAGATTAGCGCTAGGACTAGTCATGCCAGAGGCGCGCGCGAGTGATTGTTTGTATCCACTCGCAGAGACAGACTGGTCGAGTACGGCGATGCCTGAGATGAGCTTGCCATTACCACAAGTGAGCTTGAGTGATGGGATGATCGTTGAGGCGCTTTGCCGCATTTACACGGGCTTAACTGAACGCCGCCATGACCATACCCAAAAGCTGAAGGCGGAAGAGTGGCTGAGTCAGATTGAGACGCAAGTCATTCATCGCTATTTTGGCGATGTTGATCAAACGCGTACTATGCGCGCTATCTATAACGCAATGAATGGTTTTAAATCTAGCCTACGGGCCAATCGTCATTATCGGCACTATGCTAGTGGTGATAATGACAATTATGAAGTAGAGCAAAAGCTGGCAGGCGTTGAGCAGTTACCGCTCAAATTGAGCTTTATGCTCGATAGTATCGAAGCTGAGCTGGAAAGTCAGCAAGTCAGTGCTGAGCCGACGGGAGTGATTACCTTTGGTCGTTTTGGTGCCTTAAGAAACGTACCCTTTGAGCTTGTCGTTATGCTTAATATGAATCTCTCTGAATTCCCGGATCGGGATCGTAATAATCGCTATGACCTGATGAAAACCACTATGGCTCGCCGCGGTGATAGAGTCAGCGAGGATGATGATAATGGTGCGTTTTTGGATGCATTGCTGTGCGCGCGCAGTGCCTGCTGGATATTTTATAACGGTCAAAGCCTGACCGATACTCATGAGCATCTACCTGCCAACCCCGTAAGTGAGCTGCTACAGTTTTTGCAAGGGGAGGTGCAGTGGCAAGTTGGCTCACTTGAGGCATTAAAGTCATTACCTAAGAATATTGATGCGACTACGGAGACTCTCAAGCGCTACCTACCCAAATTGATAAAACAGTGGCTAGTGACTGAGCATCCAGCCTTGCCTTTTCACGAGAGTCTGTTTGAATCGACGATTGAAGACGATGTAGTTTTTGCTACAAATCAGAGCGCAGTGACGAATGCTGCTGAGGATAACCTCGAAGCGCATGCACAAATTGATGCGAGCGACGAGCTAGACGCGCTGTTAAATAAAGCCATGCGCAAAACTAAGCTGGTACAAAAAAAGCAGTTTCCTCCCGCACCGCTTTGGCAAGCTGTGTTTCATACTTTAAAGGGGCGCGTGCCGAGCGAGCGGCTACAATTCGTAGGTTTACCTACAAAGTTGCAATATGAAGCTGTCGCTCAAGTACTGGGTCAGCGTTTCGGTCATCTTGGGCAAATAGATCAGCAAGCTTTGCAAGCATTGAATGAGATGTTAGCGCTCGATATAAGTACGAATGTACAGGATGCAAATAATGCAGCGGACATCACACATATACTCAGCCAAACCCTGTTTGATATTCATGAGATAGACGTAGAAGGGGTGTTGGCTTATCAAGTCCGTCATCCTGCAAAGGCCTTTTTGCGTACCCAAGAGGTACATGTGGTACAAGGTGAGCAAGCAAAGGCGCAGCAAGAGCCATTATTTTTGGACGGCTTAACCAACTATCAGATTACAGACTATCTGATTAATGCGCTCGCTACTAATGCTGATAATGCAAATACAGATACTCAGTCTAATGACCCTACTATGCTTGCTAGCCCTAACGATTCAACTTTAATGTACCAAAAGATCATGCCGGCAGGTATCGCAAGGCAAACCACATTAGTGAATGAGCAGAAAAAACTGCAGCAGCAGTGTCTGGAGTTTCAAGAGCAGCTACTTGCTAATAGCTTTGATGACGCTAATGAACTCAATAAAAAAGCAAAGGACAATGCAAAGGCTTCGCAGTTGCTGACGCCGACTACTGAGCATCCTGTACGTATAGATCTGGCCACAATTCTTAATCATACTAATGAAACACAAGATGGCCACAATGAGTCCCTGCTGTCTGTATTACCTAAGTTCATTAAATTAAAGGGCCTTGTGCCAGTAGAGGCTCATAGTAGTGATGCTCATCAGCACTCGAGCAGCGCGTATAGTGAGCGCTCCCCCAAGCAGTGGCTAAATATATTGCCGAATTCTGCTAGCCCCAAGCATTTACTCAAGTTTTGGTTGTCGCATCTGTATTGGCAAGTCGCGAAACGCACTACCAGCCAGCAAGTCACTTTAAATGATGGAGTGAGCATTTGGCGCTTTAATAAGTCTAGATCAGGAGTGAAGAAGTTTGAGAAGTCCATTGCCTTTAAGATCGCTCCTATCGTCTATGAAGATGCCCTACTCGAGCTGATAAAGTGGGCAATTTTTGCTCAGCTAGTCGGTCAAGTGCCTATTACGATATTGCCAGAGTACGCGCTAACTTATGTAGAGAAACAGCAAAAAGCGCAGGACAGCGATAATGGTAGCTATTGGCCCAAACGAGCAGATTTTTCAGACTGGTTAAGACCGAGCTTTCAGGCAGATATGATTTATGATACTTGTTCGCAGCACGCTATATGGCAATACGTCTTGCGTGATCAAGATACCTTTAAGGCTTTATCTATGGCCCTAACGACCATAGCGCAGCCTTTATATGAGCCAATGTTTGACGCTTTGCAAGGGCTAGACGGCTAGCCCCTTAGATGCTTATTTTGTAATCCATATTAAATTGATAATTATTTAAAGTGTACGCCTATATGACAGAGTTTACCGATATGACTGATATTACGGATATCGTTCAGCAGACGCTAATTACAGATACGCACCCACACGAAGCGCAACATTTATCTCAAAGCTTTGATACTTCTGATAAAGATAAGGCGGATAAGGCATCTGAAAAAGTACCGGCAGTTGAAGTTGAGCTCAGCGGTCAGCACCTCATTGAAGCCTCAGCGGGTACCGGTAAGACGTGGACGCTAACCGGTATCGTCCTGCGCTTGTTGATTGAGGCAAGACGAGCGCCTGAGCAGATAATCGCCACTACATTCACCCGTGCTGCTGCAGCTGAGATGCGTCAGCGTATCCATGAGCGTCTGGTCGAGTTTTATCAGTTATTGCAATGGGTAAATAGCCTAAGCGCTGACATTAATAATAAAGCGGCTCTGTATCCCGAGGTGTTACAAGTTACGCCAGAGAAAAAGTCCAATGCCGAGACTACTGTAGAGACTATTATAGAGACTGAGGAGTTCAACCAAGATCTAGACTATGACCAACAACGTAAGCAAAAAAGCACTCAGGAAAAGCGCATACAAGCTAAAGAGGAGCGTGATACTTGGCTAATACAGCAAGCTAACTTTGCGCGCTTAGAGAGCTTGATGCAGGACCCTGTTAATTTGCACTTAGTTGGCTATCTACTAGATCATGTCTACAGTTATCCGATGACCGAGGCTATTCGGCGTACGGCACTGGTGCTCACGACGCTTGATAATCTGTTTGTGGGTACGCTTGATAGCTTAGCGCAGAAGTGGCTGACAGAATATAGTAGTGAGACCGGTCATCAGCAAGGCATGAGCATCATTGAAGACAGTAGTATCGAGCAAGTCACTGACAGCATCATTCATGATGAGCTGCGCCAGTTTCAAAGTCGGCTCTATCATGAGCAGCCGAAACTCTATGCGTTACTAGATCAACAAGGCAAACTTACGGCTACTAATGATCATAAAAGCTATGTCACGCGTTCGCTTAACTTTATCTCAGCGCCTATTGATGAGGTGGAACTAGATCAAGATTTTGACTTTAGTGCGTACGAGAAGATGCTTTATGAATTTGCTCAATTAGATTTAACAGATATTCAACCTTATTTAAATTTCGACTATAGGAAGTCACAAGGGTTTCGTGGTAACTCTATCTTGATCAATCATTTTGATGCCTTAGTTGATGTACATCATAAAATAGCAGAACACCAGCTAGCCTTTACTAGCTATTTAAATGAGCGTGAAAACAAAATTCTAACTTCGTTACAGGACTCTAGATATCCCAATGAAGAAGGTAAGATTAAAAATTTCAATAAAGACAGAGAAAAGGAACATCAGACTCTTTTTGAGTTAGACACAATAGTCAAGTTAATGGCTATTTTAGATAGGGTCGAAAAATTAGACCAACATATCATTTTATTGTTAGCCAACCTAAACCGTCATATTATTCTTGCGGTTCGAGAGAGACTGCCGGTCATTTTAGAAGAGCGCGGCGAGACGACTTTTAGCTTGCAGATGGTACGTCTCAATCAAGCTTTAACAGGCCCACAAGGGCCAAAGCTGGCGCGTTATATCCGCCATCATTATCCGATTGCGCTTATCGATGAGTCGCAAGACATCAATGGCGAGCAAGCTTTGATGATTGAAAGTATTTATTTAACCGATAAAAAAAGCACTGCTCCCGATGATAAGCAATCAAGCGCTAAGAAAGTGAGTCATGAGTTTTTGCTGTTAGTTGGTGATCCCAAGCAAGCGATTTACGGCTTTCGCGGTGGTGACGTCGCCAACTACAACTATATGAAAGCTCAGTTTGATAAGCAAAGCTTTTGGACGCTCGATGTCAATCGCCGCTCAAACGCCGGCGTCATCCAAGCGCTTAATTGCTGGTTTGGTATGGCGACGCCTAGCACTAGTGATAATAAGCTATCGCAGCTAGGTACAGGGATTTATTATCAGCATATCAAGGCAGCAAAACCAGATAGCCAGTTGTCTTGGTTTAATATAGCGTCTCAAACCAATGACTTAGTGAAGGAGGCGCTCTCAGCCCAGCCGGTGAGCTTATTGCACTTACCGTATGACAAGGAGCTAGAGTACGATGAGCATGAGATTACCGCGCGTCATATTGCAACCTTACTAAAGAGTCAGCAGACCTTAAAAGGTAACCCCATTCAACCAAGCGATATCGGTGTGCTGGCACGTACCAAAAAGGATCTCAAGCAGGTTGAAGATGAGCTGGTGAAGCTAAACGTACCTACGCTAACGACTAGTGATGTCAGTATCTTTGAGACTATTATGGCAGAAGATGTGGCAGCACTGCTAAGCGTTATGCTCTACCCTTATCGTCATGACATGATCAACCGGGTGCTGACAAGTCATCTGTATGGCTTAAATATCAAGGCTGTGAGAGCTATGATGACAGATCATGAGTCAGAGGCTATTGGAGGCAGTAATCACGCGCGCAAACAGAGCTATCAAGACTTTATTGCTTATATAAAAGAAGGCGCTCAGCGTTGGCAACACTTTGGTATCTTGTCAGCGCTACATTATCTATTAGATAAAAACCCGGTGCAGTCACAAGGCGTTTGGCAATCGCTAGCGAGTCATCCAGAAGGCGATCGTCACATCATGGACTTGCGTCATGTGTTGGATGTTATGGCGCAGTACGGTAGCGGCATGGGCGAACATGAGCTGTTAGCGTGGTTTAGACAAAACATCGATGCTGCCCCTAGTAGCGATTGGGCAAAGCAGTATCCGCTCCCTACTGAGTCTGGGGTGCAGCTTATGACCATTCATAAGTCGAAGGGTCTTGAGTTTCCGATTGTCTATGTCTTGGGTATGGGCGACGCTAGTAGGAAGTCGGGTCATAAAGAAGACTATGGGCTGTACTTATATAATAGTCAAAACGACAACAACCAGCACTCTTCTACAGAGTCGATAGCTCAGGAAACGACTGGCAATCAGCGCCGCTTTTCACCTATTCAAGGCTCATCTACAAAAGAAGACTATTATACTGATATTGAGACACAAGAGGGTTTTGACGAGCTGCGCCGGCTAGGTTATGTGGCTTTTACTCGCGCTAGTGAACAGCTTTATGTGGTACTAAAAGACGCGCACAGTAATACGAATGCTGGCTTGAGACCAATCTGCTATTGGTTCGACGTACCTGCCAAAAACATTGAGTTACCTGATAGGCTCAAAGACACGATAGGGATGCTCAGAGCGCATAATGTCAATAAATACCATGAAGAGCATCAGGCTAAACACATCAGCCTAAATGATAACTTGACTGCTGCCACCATCAAACTGACAACAGAGACAATTGAATACGCACCGTTCTTAGAGGTTATGAGTAAGCGTTATTTTTATGGCTGGGCGAAGACCAGTTTTACCGCTTTAGCGCGTCAGCTTGATGAATCAACGCAGATCATGGCGGTAGTGGATGAGCGCATCGACGATGCCATAGACATTGATTTGAGCAGTGCTGCAGACACCATACGCTCTACAGTAGCCCTTACTGATGCTGAAACGCTTTATAGTGAGCTAAGCGTCAAAGAGGAAGAGGATATTCGTTTTAGCTTTGTCAAAGGCGCTAATGCAGGTACATTTTTACATGAAATATTTGAAAAAATTGACTTTAATAATAAATCCCAGTGGTCTCAAGTCATCGATCGCGCGGTGAGTAGCTATCAGTTGCCACTGATCTATAGTAGCGCTGAGCAGCAACAGCGTTTACTGCAAGCCAATAAAAAGCAGAGTAGTCCATTAGCCGATTCGGACGCTATAGTGGATAGCCAGCATAAAGCGTTGATTGGCTGGATCGATGAAGTGCTACAGACGCCGCTATTAGCTTCTAATCAACCTTTGCAGTCGCTTGATACCGCACAGCGCTTTGCTGAGCTGGAGTTCAATATGGGCTTATCAGAACACTTTAGAGCAGAGGATATTACTAGTCTGTTTGCACAGCACTTACCAAACGCGCCGGACAAGCACGTGACTTTAGTGGCGCAAAATAAAGCGCACTTATATCGCTATCTACGCGGCGAAATTGACTTGGTTTACGAGCACGCTGGCAAGTACTACGTAGTCGATTATAAGAGTAATTATTTAGGAAATAGCCTAAGCAATTATGATGAAAACACTCTTAAACAAGCCATGTCAAAAGCAGGGTATTGGCTACAAGCGGCCATTTATCAGGTCGCATTACATCGATTCTTAAGCATGAGAGTCAATGACTATGCCGGTAATGAAGATAAGTATCTCGGCGCTGTTGAGTATGTATTCCTGCGCGGGGTCTATAACGCAGATACACAAGCAGAGAATAATGATCTGCAGAATATGAAAAATACTGACGATAGCTCTACAGTTAAAAATAAGCGCTATGGATTAGTCACGTGGGATATACCGATCGATTTTATTAAAGCTTTAGATACCTTGTTTGGTTTACCAGATTAATGGGTTAGGACCAAGAATCGATAGCCTATATGCTGACCAGATAACTTTCGATAATTATAGAGACAGACATATTATGAGTAATAATAACAGTAGGGTAGCCCTTAGCTTGCAAGAAAGTTGGGCCAGTAACCTTAGTGACTATCTTTTACTACGCCGTCAGCAGACGCAATCAGCTTATAAAGCGCCTGACAACAAGACAAATAGCAATGACGGCCAAGTAGATAAGCCGCAAGATACAGCGTTATTTAGCGCTTTGCTTATTATGCTGACGACGCATTTAGAACAGGGGCATACGGTATTAACGATAGAAGAAGCTAAGGATGAAGTGCCAGTGCAAGGATATATTGGCGGTGAGTCAATAGCTCTCTATGCTTGGCAGGTGCAGCTGCTAGAGATGTTAGCTGCACCACTTTTAGCATTAGTAGAGACACAAAACGATCATTCAATAGACAGTGAGGATGCTACGGAATCTTCTTTTTTTCGCTTACTAAGTATCATATTTAACCAGAGATATCAGTTATGGTCACAGTCAGTACTGACCAATTATGAAAGAGAGCTTCTCACAAAGCGTTTCGATGCCATCACTGCATTATACCAGCGCTTAAAAAACACCGATTTAGAAGCTTTTATTGACTCAATAAGTGACTATGACTTGTTCAGCAACGTTCAGCACATGAGTGAAGATAATAAAAATAGCCTAAGCAAAAATAATAAACCTATTATTTACCAAACTAAAGAAGAAAAAAGTAAATTGATCGTTTTATGGTTACATCGAACTTGGCAAGCAGAGTTTAGCTTAGCAAAACGTATCCATACTATTATGAATCAACAGATAACGCCCCTAACAATAGCGATACCCGGAAGTTTGGAGGATCAGCAGATAGCAGCGATTAATGTAGCTAACCATAACGCGTTTAGTATTATCACCGGTGGCCCCGGCACAGGTAAGACTTATACCGTGGCACAGCTAGTCATTGCGCTACAACACACTGCCCAGGGTAGGGAAGGTGAGAATGCTGCTATTAAATTTAGCACCGATAGCGCCAGCCTAGCGCTAGCTGCACCAACGGGTAAAGCCGCACAGCGTATGCAGGAATCTTTACAAGCGGCTTTGGATGCAGCTAACGTAGATATGCAGTTAGAAGAAGCCAAAACCATTCATCGGCTGTTAGGTATTGGGCGAACGGGCAGACCACGCTATGATGCCGATAATCCTCTTGGCGAAGATATTATTATTGTTGATGAAGCTTCAATGTTAGGGGTGGAGTTAGCAAATTATCTCGTTAGTGCGGTAAAAAAAGGCGCAAGACTTATCTTACTAGGGGATGCAAACCAGCTTGCTGCCGTAGATGCTGGAGCTGTGTTGGCAGACTTGTGCCGCACACCATGCCTGCAACCTATAAACATCGAGCTCACTGAGAGTCGTAGGTTCAGTAAGGATTCAGGCATTGGTAGGCTTGCACAACTCATCAATAACTCAAATACAGATACTCAAGCGATTTGGCAACTGTTAGAACAGGATCAGGCACTCAGTTTTTCGAGTATAAATACACAATCTACGGAAATAATTGCAGATAATCAAATAATAAATAGCCTAAGCAGTGAAAAAATATTTAAAAGAATAACCCTAAATTACCAAAAGTACGTGAACAATATACATGTTCTATTAAAACATCCAATAGAAAAATCCATGCCAACCGTTGTTAAAGAGACTATCACATCTTTAATGCAGACCTTTAACCAGTTTAGAATCCTCACTGCTGGTCATAATGGAGAGTGGGGTGATCACTATATCAATAATTACCTCACCCAGTGGCATCTCACTGAATTAAAGCTACCCCTAGGTCAAAACACCTGGTTTCATGGTCGGCCAGTCATGGTGCTGCAAAATAATTATGAGCTTGGATTGTTCAACGGTGATATTGGTTTTTGCTTACAGACAAGTGATGATAGCAGACAGTTAGAAGTATTTTTTGAAAATAAAACTCAGGGCATAGCGGTCAATTTACTAAATGAAGAACTCGTTGCGACCGCTTATGCGATGACCATTCACAAATCACAAGGCTCTGAGTTTGATCACGTGGCAATTAGCTTTGATAGTAGCCACTCTAGGTTGCTGAGCAAAGAGCTTATCTATACGGCAGTGACTCGCGCAAAAAAACAGGTCACGATATATAGCACTAAACCTGCTTTTGAGAAGGCGGTTCAAACACCGACGCAGCGTTATACTGGCTTGGCATTGCAGTTTGATGGGCTATAAATGAAAAAAGCACTCAATAGAGTGCTTTTTTATGCCAAAAATGCAAGTATTATACTTTATCTTCTTTAATAGCATAGATCCCTGGCAGATGACGCAAGTAACCATGAAAGTCCATACCGCAGCCATAGACATAACGATCATCAACATCGATACCGACAAAATCCACATCGAAATCAGCGACTTTGCGATCATGCATTTTATTCAACAGTACGCAAGAATCGATAGAAGCGGGGTTCTCTTTCCCTAATTCTTCAACGATAGCTTTTAGTGTGATGCCTTCATCAAAAATATCATCAATGAGAAGTACATGCTCACCTTCGATACTGACATCAGGTTTGAACTTCCAATCAAGATCGTTTGTCCCTTCATTGTCACGATAGCGCGTGGCATGAATATAGTGCATGCGATGATAAAAGGTTAGATGAGTCAGTAGCTGTCCTGCTGGGATAAGACCACCATTCATCACTACCATAACGATAGGGTTGAGGCCTGCGTAATGCAGATTCAGCTGGGCGGCAAGTCGCTCATACGCGGCAGCCACTTCAATACTGCTAATGAGGCACTCTGAATTACGCAGAGTTTGTTCAATCTCTTGATTGCTGATTTGAGTCATAGTAGGGTGCGCCTTTGATAAAAGTGCCACATATTTTAGCAAGTTTTAGCGAATTTACCTAATCGCAAACCGCGATTAAACTAATATTAATTAATCTGCTTTTTCTACAATAAAAGGACGATAGTAATCAGCCAAACGGTTCAATGAGCTCATGGGTAAGTCGGGTAGCAGTTTATTGAGTGCCATGCTCATACCTTTATCAATAGCGGCTTTGGCAACCGGTACAGATTTGCGTTTAATTATACCTAGCTTAAGGGTTTCGGCATAACGAGTGATAAAATGAGTAAGCGTGTCTTCGTTCATCGTCTCCAATGCTAATTTAAATTTACTCATGTCAACATCATCAGCAGTCACTGAAGCAAAGCCTTCTGTGATTTTTTTAGCACTATCCTCAGAGAGCTTAAAGCCGACCCGGCTCACCCCTTCATTATCCGTAAACGTCGCTCGATCGCGTAGAAAATGGAAGCTTGGCAATACATCTTCGTTATTCTCTTTATTTAATAAGATGTTAAGTAGCGTATCAGCTGAGCGCTCAATAGTGCCAACGATTTTGCGCATAGAAGCCTGACGCTCAGGATTAGGGATAATCTCTACTAAGCCTACCAGCAAATTATCAATCAAATCTCTAGCGGTTTGATGGGTTAGTGCGTCGCGGTGTTTGTAGTACTCAACGTGCTCATCCGATGCCTCTGCTTGCGCCGCCTCCTCTATTAATTGTTTGAGTTTTTCTGAGGGTGGAAATCCGAAATAGTGTGCCATGTCTTTTCCTTGAATTTTATTAAATAAGTATTCTAAATCAAATATAAGAGTATACGTAAAAAACTAGTGACGTTGCATTCGTTTATCAGCTGCAATCATCTGTTATCCCTAGCTTTGAGATAATAAGTTTTTATTTAACGGTAGTTTTTGGTAAATAAACCTTTACTGCGGTTAATTTTATAGATTGTAATTGACCACTGCAACGATATAGGGCGATACTACAACAATTGTAGACTACCAGTTAAAATCACTCATAAATGATTAGTGCTTTTACAAAAGTCTATAATTGCTAAAGGCAGCCTTCTAGGCTGATGTAAGGAGAGTAAGTATGCAAGGAGGAATGCAATGAATAGTGCTGTTGTACTGCTTATCAGCATCGGTTTGATGCTATGTGGTTATCTTTTTTATTCAAAATTCATAGCTAATAAAATTTTAGGGTTAGACAATAGTCTTCCCACGCCAGCCCATACCATGAAAGACGGTGTGGACTATGTTCCGACTAATAAATACGTATTATGGGGTCATCATTTCACTTCAGTCGCAGGTGCCGCACCGATCATTGGTCCGGCTATTGCAGTGATTTGGGGCTGGGTGCCAGCTGTGCTTTGGGTGGTTTTTGGGACGATATTCATGGCAGGTGTCCATGATATGTCTGCCATTTGGGCGAGTATGCGTAACCGTGGTCAGTCTATCGGCTCAATTGCCGGGACGGTGATGGGTACGCGCGTGCGCAGCTTAATGATGGTGGTGATTTTCTTATTACTACTGATGGTCAATGCTGTGTTCGGTGTGGCTATCGCCAATATGCTAATCAAAACACCATCCGCGGTATTGCCGGTGTGGGGCGCGTTGGTGGTCGCCTTTATTATCGGGCAGTGTATCTACCGCTACAATATGAGTCTCATCTGGGTCTCTATCATCGGCGTAGTGGCACTTTATGGGCTGATTTATCTAGGGCCTATGTTCCCAGTGGTGTTGCCTGAAACCTTCATGGGATTACCTGATAATGCCGTTTGGATTATCATATTATTCTCTTATGCTGCCGTAGCGTCATTATTGCCAGTATGGATGTTATTGCAGCCTCGCGATTATATCAACGGCTTGCAACTGTTCGTCGGCCTAATATTATTATATGCCGCTATCTTCATCTCAACGCCCGATATTGTCGCGCCTGCGATCAACAGCGACTTACCGATGAGCGCGCCTTCTATCGTACCTTTGCTATTTGTGACTATTGCTTGTGGGGCGATATCAGGTTTTCATGGCTTAGTCGCCACAGGTACGACATCTAAGCAGATCGATAAAGAGGAGGACGCTCGGTTTGTAGGTTATTTTGGTGCATTAGGTGAAGGTATGCTTGCGCTTGGTGCTATATTAGCGGCGACCGCAGGTTTTGCAACTTTAGGTGATTGGCAGGCGATTTATCAAAACTTTGGTGACGGCTCTATCGGTGCTTTTATTGATGGTGGTGCTACTATTTTAAGTAATGGCGTTGGTATTGATTTGGTGCTATCGCAGACGATGCTTACGGTAATGGCAGCTCTGTTTGCAGGAACGACTATGGATACTGGCGTACGTCTACAGCGTTATATCTTCCAAGAGTTTGGCGAATTTTATAACTTGCCAGCACTAAATAAAGGCTGGGTGGCAACCTTATTAGCAGTCGGAACCTGTCTATTATTAGCGTTTGGCGCAGGCGGTATCGATGGTGCAGGTGGTATGATTATCTGGCCACTATTCGGAACGACTAATCAGCTCATGGCAGCCTTAACGCTGATGATTGTGACGGTTATTTTATTACGTAAAGGTAAACCAGTCTGGTACACCTTAGCGCCACTATGCTTCTTATTAGTGATGACGCTGTTTGCCTTATTGATTCAGCTAAAAACCTTTTATGACGATAGCAACTGGCTATTAATTGCGATGGATTTGATTATCTTAATTGCTTCGGTATTAGTCACCTTTGAGAGCTTCTCAGTATTGCGCCGAGAATGGGGCGAACATAAAGGTAAGAAGAATATCTAGCAAGTATTCTATAAATAAGTTAGATGCTAAATGAAATAAAGCGCTGGCAATTGCTGGCGTTTTTTTATTGAACAAACATAAGGTATAGTGGGATAAAGAATACGCCCCATTATACTAGATACCGTGAGAGTCAACACTAGGATAAGATATGAAAAGTAATGAGCAATATGAGCCAAAAATTAACTTGTCATGGTGGCAGCGATTTTCCGCAGGACTCAATGAGTTTTATCATGCGCCTTATAGGCAAACGATGGCTCGCGCTGCTCGTGATGAAGAGGATTTTTTTATGCTGATGATGTTTGCTGAGAGTCTCGGTATTGATAATCCTGCCAACTTTTATACCTTAGAGCTACAACCGCTATTTTTGGAGAACTTCCATGAATGGCATACCCGTATGGGCATGGAGAGATGCCCGTTCGATCATGTCGGTTGCTGTTAGATCTAAGGATTTATTTATTATAAATAACCACAAAACGAGTCAATCAGACCCTAGATAGTGATTGAGTATAGAGAAAAGCAGAGAAAAACATGGCGACACAGTCTATAGAAAACACATCGTTAAACACTTTAGTCGTTCAATTATCACAGCAGCCGATTATATTTGTTGGCGGCAAAGGTGGGGTGGGAAAAACCACTACAGCGGCTGCACTTGCCAGCCGTTTTGCTAGCCAACACAAAAAAACGCTCATTATTTCGACGGATCCTGCGCATAGCTTAGGCGATGTGTTAAATACCAAGCTTGATAATAAAAAAACAGCAATTAGCCAGTATCTCGATGCTCTTGAGCTCAATCCTGATGTCATCGTAGATGCCCATTTCGCGCAAGTGGAGCGCACTATTACGGCCTATGCCAATCCTGATATGATGCCAAAAATTCGCGAGCATCTGCGACTATCGAAGTCAGCCCCTGGCGCAGCCGAGGCGGCAATGCTAGAGTCTATGTGCCAGCATTTAGTCTCTGCAGCCGTGGAGGGCTATGAGCATATTATCTTTGACACTGCACCAACTGGGCACACGCTGCGACTATTAGTATTGCCTGAGATGATGGGCGCGTGGACAGATGGCTTGTTGGCACAGCAGCGACGACAGGCCAAACTGCGCTCAGTGGCTACGCGCTTAGATAAAAAAAGCAGTGGTGATACTTCAAAAAACGTCGCAAATCCTTTTGAGAAACATAAACCCGATCGCTGGGAGCAAGCAGTTTCGGTATTGGAAAAGCGCAAAGCTCTATTTCGGCAAGCGGCAGAGCTTTTACACGACTATAAAAAAACCGCTATCGTCTTAGTGATGACAGCGGATATTTTGCCATTAGTTGAAACCAAACGTGCTATTGAACAGTTAGAAAGTGCCAAGCTTAAACCCTCGGCAATCGTAGTCAATCAGTTGATTCACCCCAAGCAAAAAGACACGTTTTGGCAGCAGCGCGCTGATAGACAACAGCAGATTATGAGCGATATCGAAACCGCCTTTAAGTGCTATCCGCTATCTGAAATATATCTACAGCAGACTGATATACGAGGGTTTGAGGCTTTAAGTAAGCTGTTGAAATAACAAACATCAAGTTATTTCTTTTTATTTTACAGCTTGCTCGCCAGCGACCAAGTCGTATCCATACGTAGGCTTTGTGCTTGTTCTGCCTTACCACTGTTTAATGAAGACCACTGCGGTTTGCCGCGTGCTTTTTTGAGCTCGCTTGGTAGTTTGTGAGGCGGCCAAAGAGTGACGGCCTTATCATCTTCTAGACTATCGTCTTCGTTGCTCGCAGATATCTGCCCATCACTGACCCTCTCATTTTGATAGAGCAATTGCGTGGCGTCTGTTGCCGCATGCCCGCGATGACGCAAAGCGGTTAATAAGTCAGTGGCGCGCGTGGCTAGCAAGGTCAAAGTCGCGGGATCTATATATAAGCGTTTAACACCCGTAATCTTATCAGCGATGCTACTAGTGTTAGATAGCAGCCCACCGCCAATAGCGCCTAGCGCAGCGCCTAACCCTAAAGTGGTTCCTAGTGCTGCGGCATCAATACCTAATCCTAGTAGCGCACCTGCCGCCGCACCAGAAGTGGTGCGAATACCGTAGTTTTTTAATAACTCTGGATCGAAAGGATCTTGCTGATAAGCCTGCAACTGCAGGGGGGTAGAGGCTACCGCATTATCATAAAACTTATACAGGTTAAGAAGCTGATGCTGCATAGTGCGTTCAGTTTGCCTGACCGCTTCTTGCATATCTTGTAGCACTGGCATGGGATCATCGTCTTCACTGATCTCACGCACAAAGGCGGCCACATTTAATAAAAAGTCCGCGATGATGATTTTTGCATCATCTTGTAGTTGTGCCCAATCCTCGGTACGGCGCTGCACCAGCTGCTCAAGCATCTCAGAGTGCGTTAGCATCGTGGCCAGATTTTGCCACAATCGCATCTCATCCTCAAACTCAAAGGCTACAGAATCAAAACGCGTCGAGATGTGTAGATTACGCCGTGCCAGCATCGTCTGCCACTCATCGATGTTAGTGTTTTGGCTATCGGTAAAGTTAAACACTGGCATCACAGGTATCGCCGCCCACGAGAGAATTGCTAGCTCATCTTTATATTTACCTAATACCGGCTCACGCGCATCGACGACATATACTGCCATATCACTTGCCAGTAATTGGCGAATCACTTTGGCTTCTTGACTATAGTCCTCAGCACCTTGAGCGCCAGTTGCGATATCTGCTGCCAAAAACTGCTGCAAGCGCTCGATACCATCACGGCGGCTAGCGGTATTATCTTCAAGCCAATCCATCAGGCCTGAGGCATCCTCTAGCCCAGGCGTATCATAGAGAGTAACTAAGACTTCACCCGTCTGGCTATCGGTTAATTGCGCGCGCTCGACATGCCGCGTCGTCGCTGCTTCGTTTTTGACTTCACCGAAATAAACGTCACGTAGCAAAGTGCGCAAAATTGACGTCTTACCCGTATTGGTATGACCAACAACCGCTAGTTTTAACGGCTCACCAGTAGCGAGCGTCTTTTTAGTATTAGGGTTGCTAGTAGGAGTATTAGCAGGGTCTTGATCCGACTTAGTGATATTTGGAGTGGCATCTGAAATAGTATTAGCTTCACTAATATTAACCTCAGGGACAACCGCAGGAGTAAAATCGTCTTTTAAAGCTTTGTCAGCAAACAGTCCGGCGGGCCTTTCGTTATTTTTACTATCGGTATTATTATTCATGATGTGATCTTATTTGCAGGTTATCAAAATAGGGTTTACTAATGACTTTTGATTAGTGATTAACGACCAAGCCGATTTGTCGCTCAGCTAACGCCGTTTGCCATTGCTGGTAGCGCACATTGTTATTCGTGTCTTTAGAATCCTGAGTATTTGTAACAGTATTGGTATCGATGTCGGCCTTATCGTTATCTAGCAATTGTACGATTAGACCATGCTTAGCATGAGTAGCAATTTGATCCAGTTTACGCAGAGTGCCGCGATCAGGTAGTGCTTTATTATGAATCCCTAATAGCACTTGTACAGCATGAGTATCTAGATACTGATGCAAACGCGCCATATCGTCACGATCATCGATGATACCAAAGTTCTCAACTGCTTCATTGGCTTCAATGGCCGTGCCAGCCAGCCACCACTGCTGATGCTCGCTAGGATATTCGAGTAGGGCAACGATTTTATTAGCCGAGCTTACCTTAGCTTTTGGCGCAATAGGAGCGGGTGCTTCTTGAAAATCATCAGCATCAATGATTTGACGCTGCCAAAAGTGAATAATTTTTTGGTAATATGGCAATTTGATATCCAAGCGCATTTTTTTGCGGCGAAACATTAGTGCACAAAAACTCCACGCAATCGCACGCGGTACGATGCCATACATCAATAAGCTACCGACTAGCAAGCTTGCCCATTGTCTAGCTACCGACAAAGGCAGCGCATCAGTGACCAAGCGGCTCTGAATAATAGCCGCACTATCAGGAACATTAAATCCTACTAGACTTGGCAACCAGCCCAGCGCCTGGGTCAAACCAATCAAGGCATTATCGGATAGTAGCGTGGATTCCCAACTAAAGCTGTACTGACGCACTACTAATAAAAATATAATCGCCAGTAGCATACCAGTCAAAGTGGCTAGCCATAACTGATGGCTGAATTTGCCGAGATACCAGCGCATCCCGCTATGTTCAAGCTGCTGCTCATAAAGACTAACCGCCGCTTGAGTGACATCATCTTTACCACGAATCAAATAGCTCGGACTGACCAAACTGGCAAACCAATTGGCCGATTGCTTACCTCGGTTAATAAAAGTAAAGACTAGCCAGCCAACCAGCATTAGCGTATGAAACCCTAATAAGCAGACTAGCACATAAAAGAAGTTGACGACGTTGGCCTGCAATAAGGTAAATAACCCCAAAAATCCTGAGACACACCAAACCACACTCATAATGACCATGATGCTCTTTATACGAGCGTCTATTTTACCTAAGACCTTTGCCAGCACTCCATTACTATCGATGCGTTTCGCACGGCGATGCAGCTTTTGTTTCGGCGAGCCTTCTTCATTTTGCAGCTTTTCGGTCACCAGTAGCGGATCTGTGGCAAATACATGATTGTTGGTCTCAAGGTTTCGTACTAGCTCAGTCAGTTGGTCTTGCGGGGATAGCATAAGCGATAAGATCCAAGTCAAAAAATGATAAGTAAAAGCGGTAATTGCAGATTATTGTAGCGTATATCGAATCTAGATAGCTGCTATTATTGTTTATAGCGAAAGAATAGCTAAAGAGTTGTCAGTTGAAAATCTATCTTATAAGAAGTGCTATCACAAAAAAAGGACTCTATGATGACCACTAAAACTTATCTCATCATCGGCGGCACAGGCGGTATCGGTAAAGCTATGGTAGAGCAATTAGTCGCCAAAGCAGCCAAAAATACAGTAAAAACTGGCATCCAGGTCTTTGCCACTTATCATAATAGCGTACCTGAGATTGAGGTCGATAAGTTGCATTGGCTGAAGATGGACATCTGTGACGAGGCTAGTATTAAGCAGAGTATTGAGGCCATCAAGGAGCATAGCAGTCATATCGACTGGGTCATTAATTGTGTGGGTCTGCTACATACCGAACATAATCAACCAGAAAAAGCGCTGCGGCAGATGGAGACTGAATTTTTTCTAAAAAATATGCAAGTCAATGCGCTCGCCAGCATGCTTATTGCCAAACACATCAAGCCGCTACTCAAAAACGCGTCAAGAAGTGGCGATAATCCTGCGATATTTGCGACGATATCAGCCAGAGTCGGAAGTATCAGTGATAATGCGCTTGGCGGCTGGTACAGTTACCGCATGAGTAAAGCGGCGCTGAATATGGGCATGAAAAATTTGAGTATTGAATGGGCGCGCTCTTTGAAAGAGGTCTGCGTGGTGGTTATGCAGCCTGGTACTGTGAATACACAGTTATCGGCACCTTTTCAAACAAACGTCGCTAAGGGCCATCTATTCTCGCCAGCTTATAGTGCAGAATCCTTATTAGAAGTGCTAGCGAATATGAGTAGCGATCAAACCGGTAGTTTTGTCGATTGGGCAGGGGAGTCTATATCATGGTAGGCGGTTTTGAGTGTCGCTTAACATAATGTTTAGATAGTCAGTTAAAAAAAGGGCGCCCTGTATATAAGGCGCCCTTGCTATTGAAAAGCTCTCTTTTATACCAACCTATTAATTGATCATCAATAAGTCCATAAACTCAGGCACTGGCGTTTGCTCTAGCTTTGCTTGATTATCGCATAGCTCAATAATCTGTTGGCAACGACTCTCAATAAAACGAGTCGCTAGATTGGCGCGAAATTTTGCTTCCAGAATAGGGATACCTTCAGCGCGGCGTCGCTTATGACCGATAGGGTACTCAACGGCGACCTTATCGGTGCTAGTGCCGTCTTTAAAGAAAATCTGAATGGCATTAGCAATCGAGCGCTTACTAGGATCGTGATAGTCTTTAGTATAGCCAGCATCCTCTTCAACCACCATCTTAGCGCGTAGGCCATCGATCAAGATATGATGCTGCTCATGGTAGTCATCTTCGTAATTCTCCGCCATTAAATCGCCTGTAAGCAGTGGCACTGCTACCATATATTGTAGACAGTGATCGCGATCAGCAGGATTAGCGAGCATGCCTTCTTTAGAGATAATACGAATAGCCGATTCATGGGTGGTAAGGACGATTTTTTTGATGTCATCAATCCTATCATCGACGCGCGGATGTAGAATAACCGCCGCCTCACAAGCCGTCTGCGCATGAAACTCCGCAGGAAAGCTTAACTTAAATAAGATGTTTTCCATCACATAACTGCCAAACTCACGCTGGAAGGTGAATTTACGCTCATCCTCAGGTTTAGTTGCTAAGTCCTTATTGGTATGACTAAACAGCACATCATAAAAGCCCCATTGCTTCGCTGACAGCGCGCCAGGAATACCCATCTCACCGCGGCGTGTGATGTCGACCAAACGTACCGCGCGACTAGTCGCATCCCCAGCCGCCCAAGATTTACGACTGCCAGCATTGGGAGCATGCCGATACGTGCGTAGCGCTTGCCCATCGACTAATGCTTGTGATATCGCCGCCATAATACGTTCTCGAGGTAAGTTATAAAGCTTAGCAACGACAGCGGTTGAGGCTAATTTGACTAAGAACACATGATCAAGGCCAACACGATTGAACGAATTATCTAGTGCCAGCACGCCTTGAATCTCATGCGCCATAATCATCGCCTCAAGCACCCCACGCATAGTCAAAGGCTTAAGATTGCGGCTAATATTCTGCTGACTGATGTAATCGGCTACCGCAAGAATACCGCCTAAGTTATCTGACGGGTGACCCCATTCAGCGGCTAGCCAAGTATCATTATAATCTAGCCAGCGCACCATACAGCCAATATCAAAAGCGGCTTTAATCGGATCTAGCCGATGCGAGGTACCAGGGACTCGCGCGCCATTGGGCGTCAGCTGACCTTCACAATCAGGACCTAAATGCTTGGTACATTCAGGAAAGCGCAGTGCGAGTAATCCGCAGCCGAGCGTATCCATCAGACAGTGACGCGCGGTATTCCACGCGTCATCACTATTTTTAGAATCCTTATCTATCGAGTAATTGAGCACATAGTCAGCAATTTTTTGAATTTCATTGTCATATTTGGGACGGACGTTGCTTTCAACCGTAGCATTTTGATTATCTGATTTAGACATCATCGTCTCCTCTTCCTTGAGTGAGTTGTTTTTCTGCTTGCTAGTCGACTTACTAATGGTGAATTTTATAAATAATAACTCTCAAAAATAAGTCATACCTCAAAGTAGCATAAGCAAAAGCCAATATCCAAACTGTATTATGTTAAGAATTAAAACCTTTTTACTTAATAAATTTTAGATCATCAAATACAGCAACCCTAAGATAAACAGTGCAACCAATATAAATAGCAAACCGCTTAAAATCTTCGAAGTTGTATTAGTAGTTGTATTACTAACTTTTTTGACCTTGGTTTTTTTGGCCACACTTAGCACCATCTTCACGTGCTCGATATTATCTTCAAGGTAATAATCGCCTTCTGGCACAAACCCTAATGACTGATAAAAGCTGAGCAAATAAGTCTGAGCGGAGATGATAATTGGACGCTTTTTACCGTATTTTTTGCGGCAATGGGTGATGGCTTGAGTCATTATCTGCCGCGCTAGCCCCTGGCCTCGATACGCTGATAATACTAGTACGCGTCCGATAGCAGACATAGCCGTATTGAGGTGTTCATCGTCAGTAAGGTTAGATCTGAGGGTGTTATACTCTGGTGGAATAATACGGCAGTAGCCAACGAGAGCTTCGTTCTGATGTGCGACCAGATGTAAGCAGTCAAAATCTAGCTCATCCATATCTTGATAAGCGCAGTTTTGCTCTACCACAAATACTTGCGAGCGTGCTTTTAAAATATGATAGATATCCACTGAGGTTAATTCATCAAAGGTTTTTATAGCAAACATGGCGGTCATAATTAAGCTACTTATACAAAAAGTTATTGAATGGTAAGAATAGAGTTAAATCAAACATTGCAGATGATAATTAAAATGACAGTGTTTAAATAAAATCGCATTATAGCGATATAAAGCTTTATCGACCATCCAGATTTTAAGTATCAGCTGTATGATTAATCGTCTGACTGATTTTGTCCAAATTCAGACTATCAGACATAGCGCTAAAGATTTCATAATACTTACCGCCTTTATCATAGAGCGCTTCATGCGTGCCAGTCTCGATCACTTGACCGTTTTCAATAACGACTAAATCATCAGCGTCGATAATCTGCGCGATATTATGCGAGACCATAATAACGGTACGATCTTGCTTGATTAGATCTAAGCTTTTTTTGACCTGTTGACTGGCGATAGCATCAAGACTAGCAGTCGGCTCATCTAAGAATACAATTGGTGGATCTTTTAAAAACATACGAGCTAGGGCAATGCGCTGCTGTTGACCACCTGATAACGATTTGGCCGTACTCTCATAACCATCCGCTAGTTGCATCACTTGCTCATGAATAGAAGCCTTTTTTGCTGCGACTATGATGTCATCTAGCGTCGCATTCATATTGCCATAGCGAATGTTTTCGCTGATAGTGCCTGAGAAGATGTGATTACTTTGTAATACCAGACCGATATTTTGGCGTAAGTCATGAGTATCGCAATCTTTTAAGTCATGTCCATCTAAGCAGATCATACCTGTATCTGGTTCATAAAATTTGACTAATAAATTGATAATCGTACTCTTGCCTGCGCCACTTAGCCCCACAAGCGCGGTAATACGATTAGGGCGAATCTCAAAACTGACGTCTTTTAATGCTTGAGTACCATTGGGATAAGTGAAATCAACATTTTTTAGCTCGATATGACCTTTTAGATTTTTGCTACTGATGCCATCGATATTTTCAACTTGTTTGTCATCTTCTAATATCTCAAAAAACCCTTCCGCATAAGTTAAAGCATTATTGATCTGATCGTAGATACGGTGCAGCTGACGGATAGGGGCGGCGACGTTTTGAAATAGCATGACATGGAACAAAATCATGCCAATAGTCATCTGACCCTGCAAGACAAAGTAGGAGGTTAGCAAAATGATCACCACTACACCGATTTGTTCGATAAAAGTCTTTACCGCATCATAGATAAAGCCAATACTACGAATACGTAGCTGATTATCAGTCATCTCTTTTTGAATTTTTAGATGCTTCTGTGCTTCAATAGGCTCGCGAACGAAGGATTTGACCACGCTAATCGAGTTAATAAGAGAGATCACCAACCCGCTTTTAGCCTCTCGAAAGCTGCGCATCTGCCGCCGAAAGCCTTGTAGGCGCCGGGCTTGTTTTTGGCTGATAAAAAAGTAAATAGGTATGATAATCAGACCAACGAGGCCAATCCAAAAATTGGTGGAGAACATAATTATCAAGGAAACAATGGCGCTGGCAAACAGCGGCAGCATATCGATAAAGAAATTTTGTACCAGACTCGTTAGGCTACTGACGCCATAGTCGATACGAGTTTGCAATTTACCGCTGTCGTTCTCGCTACTGGTATAAAACGCCATACGATAAGTGAGAATACGCTCAATAATCTTTTGCGATAGATCCCGTGAGAGATTGATACGTATCTTCTCACCATAGAAGCGCTGACCAAACGAGATAAATATCGATAGTATTTCTTTGGTCAGTAGCACCGCGCTAATGATGATGAGCATACGCACGCCCGCTTCCCAAGGCTCGGCAAGCGTAGCAATCTCGGTTAAGGTATCGACGGCATAACGCAGTACAAAAGCATTGACCTGCGCGGTAAAGGAGCCAAGCACCGTCAAAATTAAGGTGGCTATTATGAGTAATTTATAAGGTGCGGCGAAGACAGCAAGCTTTTTTAAAATATTCCAAAGCAGCGCGCGCCGCTCAGTCTTTTTGACTGGCGGCTTTTTATCGAACGGGGATTTGCTGAGATTAGGAGTGGTAGTCATTGTAGTAGGGTAAAGTAATCAATCTCAAAAATCTATATGCATAGGCTCACTCGTATATAATTTATCTATCTTTCGTAAGGCGCGCCTATTTAAAATTTTTTGCTTAAAACGCATCCTCAGGCACAAACACTTCGCCTTCCATAATACGACGAGCAGAGCGGCTCATCGAGACTTTTTTAGCTTGCCAGCGCCCATCGACTTGTTCCGTTTTGCCGCCAACTAACAGCGTACCTGAAGGATGACCAAATCTAACTTCACTAAGACTACCACCGCCAGCCGCCGCGTTGACCAACGTCCCTTGCGTCGTTGCCGCTGCGGCAATAGCAACGGCAGCCGTACCCATCATCGCATGGTGCAATTGCCCCATACTCATAGCGCGCACTACTAGATCAATATCAGCAGATTTTACTTCTTTACCACTAGAGGCGGTATAGTTTTGCGCTGGAGCCACCCACGCAATTTTGGGAATATGTTGACTGCTTTGCGCCTCACTCTCATCTTTAAATAGTCCCATCGCCACACCGCCACGGGCACGGATTTTTTCTAGTTTAGCCAGTAGCTCACTGTTACTATTAATATGGTCCTGCAACTCCGTTCCCGTAAAGCCCAAGTCATCGCTTTTCATAAATATCGTTGGAATACCGGCGTTAATAAAGGTCGCTTTTACGCTGTCTTTATCGAGGCCACATCCAGAGACATCAAAATCATCAACGAGATTGTTAGTCGGGAACATATCGCTAGAAGAGTCTACAGGATCGATAAATTCAATTTTGACCTCAGCGGCAGGGAAGGTGACGCCATCAAGCTCAAAGTCACCCGTTTCTTGTACTTGCACCGCTCCTTGCTCGTCTTTGTAAACCGGTACATGCGCAATAATCGTTTTGCTAATATTCTCTTGCCAAATATGCACTTCGCAGATGCCAGACTCACTACTAGCTGCTACTTTTTCGGCGTCAACGATACCCATATTAATCGCACAAGCGCCAACGGCAGCGGTTAAATTACCGCAGTTACCTGCCCAATCAATCATGGGCTTAGCGATATTGACTTGTCCAAATAAGTAGTTTACATCGTGGTCTAGCATTTCAGTAGGCGATAAAATTACCGTCTTTGAGGTGCTAGAGCTACCATTTCCTAGGCCATCGATTTGCTTACCATAAGGGTCAGGACTACCGATAACGCGCAATAAAAAATTATCACGCGCCGCACCTGCTACTTGGCAACGTTCTGGTAGGTCGGATAATTTAAAAAAGGTGCCTTTTGAGGTACCGCCGCGCATGTAGATGGCGGGGACGGATATTTGCGGGGCGAAAGTGGGTTGGGTCATGGATTTCATTCCTTTAAGTCTTATTATAGTGTGAATAGTTAATATTTTTTGTTTGTGGTAAAATACCACAAAGGTAAGTGTTATTAAATAAGGAGGGCATTATGTCCACTGCAAGTATACGACTTAATAAGTCACTGGTTGACAAAGCTCACGCTATTGCAAAAGCACAACACCGGACACCACCGAAGCAGATTGAGCACTGGGCAACTATCGGTCAAATTATGGAAGATAATCCTGATTTATCCTATGAGTTTGTTCGTCAGTTATTAATTGCACAAGCTGAGGTTGACGCGGGTATGACTGAGCCTTATGAATTTGGATAGTTTAATCTGGAAAAACTATGACTCAATCTCTACGTGTTATTCAGTCTCATGGGTTCAAAAAATCAGTCAAAAAGCTACATAAGAATCAAAAATCAGACCTTGATAAGGCTGTGCACGCAATCGTTGACAAGCCACATATAGGAACACTTAAAGCAGGTGACCTTTCGTCTGTGCGCGTCCACAAATTTAAAATGGCAAAACAGTTAACGTTATTAGCTTATCAGATAGATGATGGTCAGCTCGTTCTTACGCTGCTTATGCTAGGAACACATGAGAACTTTTATCGTGATGTTAAGTTGATGCTTTAGAGCTAACTTTAACAGTCCGATATTGCTAAAACTTATCGTTATCATTCGCCCAATCCAAATAATTAGAAAATATAAGCTTAAAAAACCGATGCTATACCTCTATACAACATCGGTTATTTATAACTTACAAGCTAAACCTTAAACGTTTAAGCCACTTCACCCGCTAAGAACTCTTTGGCAAAACGCTGGAGCATACCGCCAGAGTTATACATTTTAACCTCATCAGCTGTATCTAAGCGGCAGATAACAGGCGTCTTATCGACTGAGCCATCAGTGCGATGAATGACTAGCGTCATCTCACCGCCAGCGGAGACATCACCTTCGATATCGAAGATTTCTGTGCCGTCGATATTTAGCGTCTCGCGGTTGGTGCCTTCTTTGAACTGTACGGGGAGTGCGCCCATACCCACTAAGTTTTGACGGTGAATGCGCTCAAAGTCTTCGGCGACGACGACTTCCACGCCAGCCAGACGCACGCCTTTAGCGGCCCAGTCGCGGCTTGAGCCTTGACCATAGCCGTCACCTGCGATGATGATCAGTGGCTGCTCACGATTCATATACGTCTCGATCGCCTCCCACATGCGCATCACTTGTCCTTCTGGCTCTACGCGAGCGAGTGAGCCTTGAATAACGTCGCCTTTCTCATCACGAACCATCTCATTGAGCAGTTTTGGATTGGCAAAAGTCGCACGCTGCGCGGTTAAGTGATCGCCGCGATGAGTCGCATAAGAGTTATAATCCTCAGCAGGTAATCCCATAGTATCGAGATACTCGCCAGCAGCGGATTCACTCATAATTGCGTTTGATGGCGACATATGATCGGTAGTAATGTTATCGCCGAGTACCGCTAGTGGACGTAACCCTTTCAGACGATTCATCGCCGCCATTTTACCTTCCCAATATGGCGGACGGCGAATGTAGGTACTCATTTCACGCCAGTCGTACTGTGGATCGATGACGGACGCTTCGTTGCGATCTGCCTCAGCTTTGCCTGCATCAAACATCGGAATATAAACTTCGTTGAATTGCTCTGGCTTAACCGAAGCTTTGACAATAGCATCGACTTCGGCGTCATCGAACCAGATGTCCTTTAGGTAGACATCGTTGCCGTTTTGGTCTTTACCGAGCGAGTCTTTTTCGATATCGAAACGGATATTACCAGCGATAGCGTAGGCGACGACTAGTGGCGGTGAGGCCAGGAAGGCTTGCTTGGCATACGGATGGATACGACCGTCAAAGTTACGGTTGCCTGAGAGTACAGCAGTACTAAATAGATCACGGTCGATGATTTCTTGTTCGATCTTAGGATCGAGCGCGCCACTCATACCGTTACAAGTGGTACAAGCAAAGGCCACCACATCGAAGCCTAAGGTTTGTAGCTCAGGCAGCAAACCTGATTCTTCTAAATACAGCTTAACGGTTTTCGAGCCTGGCGCTAATGAAGACTTGACCCAAGGCTGACGTACGAGGCCTTTTTCTACTGCATTACGTGCGACAATACCGGCGGCTACCATATTACGCGGGTTAGAAGTATTGGTACAGCTGGTGATAGCGGCGATAATAACCGCGCCATCTGGCATCAGGCCATCTTTTGGTTCTGGTAGTTTGTCACCTTCGCCGTGAGCGATACCTTCTTTAACCAGATCAGTCGTCGAGACACGCGCGTGCGGACGTGATGGGCCTGCGATATTACGCACGACTTTAGATAGATCAAAATGTAGCACACGGTCGTATTCAGCATCGACCATGCCATCGGCCCAAAGACCCGTTTGTTTAGCATAAGCTTCAACGGTTTTGATTTGCTGCTCAGTACGGCCTGTCAGACGTAAATAATCGATGGTTTGCTCATCGATGGAGAACATCGCGGCAGTAGCGCCATATTCTGGGGTCATGTTGGAGATCGAAGCGCGATCACCAACAGTGATATTGCGTGCGCCTTCGCCATAAAACTCTAGATAGGCTGAAACTACGCCTTCTTCGCGTAAGAATTCTGTCATCGCCAAGACTAAATCGGTGCCGGTAATACCTTCTTGCAGCTTACCTGTTAGCTCAACGCCAACGATGTTCGGCAGGCGCATATAAGAGGGGTTACCTAGCATGACGCTTTCGGCCTCAAGCCCGCCGACCCCGATAGAGATGACACCAAGTGCATCGACCATTGGCGTATGACTATCCGTTCCGACTAAGGTATCAGGAAAAGTCACCGCATCGCCGTTTTGGTCGGCAACGACTTGTACGACTGGCGACATTTTTTCTAGGTTGATTTGATGCATGATGCCGTTGCCAGGCGGTACTACATTCACATTATCAAAGGCATACTGGCACCAGTTGATAAAGTGAAAACGGTCTTCGTTACGGCGCTCTTCAATCGCGCGGTTTTTCTCAAAAGCGTCTTCTTCAAAACCTGCGTGCTCAACCGCTAATGAGTGATCGACGATTAATTGTGTCGGTACGATGGGATTGACTTTGGAAGGGTCCCCGCCTTCCGCCGCGATAGCATCACGTAAGCCTGCCAAATCAACAAAGGCCGTTTGACCTAAAATATCATGACAAACGACACGGGCAGGATACCAAGGAAAATCAACCTCTTGCTTACGGTAGATGTGCTGTGATAACGCTTCGGTGAGATCCTCTGGCGGACAACGGCGTACAAGATTTTCGCATAGTACTTTTGAGCTAAAAGGTAGCTTGGCATAAGCGCCAGGCTCAATGTCATTGACCGCATGCTCGACGTCAAAATAATGCAAATCAGTACTGCTGCCATCCAAAGACGGTAATGGCTTTTTGTATTGCTCATTCATGGTTTGCGGATTAACTTGCGTTAAAGGCTGCTTGTCATCGCTCATGGCGGGCTTTCCTGTGTAGAGGGTATAAGAGATTTAAAGAGGGTTTTTTTAGAGATATTTTATTTAGCAAAATTTATTTTCAAAAGCTCCATTAGATATAGACTTTGCTAAATAAAGGGTAGGGTAGATTTAAAATAAATTGCAGGGTGTGCTAGTCAGATCGGCGGGTTACGCTCCTAACCCACCCTACAAATCGTTTATTTCAAAAAATACTTAAGACTATTAACGAGCGCTTATATCAGGTACAGGACGCAGCTCTTCACCGGTGTATTCTGCACTTGGACGAATGATACGGTTATTAGCGCGTTGCTCAAAAACGTGAGACGCCCAACCAGTCAAGCGCGAACAGACAAAGATGGGTGTAAATAGTTTAGTCGGGATACCCATAAAGTGATAGGCGGAAGCATGGAAAAAGTCAGCATTACAGAATAATTTTTTCTCGCGCCACATGACTTCTTCGGCACGAACAGATACAGGATATAGCACAGTATCGCCAACATCGTCAGCTAATTTTTCCGCCCACCCTTTAATTACCACGTTACGTGGATCAGACTCGCTATAGATAGCATGACCAAAGCCCATGATCTTATCTTTACGTTCGAGCATGGCCATCATCTCTTTTTCGGCTTCATCAGGCGAGCTAAAGCCTTCGATCATATCCATTGCCGCTTCGTTCGCGCCGCCATGCAAATGACCACGCAGGGAGCCAATCGCACCTGTGATACAAGAGTGAATATCAGATAGGGTAGAAGCACAAACACGCGCAGTAAAGGTTGATGCATTGAACTCGTGCTCAGCATAAAGAATAAGCGAGACGTTCATCACCTTAGTATGTAGCTCGTTTGGTTTTTCACCCTTGAGCAAATGCAAGAAGTGACCACCAATCGTATCGTCATCAGTTTCAGTCTCGATACGCTCATTGTCGTGCGTAAAGCGATACCAGTAGTTAATGATAGATGGGAATACCGCAAGCATACGATCGGTCTTATCATTCTCTTGAGAGAAGTCAGTTTCCATCTCAAGGTTACCTAACATTGAGCAGCCGGTACGCAGTACATCCATCGGATGCGCGTCCGCGGGAATGCGCTCAAGTACGTCTTTTAATGGTTGTGGTAAACCGCGTAGTTTTTTGAGTTTGGCCTGATAGTCGTCAAGCTCGCTTTGGGTCGGCAAATTGCCATAAAGTAATAGATAGGCGACTTCTTCAAAGACGCACTTATCTGCAAGCTCTGAGACATCGTAACCGCGGTACGTCAGGCCAGAACCTGATTTACCTACGGTTGATAGAGCGGTCTTACCTGCAACTTGACCACGTAGGCCTGCGCCTGATAACTCTTTTTGTGCTGCCATGATTAAATTCCTTTTGGTGGCTTTTGGGTGGAACGAAACAACTTCACGAAAAATCATACTAATAGGGTGAACGGGTTTACTTTACTGAAAGCTCTATAGTTCTATAGCTCTATATCGATATTACAACGCTCAAATTCGGCATTGAGAGGCTTATTTATCACCTCCATAGCACTGCCAGCACCTTCAGCGTTATTGACTTCCATATACTTAGCGCCAAGCAGTGATTCCATAAAGGTCTGAATTTCAGCCATCTCCTCAGGGGTAGGATCAGGCATTGGCGTAGCGACTTGCTGGCCGTTCATAATAAGCAGCTGCTCATTACCGAAGTCTAGTAGCTTTTGACCCACATCCGAGGCATAAAACTCATTGAGTGACGCCAGCTCAGCATCACTAAACTTGCTTTTATAAAACGCATCGACCTCCGCCTTACCCAAGTCTTTGTCCCGAGCCTCGAGGCAGCTGATTTGCTCTTGATTCAGCTCACCATTGGTAAGTAGCGGTACAAATAACATCTGATCGACGGTATCTAGAGTTATCGTTGTCATGACTATCTCATCTGAATCAGTGCTAGCGCTAGTAGCGACCTCATCACTAGTAACGACAGCCGTATCATTGACAGTGTCGACTCCCTCTACAGCTTCAGTGGTGGAAGTATCATTACAGCCGCTAATAAATAACGCAGCAGCTAAGGTACAGCCTAATGAGACTTTGGGTAAGGTTTGCTTCTTAATATGAATAACAACTGACATAGAGACCCTAAAGTTTGGTGAATATCAACAGCTACATTACTTAATTACTTATTATCAGCAAACAATTTATCTAGTGTTTGCTCAAATTCATGATAGTTCAAAAAGTCGTATAGCTCCATGCGCGTCTGCATCGTATCGACAACCTTTTCTTGTGTGCCGTCGTCTAATAGGTGCTGATAGACATTAAGCGCCGCTTTATTCATTGCGCGAAACGCTGATAAAGGATACAGCACCATGTCGACACCGACGCTATATAGCTGCTCGGTCGTATACAGATCAGTCTGACCAAACTCTGTCATATTGGCAAGGACAGGAATGTCTAATACATCGGTAAACTTACGATACATCTCGATATCCGTCAAGGCTTCGGCGAAAATCATATCAGCGCCCGCCTCTTGAAAGGCGACTGCACGCTCAACCGCAGCATCCAAACCTTCAACCGATAAGGCATCAGTGCGCGCCATCACCACAAAGTCAGGATCGGTTTTGGCATCCATCGCCGCTTTTAGACGATCGACCATCTCTGAGATACTAACGATTTCCTTATTAGGACGGTGACCACAGCGCTTTTGTGCCACTTGGTCTTCGATATGTACCGCTGCTACGCCCGCTTTTTCCATTTTTTTGATGGTTTGCGAGATATTAAATGCGCCACCAAAACCCGTGTCGATGTCTACTAATAGGGGTGTATCAACAGCATCAGTGATACGGCGCGCATCTTCTAACACATTATCAAGACTAGTCATGCCCAAATCAGGTAAACCAAAAGAAGCATTCGCCACGCCAGCTCCAGAGAGATAAATGGCTTTATGACCGACTTGGGTGGCCATCATGGCAGTGTAAGCATTGATAGTGCCAGCGATTTGTAAAGGCAGGTCATTAGAGTTTTGTTGTTGCATTGCACTACGAAAGCGTGCGCCAGCTGATGAGCTCATGTGAGAATCCTTGCATAGAAGAGATGACTTAACTTAAAAAGTCTGATCATTAAGGGTTAAATATAAGGGTGCGATATGGTTTATTGCTTAAGAGTACACTCAATCACTGATATTGCAAAGTGAGAAATACAGCATATAGTTAATATATAATGAAATATTACTTTAAAATAATTAACATTATTTATTTTTTGAATAATTATATTCATATAATCGCTGATTACCTCATTGTAGTATTCAAATTACTTTACCGAGCAAAGTAATCGAACTGTTTACCGTTACATTTAGTTACAATTACATAGCTACTATCACTGTGGTTTTTTATGCCATAAATAAGGTCAAATGAGCTTTAACCAGTTTTTATAATAGTCAGCAAAAAAGCCCTTATAGCTAAGCTATGAGGGCTTTAAGTATTAAATAATAATTAGCAGTTATAAACAGCAACTAGTACTCAATCTCATTTGAGAACAGACTATCCAAGCAGACCAAACAGATTGGCCAAGAACAGTAGCGCAAAGCCACCTAAGAATAATAAACCGGCAATCGATAAGGCATTCATGCCAGTAGAGAGTTTTTGATGCTTACTCACTAAAGAGTAGTTCAACCAACCAAAGATAGGGGCGGAAACGAATGCGGAGATCATAGCGAACTTCAGCATAGAGCCAAGCTGACCCGTAAAAAAGGTAATAATCACTAAGCCACCGCCGATAGCGTAGGTCGTCCAAAAGGCGATTTGTTTTTTGCTGATCTCCCTTTGACCTTTGAGCAGTCGCCAACACTCAGCATTGGCACGGCCATAACCATCAGCGCAAGTAATCGTCGTGCCAAACATACACATAAAGGCGACAAAGGCGACCAATAGCCGCGACCAGTCGCCTATGGTATTGGTATACATACTGATCAGCTGGTTGATATACGCACCGCCAACCAGCTCAATCTCTTGGCCTGAGCCATACTGAACAAAAACGCCAAGCGATAAAAAAAACAACGCCAAGATAGCAGAAACCGCGTAGCCCACATTGAAGTCTAATAGTCCTTGACGATGGGTAGTATTATCCGTCTTTCTCTTCGCCGATGTCCACATCGAGGTAATGGCGGCAAACTCTAATGGCGCTGGCATCCAGCCCATTAGCGCGACGATGAAACCTAGAGTGGCTAGGTTCCAAGGCGAAGCAGCAACGAAGTCAGCCGTCATCACCGTAGGTTTACCGGCTGCGATAAGTACGGCAATGACTGTGGCGGCGGTCAGTGCAATCATAATCCACTTAGTCACGCCATCGAGCAATTTATAATGACCGGCAATCAAAAATAACCACGAGACTGCGACGATAATCAAAGACAAACTAATAGTCGACAGACCAATAGAGGCCGGGAACATAAACCCTAAAATCACCGCCGCTATCAAAGAGACCGCACCAGTACTAATGACCGCTGATAAGATCGAGAGAATAAAATAGATCCAAAGATAGCCTTTTGAGCGCTTGGCATAGCCAGCAATCAAACTCTCGCCGGTATCATAGACGTAGTCGGTGCCGAAGCGAAAAAACGGATACTTAAAGACATTGGCTAAGATAATCATAATAGCCAACTGCCAACCGTATATCGCGCCTGCCTGCGTCGATGAGATCAGATGCGAGCCGCCAATAGCGGCTGTTGCCATCAAGATACCTGGACCAAAAATTCGCCAACTAAAACCTGCGGGCGCGCGGCTAGCATCTTGGCTATTTATATCGGAGTTGTTTATTCGTTGTGTGGTCATAGATACCTCAGTTTACATCAGGCGACGAGCTATCACTGACCTGTGATAGCCGACCAATAAAGTTAAAAAATGTCATAACGAGCAATAATCGTTAGAAAGTATAGTCGATTGAAGTTTGTAGGGGCTTTTTTCGGTGACTTTAGCACAACTATGAGGTTTGCGAATAATAACTATTAGCTTACCTTAGACAAACTGCTGACGCCGGTAAGTGATACCGCGCTGCTCATAGATCTCATAGATAGCAATGAGTAGGTCAGATACTTTTGGGTGGGTAAAGTCTTTTAGCGTATGTAAATAAATAGGGGAGGTAACGTTTTCATGGATCAAACGCTGATAGCTGATTTGTTTAGTTCGCATCACTTGTAGACTTGCAGGCACTAAAGTGATGCCCTCTCCTGCAGCGACGAGGCCGAGCGCCACTTGTAGATCACTCACTTTACTGGTTCTAAGCGGGGTAATTCCGTGCTGGGCAAATAGGTATAACAGAGGCTCAGTGACTGAATCAGTGACTGAATTTGTAGCTGGTTTGGGACTTTGTTTTGCACTTTTACCTCGAGTGCTAATACTCGTATCGGTAGCAGTAGAGTCAGTATTCACTAAGCCGGGTAGATGGGTTTGGTGATAAAGAATCAAGCGGCTATTGGCTAAATCTAGCAAGCGTTGTTCCTTGACTTCAGCTAGTGGATGCGCCTTTGGCAGTGCTACGAGGTAACGCTCATGGCGCAGTAGTATTTGTTGTACCCAAGGATCTTGATGGGCAAAGCGCCCAAAACCCACGTCAATTTCACCAGATTTTAGCGCCTCTATCTGCTGATAAGAGCTGATATCCTTGAGATTAACTTCGATATCAGCGTTCTGCTGCTTAAAAGTAGCAATGACCTCAGGTAGTAGACCGTAAAGCACAGAGGGTACAAAGCCTATATTCAAGCCTTTGCTAGGTGCCGATAGGCGCTGGGTCATATGAGTAACGGCATCAAGCTCTATCAATAAAGCACTTATTTTGTCATAAAAAAACAGGCCTGCAGTCGTTAGCTGCAGTGGTCTGTGATAGCGATCAATTAAGGCGACATTCATATCTGTCTCTAGCTGCTTAAGTAACCGGCTAAGGCTTGGTTGCGACATTCCGGTAACTTTTGCAGCCGCACTAAAGCTTCGTAACTCAGCAATAGCAATAAAGGCATTAAGCTGTTTTAAATCCATGAAGACTCCTTCAAAACCTTATATTCATAAATGCAAATGCTACTGGTCAGGTTTTTGCTACCTTCAGTACTATTTCTGCTGGGCTATCGATATTGTTTGGTCAATAATGCGGCAATTGTTGGTTTAAGCGAATGATTGTCTATGGCGTTGATACCTATGTTAGAGCGCTTTTGTATGAAACAGCAATAGGCAATGTTGCAATAATACTTATAGCTTGAATCGGGGGCTGATTGGATATTGCCTTATGAATTATCGAGATAATAATCGTCATAACCACAGTCAGATGTCATCTGAGGAGAACGATATTAAACCTAGCATCAATAGTCGAAGCCTGAGTGTTTACGAGCAGTATCTCAAAAAAACGATGGCAAGTATCAATCAAGATCTGAATAAAAGTACAAATAACGCTGCTAACTACCCACAAAGCTCTTTAGAAGACTATACCCAAGACAATGGTCACCGGATGATTGCGACCAGCAGAACGGTAGTAGCCACTGATGAGAGCTCAAACAATAGTGCAAGGCTGCTGACAATTATTGGTGTGTCTTGTGCTTTATTGCTGCTAGCGTTAGTGATTATTTTATTTAGCGCTACTGACACCTTGATCGATCGCATTACAGCGGTTGACAGTCAGATGTCTGAGGTCAGTAACAATATATCAGTCATAGGTAAAGAAAACTCATTAGCGAATACTATCGCTATGGCACAAGAAAGAGCAACAAATGCCGCCAATGCTAGAGAATTAGCGCGAGTGAAACACAGTCTAAATAGCCTAGCCTTAAACGCTGAATTAGCAAAAACTGCCCCTGAAGCTAAAATGACGACTAGAGTACGCTCAATGCAACTTGGAGAGACCGACGTAGAGCCTACTATCAGTTACGACAGCTTCAAAGCAGAATCACAGAAAGTGGTGTACCGTGACAGCTCTTATTAGATTTTAATATTAAAAATAACTGCTTTATAAATGACAATTTGTCCTAACGGTAACTTATGAGGTGCTATACAGAGTAACTATATCTTCTTGAACCGTCTTAAAGTTTTCTGATAGCGATCATTAGTCTGCTAATGGTCTCTTTTTGCTGCCTGTAAAAAAAGCGACATTCGACCTAGATGTTTTTGGCATTATAGCTATATAATAATTATTCATGATATTGTCTACCGCCGTACTTTGAAGTAAGCGGCTGTGATGCGATCTAAGTAATCGGTTAATAGTTAAGTGTCTGAGTAGCTATGCAAAACTCTAATAACGATAGTGGCAATGAAGCATACGACGGTGTCGATAGGAGCTTAGCGCATAAGCTGTTGAGCGAAGAGGAGATGCAATATTTTGCCGGACAAAAAAAGAAAAAGAATACACTTTTAAGCTCAATATTCTCTAAACGTAGCGCAGCAACAACCGCATTAGACCAGCATGTAGATAAGCCTGCTGAAGCTGACACCCTATTATTGGAGCAAACCGAAAACAACGCTAACGATACCACTAAAAAGGGTAGTAAGTTAAAAATTATTGCTGCTAGCGTTGTTTTAATTTTGTTGGTAGTGATTGTCGTTATTTTTAGTCTAATGACCAGCAATAGCTCATCGACTAGCGGAGGAAACGTAGTGGCCGCTGAGGATAAACCCTCTATTGAAGAGAGCGTCGCCAATAACCATGCTACTGCGACACCTTCTAGCAGCTCAGATGAAGATAAACAAGTAATCCTGTCAGAGCAAAAGACCAATCAGGCTAGTGATACTAATGAAAATAAAATTTCGGACGCTACTGTTCAAAATACTAGCGCTAGTATGGATAGTAAAAAAAGCAAAGATCAGTCAGTCACTAAGCCGCCCTCAACACCCAACCAAGAAGTAGCTAATGGGCAAGTTTTACAGAATGAGGAGTCCGCTAGCGTCAGCTATGAAGACTTCGCCAAGGAAGCACAAACTACCTTGTATCGTGAGAGTGATTACTAATAGAGCTTGTTTAGATAGGTTAACAGTAATGGTTGAATGCTTAGCTATCAGTAGTGCCTTTTTGTTAATGTTCAGCACATGCCAAGGCGCTCAAGTCAATCACCCGCTGACAAAGCCGATTAACAAGCGCCGCATCATGACTGACGACCAGAATGCCAACCTCACTATGCGCACAGCTCTCTAGCACCGCATGCCAAATCTGCGCTTGCGTAATCGCATCAAGCATGGTTGTCATCTCGTCAGCAATGAGGAACTTCGTCTTTGGCCCAAGCGCTCTTGCCACACAGAACCGCTGCAGTTCGCCTCCTGATAGCTCCCTCGGAAAGCGCGTAAACCACTCCTCTTCAATCCCTAATAAATCTAACAATTCTTTATTAGGTTCCCAACCTTCATTAAGCACTTTCCACATTTTCCAGCGTGGGTTCACCGCTTTTTCAGGATGTTGAAACACCAATTGCACCGGATGATAAGCTTCTTTAGAGATAGCTGACCCATTTAGCGTAACGCTTACTCCTACGGGATTTTCATAACCGGATAAAATACGACAAAGGGTGGTTTTACCTGAGCCGCTGGGTCCAACGAGCCCAACGATTTCGCCCGATTCTATCGTTATATTTACTCCTCGAAATAACCAAGGTCCATCATCGTAGCGAAATCCAATATTTTTGGCTTCAAGTTGCATGCAGACACCTTACTTTTCCTTCACGAAGATCTCGCATGTCTGGCTGTACTTCGCTACAGTCAGGTATCATAAGCGTACAGCGCGGCGCAAATAAGCAACCGGGCGAAAGGCCAGTTGGCTTAGGCTGCGAACCTGCAATGGGAATAAAATCGTTTTGTGGTAAGGCACGCCATAATGCTTTGCTATAAGGATGACGCAGTCTGTTACCGTCTCCTGTAAAATCTTCTACTGATGCCACTTCAAGCGTCGTCCCTGCATAAAAAACAGCAATCCGATCGGCGATTTGTAAGGCCGCTTCAATGTCGTGGGTAATGAACATAATGGTGCGCCCCTCATCAGCCAGGTTTCGAAAGCTCTGTAGTGCCTCTTTGATGATTACAGGATCAAGTCCAGGTGTCGGTTCATCGGCAATAATAAGCTTGGCATCTCTGACAATGGCAGTCGAGAGCAAGGTTCTGCGCGCCATGCCACCAGAGAGCTCGAAAGGATACATATCTTCAACCTCTGGGCCTAGATGGAGTCGCTTAAATACTTCTCTTTGAGCCGCAATTGTCGCCTTATCATTCATAGGCGACCTGACTTGCTTGCCTACACGCATAAGTGGGTTAAGAAAATTAACGGATTGCGGAATCAAAGCAATCTCACTGGCGCGTAATGATTCTTGCCGCTTAGCCGTCAATGCTTCCCCTTTATATTTGATGGTGCCACTCACATTCGCATTCGCTGGCAAAATACCTAAAATTGAATGCGCGAGTAAACTCTTTCCCGAACCACTCGCTCCCACGATGGCTAGTATTTCACCTTTTTTTACACTCACGTCTAAACCTGAGACGACAGTGAGCTCTCTTTGTTTTAACCCGCTCATATATTGGTTAAACGATATCGATAAATCTTTTACTTCTAAAGTCGACATCTATTTCTCCCTTTTTTACTGGTTTGCTTCTGTAGGATCGAGCAATTTTCTTAAGTTTTCACCAATGGTCTCAAACGTGCGCACCACGATAAGCAAGGACACTCCGGGGAAAAAGGCCAACCACCAAAGATTTGATGATAAATATCTCATCGACTCTGATAAAATAATACCGATCGCTGGTTCATGAGGCGATAAGCCTAATCCTAAAAACGTCACGGATGCTTCGTGCAAGATAACGTGCGGGAACATGAGCATAAATCCCACTAACAGCTGCGGGATAAGATGCGGGAAGATATGATTAGTCGCAATCCACCACTGCGATTTTCCCATTTGCTGCGAGACTTGCACGTAGTCCGCAGAGCGTATTTGCATGACTTCGGCTCTAATCACCCGTGCCAGACTTGGCCAGTGCGTCAATATCAAACCAACCACGATGCCTTTAAAACCGCCGCCTAGCATAAATGAGATGAGAATCAGCGTTACCAAATGCGGCACACTCAAAAACAGGTCAATAACCCACGTAATCACGCGATCGGTCATACGGCCCATTGTTGCGGCTGCCATACCTAGCACGAGCGCTATAAAAGCGCTGCCTACTGCGCCGAGCAATCCTACTCCGATACTTAGCTTCAAACCCTTAATCGTGCGTGCAAACATATCTCGGCCCAGCCAATCGGTGCCAAAGAGATGCTCGAGTGAAGGAGACAGGTTACGATCAGTTAAATTGCTGGCAATTTTGCCTTCATCTATAACAATGCCGCCAAGTATGACACTGGCTAGGAATATACTGGCAACTATAATAGTCAGCAGCGTGCGCTGTCTGAGATTGAGTCCAAAGCGTTTAAAGCGCTTATGGTTTTTATTGGTCATGTTGCTTGGTTTACTTTGGCTATTTGGGCTACTTGGCATCATAGCATTCTACTTTCCCTCGTCCTCGGATCGACGAGGTAGTAAATCAGATCGGCAATTAAATTGCCCGCAAAGACAAAGATGGTGCTAAATAAAACGATGCCTAATAACAGTGGCACGTCTCCCCGTAAACCTGCGTCTATCGTTGCTTTTCCAAGTCCTGGATAAGAAAAGACTTGCTCGGCAAGAATAGCGCCGCCAAATAACTCACTAAACGCAGCGAACTGTAGGGTAACTGCGGGTAAAGCAATATTGCGTAGGCCATGCCTCCAAAACAAAGAAAAACCTTTTTCACCGCGAGCCCTTGCAAATAAGACGTAGTCGCTTGATAGCACCTCAATGAGCTTTTGACGGGTATGCAGTGCCACGTTGGCAACGCCGACAATACTGAGTGTTAATGCCGGAAGCACAAGGTGTTTTACTCGATCTAAAAACACCACATCCTCCGCTAAAACTCCTGCTGGCACTCCTAAACCGATCGGAAACCAGCCAAGCCATACCGCGAAAATAATAAGCACCAACAGTCCCATCCAAAAAGTAGGGGTGGAGGCTAGGGTATAGCAGTACCATTGAATAGCGCGATCAATCCAGGTGCCATTTTTCATAGCGGCAACGACACCAAGCACAAATCCCATCACCCCAGATAACGTCCATGCTACTATCATAAGCGCTAAGGAGCTTATAAAACGCTCACCGATAACCTCACTAACCGGACGCCGATAAATCATTGAGGTACCCAAATCGCCTTGCAGTACCGCCGCCGCCCAATTCGCATACTGCACCAAAACAGGTTTATTAAGTCCCCAATATTCCGCTATTTGCTGACGCTGCTCAGGTCCTACATTTAGCATATCCGCGCCGATGTAAGCTTGCACAGGATCAATAGGGGAGTTCTTCATCAGGATAAATGAGATAAAGCTAATGGCAACTAATAATGATGCCATTCTTAGACCTTTGTACAAAAAGTAAGTACTAACTTTACCTCCCATATTTTTTTGCACATTACTTACTCCATGTCCAATCTACGATATTGTCAGTCGCAGGCCAACCGTGTCCATGGACATGGATTCTTTGCTTACCAATATCGAGATTGTCTTTCATCAGGTATAAGTGGTCAATATTAACCAGCCAGACCCAAGCCGCGTCACCTTTACCGCTAAGTCCTGTCGTTCCATCCCACTGCGCTTTTTTCCAATACTCAAGTGCTTCTCTTTCACTCTTTGCTTGTAGCGCTTGTTTAAAATATTTATCTACGCTTTTATTGCTGTAGAAGCCTGTATTATTGAAATCAACTCCCGCATTTTCACTACCATAAATATTGATCAGCTCATAAGGATTATGGCTACCCCAGCCCATTAACACCGCGTTAGAATGCATTTTTTTGCCGATACTATCCCAGCTGCCGCCCTCAATATTAATATGAATACCTAAGGGCTTTATCATATCGGCAACGGCAATGGCAAGCGACTGCCTGATAACGTCATTGGCCGGATAATAAAGGGTAAACTTGGCATCTAGGTCGTCCTTTTCAAGCACGCTGTCGCCATTGGTATCTTCCCAGCCTGCATCGGCTAGCATCTTACGAGCGCCATCCATGTTTGCATCATCGACCACGGTTTCTGGATTCCACCATGGCAAACCATCGACCGAGGTATAAGCCGGCGAACCATAGCCTTCTAACACCCCTTCGATTAACGCTTCACGGTCTACTGCAATATCGATAGCGTGACGAATCGCTGGATCAGCGGTGACGTCGTTGCCAATGGGCAAACCTTCTTCTGTCATTTTGCCTGACTTAACGTAAGGAAAGGCAATGCCGCGGTTATCCACCGTTTCGACTGATTCAAGCTTCATGCCAGGTACTTTTTGGTGACTAAAAGCGGCCGGCAGATAGGTAATATCAACCGTCCCTGCTTGCGCTGCTGCAAAGGCGGCGTCTTCACTTAAGAACACAAACGTTAACTTCTTAAAATAAGGGTGCTTGTCATAGTACTCAGGATTAGCCTCTACAATAAGCTGCTGCCCTTTATCCCACTGCACTAATTGAAACGGCCCTGAGCCGACAGGGTTTTCGGCATAATTATCATCATAAGCATGCGCTGGCACGATCCCTGTAGCCACTAAGCTGTTAGCAAAAGTGGATTGTGGGGTTTTCAAGGTGAACTGCACGCTGGTCTCATCAAGCGCTTCTACTTTTTCTAGGATGTTTAAATCAACCACTGACGCACTTTGCATCGCTTGCTCAAAAGTAAACGTCACATCTTTCACTAAAGTCATTACCCGCATGAATACGGTGCGCCATTATGGTCCTCTGCGTGTTCAAAGACCATTTTATCCGGAAGGCCGTGATGGCTGCTGTCATGTGTATCTCTTGCATCCGCCGGGCGGTATTGCCAGTGGCGATTCGCTCAATATCGATGTGACGGTCACTGATAATGCCACTACCTTATTAACGACGCCAGCTGCCAATAAGTTGTATCGAGCAGATAGTAATCATGTGGCGTGGAGCCAACATACTCATCTAAAGGTGACTAATGATTCTGTTCTAGAATGGCTACCGCAGGAGACAATAGCCTTCGATGGTTCTCTTGGGAAGCAAACCGTTCTGATAGATTTGGATGAGAGCTCTAAGTGTCTGGGCTGGGAAATTATGGGGTTAGGTCGTCCTGCCAGCGATTTACCTTTTGCTAGTGGTAAGCTTGAACAACATTTTTGCCTCACTCAAAACGGCCAACCGCTATGGATAGAAAAGCAAGTCATTGACCCAAATCATCCCCGCTTCATGGGTATGTGGGGGCAGGGCGGTGCGAGCGTTCATGCCACTATGTGGGTCGTGGGTTTGAATAATCCTGATGAGGTGGTTGAGCAGTTACACGCGACTTTACTGACGGCGACCGAAGCGGCTTATCCTTCCTTTCAAAGCGCAGCCACGCAGTGGGCAGTGATCTATCGGCGCGGCGTGTTACTCATACGTTATTTAGGGTCAGAGCGTAACGATGTCTGGGCGTTGTTTCAACAAGTGCGCAATATCGTTCGGCCGCATTTGATAGGGCTTAAAGCGACAACGCCTCGTATTTGGCTTACTTAAAAAGCTGCTTTTGACTCATATAATAAAAACTTAAAGCAGGTTCTAAACATCTTTTAAACACCAGTCGCAATAAATAATAAGTTGTAATAATCATAATAAACAGTCACGACAAGAGGAATAACTAATGGAATTGACCCCAAGAGATAAAGATAAGCTGATGTTGTTTACCGCCGCTTTATTAGCAGAGCGCCGTAAAGCCAAAGGTATTAAGCTAAACTATCCAGAATCTGTCGCTCTCATCAGCGCATTTATCATGGAGGGCGCACGTGAGGGTCGAACGGTGGCTGACATGATGAGCGCCGGCCGTGAAGTGCTAACACGTGACGATGTTATGGAAGGCGTCGCTGAGATGGTAGAGAGCGTACAGGTCGAAGCTACCTTTCCTGATGGTACTAAACTGGTCACCGTCCATAATCCCATCGTATAAGGAGATACGCTATGATGATACCTGGCGAGTATAAATTAAAAGAAAACGATATTGAGCTGTTTGCCGATCGTGAAGTGATTACGATTGAAGTGGCCAATATAGGCGATAGACCCATTCAAGTGGGCTCACATTATCATTTTGCTGAAGTCAATTATGCCTTAGAGTTTGACCGCAAAAAAGCGTATGGTCGTCGTTTGGCAGTACCTGCTGGCACGGCGATTCGGTTTGAACCGGGTCAAAAGCGCGAAGTGTCTCTGATTCCGTATTCTGGCGCTCGGATTATCTATGGGTTTCATGGCGATGTTATGGGGCCTTTGGATAAAGAGAGTGCTGATAATAAAGCTGATAGCGGTAAAAAAACAAACAAAAATAGCGGCGAGGAGTAGTCATGAAAATTTCACGCGATGCTTATGCAAATATGTACGGGCCTACCACAGGGGACAGAATACGCTTAGGGGATACCGAGCTGTGGATAGAGATTGAAAAAGACTACACGCATTATGGCGAAGAGGTCATATTTGGCGGCGGTAAAGTCATTCGTGATGGTATGGGACAAAGCCAGCGCTGTGATGAGGCCGTGATGGATACAGTAATTACCAATGCAATCATTGTCGATTGGTGGGGTATTGTCAAAGCCGATATCGGCCTAAAAAACGGTCGTATCGCCGCCATTGGTAAAGCCGGTAACCCTGATACTCAGCCTGATGTCGATATTGTGATTGGCCCAGGCACAGAAATTATCGCCGGTGAAGGTCAGATTTTGACTGCAGGCGGGGTGGATACCCACGTTCATTATATTTGCCCGCAGCAAGTAGATGAGGCTTTGATGAGTGGTCTGACCACCATGATTGGTGGCGGCACGGGGCCTGCAACCGGTTCGGTCGCGACCACGCAAACGCCTGGTCCTTGGCATTTAGGCAAAATGATGCAAGCAGTGGATGAGTTGCCTATCAATATTGGGTTTTTGGGTAAAGGTAGTGCCAGTCAACCTGAAGCGTTAGAGCAACAAGTCAAAGCAGGTGCTATGAGTCTTAAAGTTCATGAAGACTGGGCGGCGACTCCTGCGGCTATTAGTTGTGCTTTAGACGTGGCTGATAAGTATGATATCCAAGTCGCGCTACATGCCGATAGCTTAAATGAGTCTGGATTTGTCAAAGAGACGCTCGATGCCTGTAAAGATCGTTCCATACACTCGTATCATACCGAAGGCGCAGGCGGTGGTCACGCTCCCGATATTATTGTCGCATGCGGTGAGCCTAACGTGTTACCGTCCTCGACCAATCCCACACGGCCTTATACTATCAACACCGTTGATGAGCATTTAGATATGCTGATGGAGTGCCATAACTTAGACCCAAATATCCCTGAAGATGTCGCTTTTGCGGACTCACGCATTCGCCGCGAGACTATTGCTGCCGAAGATATCCTCCAAGACTTGGGCGCCATCTCTATGCTGTCGTCAGATTCGCAAGCGATGGGCCGCATTGGGGAGGTGGTATGCCGCGCTTGGCAAACCGCGCATAAGATGAAAATTCAGCGCGGACTCTTGCCAGAAGATAAAGAGCTTGGCGCTGATAACTTTCGGGTGAAGCGCTATATTGCCAAATATACCATCAACCCTGCTATTACCCACGGTATTGCCCATGAGGTTGGTTCGATAGAAGTTGGCAAACTAGCTGACTTGGTGATGTGGAAAACCGGATTCTTTGGCGTTAAACCCTCGATTATATTAAAGGGCGGTATGATAGCAGGGGCGGCGATGGGTGATCCTAATGCTGCTATCTCTACGCCGCAGCCAGTACATTACCGACGTATGTTTGGCGCATTAGGTAAAGCGGTATCAGCCACGCGGGTCACCTTTATCAGTCAGGCGGCTGCCAACACAGGCCTAGAAGAAAAGCTAGGTCTTATGAGCCGGCTTGAGCCTTGTAAAAATGTACGTCAAATGCGCAAAAAAAACATGAAGCTAAACGATTATTGCCCTGATATCTCAGTAGATCCTGAAACCTATGAGGTGCACGCAGATGGTGAGCTATTAACATGTGAGCCTTTATCGATAGTACCCTTAGCACAGCGCTACCACTTATTTTAGGACGTTTTATGCTTGAGTTTATACAAAGATTAGATCACGCTGTAGATGCTGATAATCAGAATCTACAGCAGGCAGCCACCGACACCTTAACCTTGCCTTATGAGCTGCGAGTGCGCGGTCGTTTACGCGCGGTCACTGACAAGGGACAAGAGGTAGGCTTATTTTTAGAGCGTGGACCAGTACTACATCATGGTAGTTTGCTCAAGGCCAAAACAGGCGAGATTATTGAAGTATTGGCAGCTGATGAAGCAGTGACGACAGCCTATATTGACAATGGTTTACCTCTTGCACGGTTGTGCTATCACTTAGGTAATCGTCATGTACCTTTAGCCATAGGTTATGACAATACTGACGATAATGATACTAATGAAGGTCGCTATTGGGTGCGCTTTGCACCTGATCATGTGTTAGAAGAGTTAGCCCAGCTTCTTGGCGCTACGTTAACGCACCATCAAGCGCCTTTTGATCCTGAATCTGGCGCTTATGCCAACACGGATAAGGGTAAGTTTTTAGGCCATAGCCACGCTCAGAACCATAACCACAATCATGGACATCATCATGAGCACTGATCCCCTTAAACAAGGCTCATTAGCAGACACGCTAGCCACCCCAATAGACGACTTGAGTTTATTAGGTCTTATGCAATTGGTCAGTCCTGCACTACCTATTGGCGCATTTGCTTGGTCACAAGGGCTTGAGAGCGCCTTTGAGCTAGAGTGGGTGACTAATGAAGCGCAATTAGCCTTTTGGCTCGAAGGCGTATTAGAAGATGGGCTGACTCGTTGCGAGCTTCCGGTATTGGTGCGCCTGATGCAAGCTTGGCAAGATGCAGACAGACAGCAGCTGCTGCACTGGAATGAGTGGCTACAAGCCAACTGTGAGAGTGCTGAGCTTAGCGATGAAGACTTGCGACTAGGACTTGCTTTGATCCGTTTATTAAATAGTCTGGACTTGCAGCCCAATATAGAAGAAGGCGAGGCGCAATTCCCAAAAGATGCTACTTATCTGACGGCCTTTGCATGGACGGCACATAAGCGCGGCGTCCCTGTCCGTTTGAGCCTACTAGGCTTTGCTTGGGCTTGGCTTGAGAACCAATTGGCTGTCGCTTGTAAGGCGATGCCTCTTGGGCAAACTGCCGCTCAGCGCATCAACGAGAAGCTGCGAGCGCAATTGGTATATGCTGTGGATACAGCCTTATCACTCACTGACGATGAGCTAGGGCCAATATTACCGGGTGTGGCATTGGGCAGCGCGTTACATGAAACTCAGTACTCAAGATTATTCAGAAGTTAATATTCAAAATAGAATATAAACTATATTTTAGTTTTAAAATTAACAATACTTTAAAGGAATTTATATATGACACAGTGTTTAAGAGTAGGCGTGGGCGGTCCTGTTGGCTCAGGAAAAACGGCATTATTACGCCAGTTGTGTAGTGCGCTAAAGGACGACTATAACTTAGCCGTAGTCACCAACGATATCTACACTAGAGAAGATGCGGACTTTTTATTAAAACATGATGCGCTACCTGCCGATCGTATTATTGGGGTTGAAACTGGCGGCTGTCCACACACCGCCATTCGTGAAGATGCCTCAATGAATTTGGCGGCGATTGATGACTTACAAGAGCGTCATCCAGGTTTAGAGTTGGTATTGGTTGAATCCGGCGGTGATAACTTAGCGGCGACCTTTAGCCCTGAATTGTCAGATTTGACTATTTATGTCATTGACGTGGCAGCGGGTGATAAAATCCCGCGTAAAGGTGGCCCGGGTATTACCAAGTCAGATCTATTAATTATTAATAAGATAGACATTGCCGAATCGGTGCATGCGTCATTGGACGTTATGGAGCGTGATTCTAAAAAAATGCGCGGCGATAGACCTTTTATTTTTGCTAACTTGTATGATGGTGTAGGCGTAGAAGAAATTATTGATTTTATTATAGAGCGCGGTATGTTGGCAGATCGTCGTCAAAAGGCGACAGATACCGCCTAAGTCACTATTTTTTCAATAGTTTATGTTGATGTTAAAAAGACTACAGCTTAGCGTTGTGGTCTTTTTTTATATGTCATAGTGTTGACTGAATTTAAAAATGATACCGTGTGTTTAGGATGCTGATTAATAGCTTAAAGTCCGCCTAATTCATAGAGCCTTATCTTTAAAGGAATATCAATGATAACCAACGATCGCATAGATAACAACCAAGCAAAGATTGAGATCTACCAAGCCGATGATGGACAAGCAGCGATAGAGATTCGTTTAGAACACGATACTTTATGGCTGTCACAAGCTCAATTAGCAGAGTTGTTTGGGAAAGATACGGATACTATCAGTCTGCACCTAAAAAACATCTATAACGAAGGCGAGCTCGACCAAGAAGCAACTACCGAGGAATCCTCGGTAGTTCGACAAGAAGGTAAGCGCCAAGTGCGCCGAAAAATTCGTTTTTATAATCTAGATGCGATTATCTCTGTAGGCTACCGGGTTAATTCTAAAAAAGGTACTCAGTTTCGTATTTGGGCCACTCAGCGTCTGCGTGAATATCTAGCACAAGGGTACACGCTAAATGAACAAAGGTTTGATAAAAACTCTAGTGAATTGCAGCAAGCACTGGCTTTGATTAAAAAAACTGCTCTAAGCCCTGAATTAAAAACTGACGAAGGTCGTGGATTGATTGAGATTATCAGCCGTTATACCCAGACCTTTTTATGGCTGCAACGCTACGACGAAGGCTTGCTTGATGACCCTGCAGGGCAATCTGGCGGTACTTTGCCGACCACAGATGAAGCAATGACCGCATTAAACGACCTAAAATCACAGCTAATGGCGCGCGGTGAGGCCACTGAGCTATTTGCTAAACCTCGCGGTGACGGTTTGGATAGTGTACTAGGTAACTTACAGCAAAGCGTATTTGGCGAACCTGCGTACCCAACGATTGAAAGTAAAGCGGCGCACTTATTGTATTTTATGGTCAAAAACCATCCTTTCACCGATGGTAATAAACGCAGCGGCGCTTTTTTGTTCGTTGATTTTTTGCATCGTAATAGCAGATTGCTCAATGATGGGGGCGATATGGTCATTAATAATACCGGACTTGCTGCTTTAACCTTGCTAGTAGCAGAATCAGATCCCAATCAAAAAGAGACGCTGATTAAACTGATTATGAATATGTTATCGCTTGAGAGTTAAAAAACCGACTAAGCTTCAAGCAAAATAAGCACTGCTTTAAATACTAGAACAACATTATTAAATCAATGGATGAGTTCTAAAAGCGATTTAAGAATGATAAGTCAAACACTAGACCGAGCCGTACTCTAATACAGTATATTTAACATAATATACATTATGCGAAAACAAACCAACGGCTTTTGCATACGCTTTAAGTAAATACTAACTATTGATGTCGCTATTAATGTTTGATTTACTATTGCCAGTATTATAATAAAATAAGTTACGGTTTTTAATTTTCTGCTACGCTAAGGATGTCGTTATGAGCAAACTGTCTAATTCTTTATCACTAATAATTACTGCAGCTATCTCATTAGTTATAGTTGGCTGTCAGTCTGCTACTAATTCGCAAAACAGCTCCGCACAACATAACGCAGCTATCAACACTCCTGTGATCCATAATCAAAACTCTACGTCAGCACCGGCGCAGACGCTTGAACAACAGGCTCTACGTATTCAACAAGCTTTGGCTAATGGCAGCTATGCTAGCATTAAGAATGATATTCATCCGATACGCGGCGTACGCTTCTCAATGTATGCTTATGTGCGCCCAGAGTCTGATAAATCCTTTAGCCGTACTCAATTTGCTCAATATTTGCAAAAGTCTGACATTCGCTTAACTTGGGGCGAAAAAGACGGCACAGGCGATCCACTCATCACAACTTTGCCTGACTATTTGCAGACTTGGGTTAACGCAGAGGTTTTTGATGAAAATGCCACTATGACTGTTAACGATAGCCAAGCTACAGGTAATAGTATTGATAATTTAAGTAAAATATATCAAAACGCCGATTATGTTGAGTTTTATAAAGATGGTAGCGAACAATACGGTGGTATGGACTGGCGTGCTATGCGTTTGGTATTTGATGAGTATCAAGGTAAGCGCTATTTAGTCGCTATTATCTCTGATCAGTGGACGGTTTAAGGTATTAATTTAAGTTGACTGATAACGATTAAAAAAGGGCATTACACTACCCTTTTTGGTTATTAGTAAGTTATATTCATATTTAGTTATGTATCATAGTGGCGACTGCCGAAAAAACTTCTCCATAATGTCATAAATATCAGGATAAGCATCAATCAGCTTTTGCGGGGTCTCAAAAAACACTTCACTGAGTACCGCCAAAAACTCCGCCGGATTGGTTGCGCCATAACGATCTAAGCCAGATTTGCGATGGGTTTGAAAGTCTTCAAAGTCGCGGCTCATAATGGTGGTCCAGCGTTCAGGATCCATATCCGGCTGCAGCGGCGGAAATCCGTTAGCACGGCCGTTGAGCATGTCGAGCTTATGTACAAACTCATGAATGACCACATTATGCCCGTCGCGTTCGCCGGAGTGCTTGGCATCTTTCCATGACAAAATAACAGGCCCGCGCTGCCACGCCTCTCCGCTACGGTGTTGACTACCTTCGTGGACGATGCCAAATTCATCAACGCTTTTGGCATCGCTTTTGTATGAGCCTGGATAGATGATGATAGATGACCAGCCCGCATACCACTCTAAGCTTAAACTTAAGATAGGTAGACAGGCTTGCAGCGCAATCGACTGTCTAACGGCATCGGTAATCTCAAAACCTTGCGCGCCCGTGATAGATTTACTATCTAGGAATAAGGTTGCCAATTCAAACAAGCGCTCCATTTCTTCTTCATTCAATCTATCGAGGATGACAATACGCTTAGCAGCGCGCTGCCAATCATCTCGAGTAAAATCGCTATTATCGAGTACTCGCTGCTCTCGCCATTCTTTTATCATTTCAAACATATTTTTGCCTTGCATTGGTTCAATTTGTTATATCAATTAAACCACATTTATCGTATCAATTTGCTACATAATCGTAGCCGTTAAAACAAGGTAAGTGTCGTGATATGCTAAAGTATGCTTATGATACCTATAATAGCCAACAACTCATATCAAGGATGAAGACATGCTAGAGTTTCAAACCAATAAAGCCGACCTAACCCAATCCCGAATAGTCGAAACGCCCAAAGCTACTATCAAAGATGGTGAAGTGCTCGTCAAAGTCGATCGATTTGCTTTTACCGCCAATAATATTACTTATGCGGTGATGGGCGATCAGCTGCGCTACTGGCAGTTCTTTGCGCCTAACGGCAGAAACGCAGAACAATGGGGCATCATTCCTGTATGGGGCTTTGCGGATGTGACCGAGTCCAATAGCGATGCTATTCCCGTTGGCGATAGACTCTTTGGCTACTTCCCGCCTGCCAATGAGCTTGTGATAAAACCTGTTCGGATTACACCTTCAAGCTTGATGGATGGTAGCGACCATCGCGCCGAATTGCCGCCAAGCTACAACCTCTATCAGCGTGTCAATCACGAGACGGACTATGACCGCACTCATGACAACCTGCGCATGTTACTTGCTGTACTGCATCTCACCGCGTTTTGTATACAAGAGATGTTAAAGAGCAATGACTGGTATGGCGCTGAGCAAGTGGTCATAATCAGCGCGTCAAGCAAGACCAGTATTGGGCTCGCTTATGGACTTGACGAGGACGAAGACGCGCCTGCGGTTATCGGGCTCACCTCAACTCGTAACGTGGACTTTGTAAGTTCGATTGATACTTATGATAATGTCTTAAGCTATAACGATCTTGAGCAGCTTGATGCTAGCAAACCTACCGTCATCGTCGATATGTCTGCTAACTTTGCGGTACTAAGTCGATTGCATAGCCACTTAGGCGCTAATATGCGCTTCACAATCAATGTCGGACTGACCCATTGGGATGAACCTCGTCAAATGGATGGTATTATTAAGGAGCGTAGCGAACAGTTCTTTGCGCCAAGTTATATTCAAAAGCTAATGAAAGAATTAGGCACTGAGGAATTTAACAAACGCACTGGACAATACATAATGCAGTGCGCTGCAAAGACTAGTAACTGGCTAAAAGTCAGAGAACTAGACGGGATTGAAGGTCTATCAGAAGTTTATGAAGACGTTTGTGCGGGTAATATTCCAGCGAATGAGGGTTTGGTGGTAGTGATGTGATTAAATACTGACAATCTGACTTGAATTATTTTTTACTATACAGGACTAATAATTAGCTTCAACAGGTCATAAACCAAGCTTAAAATATGAAAGAAAAGCGAATAAAAACAAAATATTAATGTCGAACCTCTGTTGTGTATTACCCTAAAGACGCGCTATAGTCTTAAGTCATATAGGGAGAGTTATTGTGTTCATCATAACTTTAAACTTTACCAAGGATGCGTGAGGTATTTATGACTAAAGAAGCGACTCAGAAACAGAGCCAAAATCAGAACCAGACACAATCTCAAAGCCAAACAAAAAAAACCTTGGAGAAGCGTCCTTGTTTCGATGAGCTAAAAGATGCCAAAGGTAAGTATCGCCCTGTTGCCCAAGCGGTCGGCGACTGGCTTGATGATACGAGCATGGATGCGATTAATCATCTTAATGAACAAGCCGAAAACATCTTTTATCGTAAAGGTGTCACCTTTACCGTCTATAGTGATGCCAAAAATATCGAGCGGATGATTCCTTTTGACATCGTGCCCCGTATCATCTCTGCTAGCGAATGGCAGCTCATAGAAGCAGGCTGTAAGCAGCGTATCACCGCATTGAATGCTTTTTTGCACGATATTTACCACGACCAAGCGATAATGAAAGCCGATATCGTACCTGCCAGCTACGTCTATGCTAGCGGCTGCTATGAGCCGTGGATGATGGGGATTGAGCTCGATAAACCGATTTATTCGCACATTAGCGGTATTGATTTGATTCGTGATGAAGAGGGTAGATTTTGTGTATTAGAAGACAATCTACGTACGCCTTCTGGCGTCTCTTATATGCTTGAGAGCCGTACTATCTCTGAAACCCTCCTCGCCGATTTATTTGCGCATACGCCGGTATTGGGCATCAGTGATTATCCTAAACGCCTGAAGAAATGTCTGGCTAGCTCGATCAGCAAATACGACCCACAAATCGTCATCTTAACCCCAGGACGCTTTAACAGTGCTTATTATGAGCATGCGTTTTTGGCGCATGAGATGAATGTACCACTCGTTCACGGTTATGATTTGGTTGTTGAAGATAGTAAAGTCTATATGCAAAGCATTCGCGGCAAAGTGCAAGTAGATATCATCTACCGCCGAATCGACGACCCTTTTATTGACCCGCTTGCCTTCCAATCAGACTCTATTTTAGGCGTTTCAGGACTAATGAGTGCTTACCGCGCCGGTAATGTGGTCATTGTGAATGCGCCAGGTACGGGCGTCGCTGATGACAAAAGTCTCTATCCTTTTGTGCCGGACATGATTAAGTTTTATCTCAATGAAGAGCCTATACTACCAAATATAGAAACTTATCAATGCCGCAAGCCTGATGAACTCGCTTATGTGCTGGATAATCTCGATAAATTAGTCGTCAAAGAAACCCAAGGCTCGGGCGGCTACGGGATGCTGATTGGTCCGACCTCTAGCAAGCAAGAGATTAGCGACTATCGTAAGCGCTTGCTTGAAAACCCAGCAGGCTTTATCGCCCAGCCTACCATTTCCCTATCTACCAATCCTACCGCTGTCATCGACGGTATCGCCCCGCGTCATATTGATTTGCGTCCGTTCATACTCAGTCATGGCGATGGCTCAGTCGACATCGTACCAGGCGGCCTCACTCGAGTAGCTATGGTGGAAGGCTCGTTAGTGGTCAACTCCTCTCAAGGAGGCGGCATTAAAGACACTTGGGTTGTCGATGATGATAAATTAAACCAACCTCACACCAGTAAAACCCATGTAAATAAAACGGCTGATAGAGCTGACCTATCAAGCGTAGAGAATAGCGCTGTCAATCATGCCAGCTACTATAATCGCGCGCAGCCAACTGAAGCAGGGTTTGCCGATTTAGACGACGCGCCAATGATCTTGCTGCTATCCACCGGTAGCTATTTAATTTGGCTCGGTCGTTATAGTGAGCGCTTATATTACTATGACAGCATCATGAAACAGCTGATCAATGGTGATATTAAAAAATCACAGGTTCAGCACCTCATTCATAACTTAGGCTTTAGTGCAGATACCAGCGACTCGCTAAAAGTCATGAAATCGCAGATGCTCAATGAGTTGGAGCAAAATATAATTCCAAGCGTGGTCACCTCTATCGAGACCAACGTACAAGAAGCAAAAGGCGTCATCGGTAAAGACACCGCAGAGCTGTATAACCTGATTAAGCGTCTGTCCAATGCTGGCACTTACCGCGCGGCAACGCTGCAGCTGTATGCCTGTAACGCAGCGATGAAGCAAGAACATCCAACCGTGACCTGCTTTTGGCAATTGGGCCGCTACTTTGAGCAGCTTGAGCGCGCAGTCTTACTCGGTGAAGATACTAGCGAAATCAGCCTACAATTTAAATACTGGATTAACCAGCTCCCTGAAAACACTCGCTGGCGTGAGCTGACGCGTTTGACCAATCAGATGATTCGCTCAAAGCAGTTTAGCGACTTTAAGATGATCAGCCGTGAGTTCAATATCATTTTGCAGCAAGGGGTTTAAGCTCATAAGTAACCTTAATAAAAGTGATAAACAGAATAATACGAGGACATTATGAAACTACAAATCAGTCATCAGACCAATTACTATTATGGCGAGCAAGCGCAGCGCAGTGTGCAATACATCCGTATGACTCCGATGCAGCTGCCACATCAAGTGATTCACCGTTGGGATGTGCTACTGCCTAAAGTCGCAGTTAGTCAAAAAGACGGCTTCGGCAATGAATGGCTCACCCTTAGCCGTAATGAGACCCATGATAACTTGCAAATGCAAGCCTCTGGTATTGTTGAGATTAACCCCGATACCGAGCGGCTTGAGGATATGGACAATGTACCCTATCTGCTATTTACCGTCCAGAGTCCATTAACCAAATGCTCTGAGGAGATGCGCGAGTTTGCTGCGCCTTTCTTAAAAACCCCTACCCTCGATAGTTTAAAGAAAATGGCTAATGCGCTAATCATGACCATGCCTTTTGTCAAAAACGTTACCCATGTCGGTACTACAGCTGCTGAGGCCTTTAACATGGCGGGCGGCGTCTGTCAGGATCATACCCATGTGTTTTTGAGCTTACTACGCGACCAGCAAATCCCTGCACGCTACGTCTCAGGCTACTTGTATGATGATACCGAGAACCATATGGCCAGCCACGCATGGGCGGAAGCTTATATAGATGGCTTTTGGTACACTTTTGATATATCAAACCAAGCGTTCCAGCCAAACTCACACGTGTATGTCGCTATTGGCCGTGACTACTTAGATACTGCGCCCGTACGCGGCGTCAGAATAGGTGGTGGTTACGAAAATCTTTACAGTCAAGTACTAGTCACGCGGCTATCATAGCCCTCACTACTTTATATACTTTTAGGATACTCATGACTTACTGCGCCGCTATTCGTCTTAGAGACGGTCTAATATTCGCTAGTGATACGCGTACCAATGCGGGAGTCGATCACATCTCTACCTTCCGTAAGCTTTACCAATATGGCGTTGAAGGTGAGCGCTTTATGGTGCTACAAACCGCCGGCAGCTTAGCCACGTCGCAAGCGGTATTTAATAAGCTACAAAACGATATCGATCAGCGCGCCGAGAGCAATATCAATACCGTAGCGACTTTATTTGACGCTGCGCAAATGGTGGGCGAATGCATGCGTAATGTAATGGCGCATGCGCAAACGGTGGCCAACGATGATAATAGCAGCACCTTTACCAGCTCTTTTTTGCTTGGCGGTCAAATAAAGGGCCAAGAGCCTGAGCTCTATATGATCTACCCTGAAGGCAACTTTATAAAAGCCACAGAAGACACGCCCTTCTTTCAATTAGGCGAGATCAAATACGGTAAGCCTGTTTTAGATCGTTCGGTCGATTACGACACCGATATCAATCATGCCACCCAAGCGCTGATGCTATCATTCGACTCGACCATTCACTCCAATTTATCTGTGGGTATGCCGATAGACTTTTTGATCTATCAAAACGATAGCTTAACCCTGCCCAAAGGCCGCCGTATCGAAGCCGACGACGAGCACTTTAATAAGATTAGCCGTCATTGGTCTGAGGCGCTGCGTAATACTTTGGTAGAGCTGCCTGCTTGCCCTGATGATTATTGGGGCTAATACTCAATCTTTTTATTTAGAGTTAGAATTTATAGAACTAAGCTAAGGTTAAAAAAGGTGCGGTACGACTCCTCTTTGACTGTGCTACTGTAGCTGGCACCCCTTGAGTGACAATCTGCCCGCCGGCATCCCCAGCTCCTGGCCCCATATCGATAATCCAGTCACTATTGCTCGCCACTTGCATATCGTGCTCTACCATAATAACGGTGTTACCCGCATCAACCAGCCCATTTAACTGTGCCATGAGCATAGAGACGTCAGCTGGGTGCAAACCGGTAGTCGGTTCATCGAGGATATAGAGCGTATCGCCGCGCTGAACGCGTTGTAGCTCGGTGGCAAGCTTAATACGCTGCGCCTCCCCGCCTGATAGCTCCGTAGCGGGTTGACCTAAACGCAGATAACCAAGACCCACTTGCAATAAAGCATCTAACGCACGCAAAATAGGCGCGTCATCGGCGAAAAAATCATAAGCTTTTTCAACGGTTAAATCTAGCACTTCAGCAATATTTTGATCTCGATAAGTGACTTCAAGCGTCTCATCGTTATAGCGCTGTCCATGACAGACTTGGCAGGGTGCGTAAACACTAGGTAAAAATAAAAGCTCAACGCTAACAAACCCTAAACCTTCGCAATTGGGACAACGTCCCTTTGGCGTATTAAATGAGAAGCGGCCAGCATCATAACCGCGTACTTTTGCAGTCTTGGTAGCAGCAAATAATTTACGCACATAATCAAACAATCCGGTATAAGTAGCAAGGTTTGAGCGCGGTGTACGGCCAATGGCTTTTTGGTTAATGTTCACAAGCCGGCTTACTTTATCCATGCTAGAGACAATGCGCCCGCCTGTTGGTGCTTCAAACTCCTGCTCAAGCAGATCTGCTTCATCGGTTGGTGCTTGGGCAACTGTCTTTTTCCCCAAGGCTTCATTGACTAATTCGACTACTGCTTGGCTGACTAAACTTGATTTGCCTGAACCCGATACCCCAGTAACACTAGTGAGTACCCCGAGCGGAAACTCAACCTCTAAACCTTGTATATTATTACGCTCTACCTCAGTAAGCTTAAGCCAAGCAGTAGGTTGTCTTAAGTTTTGCTGGTTTGCGCTGTCGTTATCAGTAAATAGATATTGCGCGGTTGATGACTCGCTAACGCCGCGTAAACCCGCTACAGGTCCGCTATAAACAATCTCGCCGCCATGCACGCCAGCCTTGGGTCCGACATCGACTACCCAATCGGCGTGACGGATGACGCTCACATCATGCTCGACCACAAACACCGAATTGCCAGCGGCTATCAGCTCATCCAAAGCACCGAGCAGCGCTTGCGTATCAGCCGGATGTAGCCCCGCCGACGGCTCATCAAGGACATAGACCACGCCGAATAGTTGCGAGCGGATTTGGGTTGCCAGACGCAAACGCTGCAGCTCTCCTGGCGACAAAGTCGGCGTGGTACGCTCAAGTGATAGATAGCCTAATCCTAGTCTCGTTAATGCTTCAACCCGTGCGAGAATATCGCTAGTAATGCGCTGCGCTACAATGGCTTTTTCAGGATTATGCTTATAGTTTGGGCTATTTAAGCGGGCGTGGGCGCTACCTTGTAGCTTGGAGGCAAGCTCTGTTAACGTTAATTGTGACAGCTCGCCAATATCAAGACCTGCAAATTTAACCGCTAGCGACTCTTTTTTGAGCTTCTTACCATGACATTCAGGACACTTGGATATTTGCATAAACTGCGAGACCCGTTTTTTAACTCGCGGGCTTTGAGTGGTTGTAAATGATTGCAAAATAAAGTTTTTGGCGCTGATATAAGTGCCCATATAATTGGGCTTTTCGTCCTTTTTAATAGCCGCTCGCACTTGTTCTACATTGTATTCAGGATAAACCGGTACCGTTGGCGTCTCGTCAGTATATAAAATCCAATCGCGAGACTTTTTGGGCAATTTATGCCACGGAACATCGATATCATAACCTAAAGTGGTTAAGATACGACTTAGGTTTTGCCCTTGCCAAGCGCCTGGCCACGAAGCAATAGCGCGCTCGCGAATAGACTTGGTATCATCAGGAACCATGAGATCCTCGGTTACCTCAAATACCCGTCCAATACCTGAACAAGTTGAGCAAGCGCCCTCTGGTGTATTGGGTGAGAACGCATCGGCATAGAGCATCTCTTGCCCATCTGGATAGTCCCCTGCCCGCGAATAGAGCATACGCAAACCATTGGAGATAGTAGTCACACTCGCCACCGATGAGCGTACCGAAGGCGTGCCGCGTTGCTGCTGCAGAGCGACTGCTGGCGGCAATCCTTCTATAGCATCGACATCAGGCTCATCCACTTGGTCAATTAGGCGCCGAGCATAAGGCGCTACTGAATCTAGATAGCGCCGCTGTGACTCGGCAAATAAAGTTCCAAAAGCTAGCGATGACTTCCCTGAGCCTGATATCCCTGTAAATACCACCAGCGCATTACGCGGCAAATCAACATCGATGTTCTTTAGGTTATGAACGCGCGCGCCTCTGACTTGAACTTGGTTATTGGCATTATTTGAAGTTTTATTATTTTTAGAACTGGTTTTAAGGTCGGTTTTATTATTATTGTTTTTAGAAGTCATAGCGTATCCTGTTGATATTTTATTTTGCAATTATTCTAACAGCTACTATGAGTAGTTCAGTCTGGGCTTACGTATTACTAGCATAGAGAGACAAAACGATAACTTTATATAAATTTGCTTATCTAAGGATAAAAGGTTAACTGATAGAAATGAGACAATTTTTTGTCCAGACACTAATGTCTCATAGATAAAGATAAAATAAGTTATTATGAAGAATGCAATTTACAATTTATAAAAATACGAGGCAAAATTAGTCGAATGGAAGAGTATGTAGGGTTAGGGTGTTGAATAATAATAATTTTTATTAAAAGCCCAAGGACTGGGCTTTTAATAAAATATTTGAGAGTTTACCCCACTACTGTATATCCGCTAAGTACTAACAGAACTTCTTCTAAGTCCTATCTTCACGTTTGCTAGTATCAGGCCTGACAAGATAAGTACCATCGCTAGCATTTTCCACCATGTCAACACTTCCCCTGTAAATAACACTGAGGTCGCCATACCGAATACAGGCACCAATAAGGCAAACGGCATGACTTTGGAGGCGGTGTTTTGTGCCAGCAGATGCGCCCACAGTCCAAAGCCAATTAGCGTTGACACATAAACGATAAACCCAAGGGACAACCAAGATTTATAGGATGCCTGCGTAAAGGTCGCAAGCGTCCATGCCTCAGTTTCTAATATGACTGAAGATAATGTTAATATCACACAAGCGATCAGACCACCCCATACTACTAAGGCTAATGCCGATAGTGCCGATGATTTATTTGAGCCTTGATCCTTGCTATTAGTAGGCGAAACCATAGAGGTATTAGCGCCCTGCTGTGTCGCTTTTATAGTGGCTTGCTTTGAAGCCTGCTTGGAGGCAATGTTGCCAAAGCTCCAGCCTATGGCCGCAATCAAGATGCAAATAAAGCCGTTCAGTGGCATATCGCCGCCAAGGTTTAATGCAATTACCCCTAGCCCTAACAAACCAACTATCATCCCAACGATTTGCTTACGACTTACCGCCTCGCCCAAGATGACATAGGCTAACAATACGGTGATAAAAATCTGCATTTGCAATAACAACGCTGTTAATCCTGCCGAGGCGCCCAAGTGCATCGCGGTAAACACAAAGGCATATTGCAGTACGAAAGTACCAATCGCATAGACAAATAAGGTTCGGTTAAAGGTAGGCGGCTTAAGGAGTAATATTAGCGGTACAGCAGTGAAGAAGAAACGCATAGCAGTCAACATTAGTGGCGGAAAACTCTCAAGTCCCCACGCAATGAAAGTGAAGTTTACGCCCCAAATAAAGGCAACGAGCACCGCTAAGGCGATATGGATTGGGCTCATAGGATTATCCTAGATAATGGTTTTTAGTTATTGTTATCAATACTTGAAGTGAATAGAGCTTTAATCTTAGCTATAGGTAGCTTTTATCTACAGCCAAAGCGTTACTGCGCAGTACAATGTCATGAGTACAATTACCGCATGAATCAACTGAATCACTCGCGGCAAATGCACCAACTTACGTAGCCAATGACCTCCTGCTGCCCAGCAGCTAATGGATAAAATATTTATAAGCGCGCACATCGCAAGCAGCGCATAATTATCTAGCCAAGGTCTGCCAGCGTGGAACATCGCCAGACTGGGAGCAACCATAGTCATCGTCCATGCTTTGGGATTGAGCCATTGAAACAGTAGCGCCTGCCCAAAACTTAAAGGTAGTTCACCGAAGCTTCTTTTTACCTTAGTATCACTCTCATTATCTTGTTTACGTTGTTGTTCACGTAATAATGCCTCATTAATAATAGCGGAAAAGTCAGTTTTCGCCATCTGATAGGTCAGCCATAACAGATATAGCGTACCTAGAATTTTTATAATCAACATAACGGCAGGGAAACTAACCACTAACGCCGTCATGCCCCAATAGCTTAACCAAAGCATAACTGCGACACCGGTAGTAATGCCAAGCATATGCCAGCGGCACGCCCAAAATCCGCGTTTGATACTGCCGTGCAATAACATTAAATTATTAGGACCTGGCGTAATAGAATTGATCAGCATAAAAATAGCTAATGCCGTTATACTGCCTTCAAAGCTCGCGGTTAAGTCCATCTGCTGTTTCACCCTAATAGTGCTGAACGTTAGTGATAAGACCAACTTTAATGTAAATATCCATAACAGACCCGATACAGTTTCACGATTGGTGAACAAAGTGTATAGTCACTATGAGCATAACAATTGACTGGTTTACTCTTTTAACTTTGCCTCAGAGTGAGCAAGCTGAAGTCAGCACTTAAAACAAAACAAGAGTGGCGCATCATGGTCGAAACCTATACGCTCAATCCCAATTTAACCAAGACTGCGGCTGTCGCTGAATGGCTCCAGCAGCGTATTGATTGGCAAATTTACTTGCCTAATCAGCGTGTACCTTCAGTACGCAAACTGGCCAAGCTCTTGAATATATCGAGCTTTACGGTGGTACAAGCTTATGAGCAGCTAGTCGCTACCAATGTATTAGTCGCGAAGCCCAGCTCTGGCTATTACGTTCGTACTCAAATAAATCCAGTACCGTCAAATAACGCCAAAAAACCAGCGATTAAATACCCAGCCATTGATACGCGATGGCTAGTGCAACAAGTGTTTAGTGATATTCCGCACCACTGCTCACCGGGCGTTGGCACTTTGCCTAATGAGTGGGTGCGTAATGAAAAGATGGAATGGGCGATCCGGCAGGTAACGCAGCAAGCGGACAGTTTTGTTTATAATTACGGAGATATTCAAGGCTATTTGCCGCTACGCCAGCAGCTCGTGCAGCAGCTAAATACGCAAGGGATGCATACCCATGTCGATAATGTCATCACTACAGCAGGGGTATCGCAGGCGGTGACGATGGTAGCGCAATTACTGACTCAAGCAGGTGATACTGTTATCGTCGATGGTCCGGGTTGGTATTGGCTATCGAGCAGCCTGCAACAACAAGGGCTAAATGTCGTTGCTGTAGATCGTGATCATCAAGGTCCAAATATCGAGCACATGCAAAAGCTGTTCGCCGCGCATCGTCCGAAACTGTATCTCACCAATAGCGTACTGCACAATCCCACTTCTTATAACCTGCATCCTGCCCGCGCCCATCAAGTACTTAATCTGATTCACGAGTACGATGCCTATATCTTTGAGGATGATTTGTACGCCACTTTTGTACCGGGTGGACAAGTGCTGCGTTATGCCAGTCTCGATCAGTTTGAGCGCGTGCTTTATGCCACGGGGTTTTCAAAGTCCATGGCGTCAGGCTGGCGCGTCGGTATGCTGGTGTATCCTGATAGATTTATCGATGACGTATTGCGAATAAAAACTTTGAGTACTCTAAATACCCCAGAGTTTGGTGAGCGCGTTATTCACCGTCTATGGACGCACGGCGAATACCGTCGACAAATTAAAAAAGTGCAGCAGCAGCTGTATGCTGCGCATCAAAGACTACGTAGCGCGCTGCCCAAGATTGGTATCACATATCCTGAGCATACGCAGGCAGGTCTGTTCGTTTGGGTAGATACCGGACAAGATACTAGCCAGCTGGCATTAGATGCTTATCAGGAGGGTTGGTTAGTCGCACCGGGACAATTGTTTTATCCAGACGCTAGGGCTTCGACATATCTGCGTTTAAATGTCTCGACGACAAGTGATGACTTTTTGGTTTGGTTAGAAGATTATTTGATCAAATGCTCAGCCAAGTAATCGACTAATATTCTGATTTTCGATGATAAATGACGATTGTGCGGATAAACGGCCCAGATATCTTCTTCAGGCTCTCGATACTGATCCAGTAAACTGACTAGCGCGCCGCTCTCCAGATATTTTTGTACATAATAATCAGGAAGCTGGACCATACCTAGGCCTTTTAATGCCGCATCGACCAAGCTGTAGCCACTGTTATAACGCACCGGACCACTCACCTGCGCCTTTTTTTCTTTACCAGTGCTCTTAAAACGCCAATAATCTAGCGTTCCCAGTAAGCAGTGATGCTGACTAAGATCTGCTAAATGATGCGGAGTACCATATTTATCCAAATAAGCAGGAGCAGCGCAGACAAAATTAGTCCGGCTGCTCAGTTTCTTAGCCATCAAAGTTGAGTCATTTAAATGACCGATACGAATGGCTAAATCGTAGCTACCCTCAATCAAATCAACAGTTTGATTGGTCAAAAAAGCCGTGACCTCAATATCTCTATATTGCAGCATGAAATCATTAACTAACGGTAAGAGTTGCTGCTCACCATAAGTGACAGGCGCGGTTAGTTTTATCTTACCTTGAGGTTTAGACTGCAAATTACTTACCGCTTGTTCCGCTGCATTCAAATCATCTAACACCGTGCGGCAGCGCTCATAAAACACCCGCCCCTCCTCTGTCAATGAGACCCTACGAGTGGTACGATAGAGGAGTTTGGTATTCAAACGTTCCTCCAAGGTACTCACTTGCCGGCTTACTTGCGCAGTAGAAATACCGAGCCTTTTGGCAGCTTTGGTGAAGCTTGCGCACTCGGCAACATAAACAAATTCACTAACCCCTTCCCACTGCATGATTATTACCACCTTGTAAAAGATATTTTCAATTTCACTATATTATCATTACCATAGAAATAATATAAAATAGTCATCACAACCCTAAAAACTCATTACAATTAAAAAGAAGGAAGCGAAGCTATGTCAAAGCAAGCCAATACTACCGATGAATTTATCAAATCTAAAGCTGCGGTCGCTTGGGGCCCAAAAGAGCCACTATCTATCGAAGAAGTAGACGTGATGCTGCCACGTAAAGGTGAAGTGTTAGTAAAAATACTGGCCAGTGGCGTTTGTCATACCGATGCCTTCACTTTATCCGGTGAAGACCCAGAAGGTGTGTTCCCCGCTATCTTAGGTCATGAAGGCGGCGGTATCGTTGAGCAAATCGGCGAAGATGTGACCAGCGTTGCAGTCGGCGATCACGTGATTCCTTTATATACCGCCGAATGCGGTGTCTGTAAAATGTGCCGCTCGGGCAAAACTAACCTGTGTTCTGCCGTACGTGAGACCCAAGGTAAAGGTCTGATGCCGGATGGTACCACGCGCTTTTATAAAGACGGTGAGCCCATTTATCACTACATGGGCTGCTCAACCTTTTCTGAGTACACGGTTCTACCTGAGATTTCTTTAGCCAAAGTCGATAAGGATGCGCCACTTGAAAAGGTCTGCTTGCTTGGCTGCGGCGTGACCACTGGTATGGGCGCAGTGATGAATACCGCCAAAGTCGAAGAAGGTTCTACCGTCGCTATCTTTGGTCTTGGTGGTATTGGTCTAGCCGCTATCATCGGAGCAAAAATGGCCAAAGCCAGCCGTATCATCGGTATCGATATCAACGAAGATAAATTTGAATTGGCCAAAAAACTCGGCGCGACTGATTGTATTAACTCCAAAGACTATGACAAACCGATTCAAGACGTTATCGTTGAGATGACGGATGGCGGCGTTGACTACTCTTTTGAGTGTATTGGTAACGTCAATGTGATGCGCTCAGCGCTCGAGTGCTGCCATAAAGGCTGGGGTGAGTCGGTTATTATCGGTGTCGCTGGTGCGGGTCAAGAGATCTCCACTCGTCCATTCCAACTGGTAACAGGACGCGTCTGGAAAGGCTCGGCGTTTGGCGGCGTCAAAGGCCGTACCGAACTACCCGGCTACGTTGAGCGTTATTTGGCAGGTGAGATTCCTTTAGAGGACTTCATTACGCATACTATGCCATTAGAAGACATCAACGAAGCGTTTGACTTAATGCACGAAGGCAAAAGTATTCGCTCGGTTATTCATTTTGAAGAATAATAGCTGACAACTATAGGTAGTCTTAAAGCTAAAGATGACTATTTATTAGCTTAAAAAAAGGCAGCATAAATTTAGTTTATGCTGCCTTTTTATTGTCGTAAAAGATCTAAAATGGCGGTTATCCCACAACCAAACGCATCATTTGAGTACTGATATAACCGCCAAACGTCCCTACTGCATAACCTAGAATACCCAAAAACACCCCAACCGGTGCCAAGGAGGGATGAAAAGCAGTAGCGACAATAGGCGCTGATGACGCGCCACCAGTATTGGCATTAGAGCCGACTGCTAAGAAGAAAAACGGCGCGCGAATGAGTCTTGCCACCATAAAGATGATAGCCACATGAATCATCATCCAAACTAAACCAATCAAGAGCAGTCGCCACTGCGAAACGATACCAGCAAGGTTAATTTGCATACCAATAGCGGCAATGAGTACAAAGATAAATACCGTGCCAATTTTGGAGGCCCCCACATGATCAAGGCGGCGAATTTTAGTAAAAGAGAAGATAACTCCGATTAAGGTGATAATCACCACCATCCAAAAAAAGCTGCTGGCAAAGCTATATTGTACCGCCCAAGCATAAGGTGCAAAAGCTGCTGCAATTTGCGCCCCAATGAAATGCGCCACCCCGACCATGGCAAAACACAGCCCAAACATCACCATTAGATCATTCAAAGTGGCCGGACGCGCGTGATCGCGCTCGTAGCTCTCGACAGCTTGGATGACTTTTTCTATGCTGCTGGTATCGGCTCTTAAAAGGCGATCGACCTTATCGCTATGCTTGGCTAACACTAAAATCGCTAATAGCCACAATGAAGCATTAGTAGTATCGACCAAAATCATCATGCCAAATAAATCATCGCCGACCCCGAACAGCTCCTTCATCGCTGCCTGATTGGCCGCGCCGCCAATCCAGCTTCCTGCGACCGCCGAAAACCCGCGCCACAACGTGTCATCTGTGAACATCTCAGGTGACACCCACTTTGCTAACCCTAAACTGACAGGCCCGCTGATAATGATAGCTAAGCTTGCAGCAAAAAACATGGCTATTGCCTTCCAGCCTAGTCCCAAAATCTTGGGTACATCCATTGACAGGGTCATCAGCAGTAAGCTTGCTGGCAACAGATAAGTGGCGGTAAAGCCATAAATCTGTGAGCCAACGCCATCAGCAAACACGCCTAAGCTGTTAAGCGTCGCCGGTATAAAGCAGCACAGCACGATACCTGGTAGTACGGCATAAAAGCGTCGCCAAAACTTGCCCGGCAGCCCTTGGGTATAAAATACCAAACCAATAATTGCCATGATGATGCCAAAAGCTAACGGTAGGCTGTCTATCTTTAAGTCAGAAATAGCGAGCATCTAATGGCTCCAAGCGGGATCAATTGAGAGGAAGTGAATAAGCATTGCAGTATAGAGAAGCGCGAAAATGAGCGCAAGTGGGTCTTATAAGACCCCTTGTTTGTGGACATAAAAAAACCAGATACTAGCTATTAACTAGATATCTGGTTTTTTATTTAAACATCTGCACTAACTTAAGCGATCAAGATGGATGTAGCTGATTTGTATCACTTAGAACTAGCTTATTACGAGTTGCCACCACGGTTACCGCGATTTCCGCTTGGACGGCCGTTGCCGCCTGAGCGATTGGCTGGACGGCCTTGGCTACCGCTTGGGCGACCACGTCCGGTTGCAGCGCGATCACCACGCGGGGCACTAGTGCCGTCGCCGCGGCTAGGGCCACTGCGCTTGCCTTGATATGGCTTGCCGCCGAAACGGTCTTTTGGCTTACCAGATGAATCACGTGGTTTACCTTGATAACCGCTGTCGTTGCTAGCGCGTTGACCCGTACTATTGCTATCATTTGAGCGACTGCGACCTTGACCACCACCGCTAGGCTTACCGGCATAGCCACCTGAACGTCCGCGTCCTTGACCGCCACCATTTGAGCGTCCGCGGCCACGACCACGACCTTTAGGTTTGTTCTCACTTGGGACATAAGTTTTCTTCGGCTCAAGGCCTTCGATAACCTCTACTTCCATTTTGCGATCTAAGTAGCGATTAATAGCCGCTAGCTGTGGACGATCGTCCATGCTACATAAGCTGATAGCAACACCGGTACGACCAGCACGACCACAGCGACCGATACGGTGTACATAGTCTTCGGTCTGACGCGGCAAGTCATAGTTGATGACATGCGAGATAGCAGGCACATCAAGACCACGAGCAGCGACATCGGTTGCGACTAATATTTTGCATTTGCCATTGCGCAAATCTTGTACGATACGGTTACGTTTGCTTTGCGGCAAGTCACCATGCAAAAAGCTGGCTTTGTGACCATCTTCTTTGAGCTGATTAGCAAGCTTTTCGGTACTACGCTTAGTCGCAGCAAAGATAATAATTTGCTCCATCTCTGGCTGACAAACGATTTTATCTAAAATCTTATTTTTGTGATTAAAATCGTCACAGTAATATACTTTTTCATCAATATGAGCGGATTCAACCTTAATAGAAACGCGCTCAGGGTTTTTAGTGAAGCTCGCGGCGATTTTGCCAACTGGGCCATCCCAAGTGGCTGAACACATGACCGTTTGACGATCGGTTGGCGCAGCTTTTAGGATATCGTTGATATCATCAGCAAAACCCATATCGAGCATACGGTCGGCTTCATCTAGCACAAGCACTTCTAAGTGTGATAAATCAACACGGCCAGCTTTGATATGATCGAGCAAGCGACCTGGAGTCGCAACAATAACTTGCACACCTTTTTTAAGGGCGCGAATCTGACCGTTATACGGCGCGCCGCCGACTAATGGGACACAAAATAGACCGCGCATGTCATGCGAGTAAGTACGCACGCTATCATGAACCTGCTGAGCAAGCTCGCGCGTAGGCGTCAAGATCAGGGCTTTAGTATGCTTGTCAAAGCTTGTCGCACGGCTCAAACGATCCAGTAAAGGGATAACGAATGCTGCCGTTTTACCACTACCCGTTTGCGCAGATAATAATAAATCACGACCCGCTAGCGCAAAGGGAATGGCCTGGGCTTGAATAGGTGTAGGGTTGGTGTAGCCGCTGCGATCAAGCGAGGTAAGAATAGGCTTGGCAATGTTAAGATCAGCAAAGGTTACTTGGTTTTCTTCAGTAGTCTCAGACGCGTCAGTAGTAGCGTCTTGAGTCTCTGTTGCTGGCGTGTTGGTCTTTTGAGTGTCGTTGCTTTCGATGATGCCGTTTTCAGCGGCAATAGTAGATAAGATGTCAGTCATGAGTATCCTTGGTAGTTGAGCCGCTGTAAATTCAGCGTGCTTGTTGCCTACCACTGATAACCGTTCATCAAACAGCCTATTTACCAATCAACTTGATAAAGTATCTGTATGATGTCTGACGTATTTTGGTGGTAGTGCCGAGTGTCTTATCTTCGTTTGTTACCCTAACTTTATCACCACTTTGTCCAAAGCAGATAAAGGCAAGTAACACCCAATTTAAGCCAATCTATAGGCTAGTAGATAAGATATGAGTCAAAAATAGCGCTATCAATAAAAGCTATTTAAGTACACAAAATCATCGGCAACAATTACTCATAGCCATCCTAGGCTCAAAATCGCAGGCGATGTTATCAATCTCATAATACACGTCAGTCAAAGCCAACGTGGCGACGTAGTATATCACAGCTCGCTTATTATCCCTATCTATTTTTTTATATTCATAACCGTAACGCACTAGCCGATAATACGGGTAGTCAGAAGGTAAGCCGCTAAGTACTCATTATCAGTGCTAGTACCAAATATTAGCGCTAAGTGCCAATCATTGTCGAAAATACTACCGAAGCTAACGTTTAACGTCTGAGACGTAGGTCGGTAGATCCCAAGCGCCGCCAGACTCCACCATACGGCAGAGACCTGTGGTGCTCTCATAGCTCTTTTCAAAACGACTCCCCGTCCAGATCCAGTCTGATTTTTCTAAACAATCTCCAAGGCTGCGGCTTTTTTGAATAGAGCTTATTTTACCACTATCATAGCTAGTGGCACTATTAGTGACCAATTTAGGGTTATAGGGCGCGCTGTCATTCATCACCCACATACCATGCCCAACATTATAAGCATCGACCCAGCATTTATGTTGAGCGAGTAGCTGACTACCATTTAAACGCTTAACCCGCCAGCCCGAATCATCACTTAAGCTCGGGCAGTCGCGTTTTGTATCTGATAGAGTGTTTTTCATCATAGCTGTAAGGTTCGAGGCGTCTATTTTGAAGCTCTGTTTGGTGGCTGCCCTTGCTGTCGGCACAATTAAGCGTAATTGCGGAGCGGATTTGGCAGCTAGTACTTGGCTGTCGGGCTTAGTACCTTTATTCACAAGCGCACTACTCGTTCCTATTCGGCCTTGCGCTTCATCTGCTTTTAGCATGACTGACATTGCGCCGTCACCAGACAGCTCCCAGCGAGTATTACGGAGCACAAATTCGATCTTACTCTCTTTAGTTAGCGCCTTTAGAAGTGCGCTCACCTGCCCAGAGGTTAAGCCGGCATCATTGGTGGTGCTAGAGTATGGCTGCGCCTCGCCATAATCTTTTCCATCTATGATAAGTGAGATACGGTGACGATTACCTAATTGCAGCAATGATTTGGCCGAGCCATCTTTAGACCCGCCAAGCTTTACTCTGCCATCAACCTTTGCTGTATCACCAGCGCGGCGAACTAATAGCACTGAGACTGGCATCTCGCTATTATTTTGGCTTTGATACCCTGCTAATCGGCAAGTACGAGTATTGTCACAGGCGACTTGCCAGTCTTTTGATTCAAGCGCTACTGGGGTGGCCGTATTACCCATAGTGCTGATGGTCATAGTACTGACGGCGAACAAGCCTAATGCCAAATACTTTTTAAGATGCTTTTTAGTATTATAAAGAGCAAGAACAATAGCTGCGCTAGAATGATTATCACGCCACTGCTTATTATCAGGACAATTGATTTTATTATTAGTATATTTCATAAGGGATACTCTTAAACTTATAAGACATCAGTGCAGTTTTTTAACATAGACAAGCTACTATCTTAAACGCTTAATGTTACCATTTGTTATTCTAATATATCATTGTGTAATAGATAAAAGGGATATAAATTCTACTAAATTGTCCTAAAAATTAGTATACAGTCCTATAACTACTAATTATTGCAGATTATTGACGCATCACAACGACTAAGCTTGCTTATTCACTACCGTCTACCCTGACTCATAAGTTAAGCACATAATTAAGGGCCGATAGCTTAAGCTATCGGCCCTTAATTTTAATAAGTCGTTTTGTTTTAGGGCTTTACAGTAACCATGGATCTTAGGAGTGAATGGATTGTAGGGGGAGATCAACCGCTCTTTTTACTGCTGGACGCTGCGCTATTGTTCTAGCCCATCGCTGCAAGTGCTGATAGCTACCGACCTGCAAAAACTCAGCCGAGCCTTCATAGAGCTCGCCGAGCACTAGTTGACCATACCAAGCCCAAATAATAATATCAGCAATATTGTAACTTTGCTCACCATTACCGCACATATAATCACGGTCTTGTAAGTGAATATCTAATACATCAAGCTGACGTTTGGTCTCCATAGTGAAGCGATTAATCGGATATTCCATCGGTTCAGGGGCGTAAGCATAAAAATGTCCGAAGCCGCCGCCTAAGTACGGCGCACTGCCCATCTGCCACATTACCCAAGAGAGACACTGAGTCCGCGCTCGGCCCTGCTCTAAAGGTACAAACTTACCGAATTTTTCTGCTAAGTACAGTAAGATTGCGCCTGACTCAAATATCTTAATCGGTTCGCCATCATTTTCCTCTACTACCGAATAATCAACTAAGGCTGGAATTTTAGAGTTGGGGTTGATATCGACAAAGCCTGAGCCGAATTGATCGTTTTCAGAAATATCTATTTTATAGGCGTTGTATTCTGCGCCTTTTATCCCAAGTTCGCGTAACTCTTCTAGTAGAATATTGACTTTGATGCCATTAGGCGTGTTCAATGAGTAGAGTTGTAGCGGTGCATCCCCTACTGGTAGCGCTTGCTCATGGCGCGCGCCAGCGGTTGGACGATTAGTATTGGCAAATTTACCACCGTTTTCTTTATCATTAGTCCAAACTTTGGCAGGTTTATATTGGGTATCATTATTATCGCTCATAAGAGTTATCCTATTTTATTTATCCTAAATTGCTGCTTAGTAAAAAACATGAAAGCAGCTTGTCAGCTTTAAATTTTAAGATCCCACTATAGCGGATGGGTTGCTAGTTAGAAAAGGGCTCTAATGTAGTGATTATTAAGCGAGACGTATCATTTAGCCATAGCAATCATTATGAGCAGTGACTGTAGCTAAGCGCTTGGCTGTTAACCGTTACTTTACCATTCTTTAACTACTGCCTTATTATCCCTATACTACACGCAAACTCCAAACTATAATTTAATACTTCATAAAGTAAGCGATGGTGATGTCTACATGGTAACGCTAACCCCAGCGCAAGATAAATTCCTACCCTATGTGTTAGCAGTAGCGCTATTTATGCAGATCCTCGATGCGACTATTCTTAACACCTCGCTGCCGCAGATGGCTGAGGCTCTAGGTGAGTCGCCATTAAGAATGCAGTGGGCGGTCATCAGTTATGCGCTAACTTTAGCGATCTTTATTCCGATTAGTGGTTTTTTGGCCGATAAGTACGGCACGCGCAAGGTGTTTTTGTCCGCTATTATTATCTTTTCTATTGGCTCGCTGATGTGCGCAGCCTCGCCCACGCTCGATATTCTGATCGGCTCTCGTATTGTCCAAGGGATTGGCGGGGCGATGATGACGCCAGTGGCGCGGCTGATTTTGGTGAAGTCTTATCCGCGTAATAAGCTACTGACGGTAATGAACTTTGCGGTGATTCCCGCGCTGATCGCCCCGTTAGTAGGCCCAGTACTCGGCGGCTATATCGTGCAATATTTTAGTTGGCACTGGATATTCTTAATCAATACTCCTATGGGTATCCTTGGGTATGTCATGGGTAAAAAACTCGTACCTGACTTATTTGAAGATGCCAAGCATTTAGATTGGGCAGGGTTTGCTTTATTTGCCGCTGCCGCTTGCGGCTTCACCTTAGCTGTAGAGTTTGGCTCACAAACCGGTCGCGGCTTATATGGACTGCTATTAGCGCTGATAGCTTCGGCATTAATAGGCGCTTATATTTGGCATGCTAAGCGCCGGCAAGCACCGCTGTTTCCACTGAGTTTGTTTAGTATTCGCACCTTTCGAATAGGCATCGTCGGTAATCTATTTACCCGCTTAGGGATTAGCGCAGTGCCTTTTCTGCTACCGTTATTATTGCAAGTGGTGTTTAAATACTCACCCTCGCAGGCGGGCTGGTTACTTGCTCCTATTGCTATTGGTGCTACGGGTATCAAGCCTTGGGTCAGTAAAATTATTCAGAGCTACAGCTACCGTAAGGTATTAGTGGTTAACACTATTTTATTAGGTATCTTGATTATTATTCTAGCGCAGTTCAATGATCCGTCTTATTGGATATGGTATATCCCTATCTTAATCATTATGGGTGCTTGTAACTCCATGCAGTTTAGCGCGATGAACACACTGACTATCGGTGATTTGGAAGGCACCCAAACCAGTAGCGGTAATAGCCTAATGGCAGTCAATCAGCAGCTAGCGATTGGTTTTGGGATTGCCTTTGGCGCAGCGGTATTGAACTTACTACGTGAGCGTATGGAGCTAGATATGCTGATGGCGTTTCAGACGACTTACTGGGTACTCGGCATTTTGACTATTCTGTCAGGATTGCATTTTTTACGGCTAAAACCAAAAGATGGCGAAGGATTATACTAACTTGCTACTTTTCTAATAAGACAAGATTAATAAATAGAAAGTTGATAAATGCAAAAACCAGCATAAGCACATAAGGCTTAGTCTGGTTTTTTATTCTAGCAATACTAAAAAAAGCTGGCAGTAATTAGTCTCAATCATTGATGCTAAAACTCACACTCTTAGTACTTAAGGCGTATGATCCTCATCAATCTGCGACTGAATATAATTATGCACACCAACATCGCGGATAAGATCTTGCTGGGTATCAAGCCAATCGTCGTACTCTTCGTTACCGTCTTTTAGCTTAACGAGTAGCTTACGTGAGACATAGTCTTTATGCTGCTCACACAAAGTGATCGCATCGGTAATGATATCGTATTTTTGACGCTCTAAGCGCAGATTGCACTCGATCATCTCAGGGACATCTTCTGCGATAAACATCTTGCCATAGTCTTGCAGATTGGGCAGACCGCCTAATAACAAGATACGCGCAATCAAATCATCCGACCATTTCATCTCATAGATAGACTGCTGGTAACAATTTTCATTTAAAGCTTCAAGGCCCCAATGCCGCGCAATGCGCGCATGCAAAAAGTACTGGTTAATCGCTATTAGTGACTGTCCAAGCACCTTATTTAGGGCTCTAATAACTTCTTTATCGCCTCTCATCTCTCTCTCCTAAGCATCTAAAAATAAATGATATTAGTCTATGAAACTACTTTCAGTCTTGATATTAGCCTTGGGTTAATTCTGGCGGCACTTCTGCTATCTGGCTTTGCAGGTAATTTGGCAAAGTAACCATATCGATAAGGCGGAGCTGCTGTTCAAGCCAATGAGCATGATCTTCTTCGGTGTCTTTAAGCTGTTCTACCAAGATATCACGAGTGACATAGTCGTGCTCTTTTTCGCATAAGGCAATACCGTCTTTTAGGTGCTGCTGTACTTCATATTCGAGATCGAGATCGAGCTTGAGCATCTCAGGTACAGTGCTGCCGATATGGATTTCATTGACCGTCATTTTAGGAGTGCCGCTTAGCATCAAGATACGGCGAATGATCGCTTGCGCGTGCAGTGTCTCATCTTCCATCTCATGATGAATACGATCATACAGCTTGCCATAGTGCCACTCAGCGTACATCTCAGAATGAATAAAATATTGATCCCGCGCTGCCAGCTCGCCACCTAGTAAAAAGTTTAAATAATCAATAACTTTTTGGCTACCTTTCATAACACTTACTCCTTTAATTATCAGCTTTTGTCACTATCAGCGCTGTCAATGACATCGCAAGCTAAAACATAATTGATCAATTGATAAGTCTAACATAAAGACAGCTCAGGGCTTGTAATATTAGGAACTAAGAATAAGATGCTAACTGATAATTATTATCAGACTACAGTAGCCACTATTGTTATTGCTTCTTATTTTAGGGTGCAGCTTTAATCTTTGTTTTAGTTTTTTGAGCTTATAACTACACAAATCAAAAAGCCGTCCTGCTCTTATAAGCAACGGACGGCTGATTAGTATTTTACTATCTATTTATAGGTGGTTTATAGACGAGAGCGATAACAAAAAAGTAGGCGTTAACTAAATTATCGCTACACCGCATAAGCTAGCACATCAAGCTTGGCGTGATGCTCGTCAAGATAGTCGTTGACCATAGGCTCGCAGCAGCCGCAACAAGTGGCGACATCAAGGGTCTCTTTTAAGCCATCGAGAGTGTCAATACCTGACGCTATGGCGGCTTGAATTTGCTTTTCTTTGACGTCGTTACAGATGCAAACGTACATATAACTACCCCTACTTTACTATCTTAGTGCTATTGGTGTGCCAATCACTAAAAACTGGCTTAACAATCATTATAATGATAACTATTAGCATTTACAATAGCTTTTGTAAGCCCGCCTGTCATTGCTTCTTTTGTTGACCCTATTTCTACCTTTTATTAAAACAAGCAGCCGTTATCTACAGCGATAGTAAATAGTAAAGTTGATAAAAGACGATAACTAAAGAAATTCGTTGGCTAACTTGTGATATTTACTTATTTGCATATAAATAGATCGTAAAAAATGATAAGATAAGCAGCATGAAGTGTATTAAATAACCGATAAACGGTTTTTTATTATAAATTGACATCTAAATATCCTAGAAGCTAGAATATTGTCGGTATCATCCATACTCGTTAATATAGCTTTTAGTATGTAAGTTATTTCAGTACTATTAATGAATGTCATAATTTATTTCTTGACTATCTTTTATGACTATTTACTGATTTAATACCCCATATTTATTGATGCTCTATCACTTCTTTTCAGACTGGTTTATGTACCTATCATTGACTTTTTTGTGAACAGCTTTGTGCGCAGATAAGCTACCATTCAAGAGACCTTTATATGTCTAATTCAAATAATGCCATACAGCCTATTGAGCTGTTTAAAGTCTTGTCCGACCCCACTCGCTTGAAGCTGTTTCAGATCTTATATAAAAAAGAAGCACGCTGCGTGGGCGAATTAGTAGACATGCTAGATCAGCCGCAGCCAACAATATCTCGGCATCTTAACCATCTCAAAAAGCTAGGTATTCTCAGCTGTGTGCGTGATGGTACCTGGATGTGGTATAAAGTTGCAAATGATACGCCTGATTGGTGTGCTACTATCCTTGAGACTACTTATCAGACGTTAAAGGAACAAAACACACCAGTAAAAGAGATGAATAACTCTCGAAGCGCTGATGCATAAACGAGCTGATAGCTCGCTACTCAGACAGAATATTAAAATATAATAACTATCTTTAATGGTTATATCGAAGTGTAAAAAAAGACCTATAGCTAGTAGCTATAGGTCTTTTTTTACGTAGAGTTAGGCTAAATCTAAGAAGTCACTGACGAAGCTGTTGGCGGGCTGGTTAATAAGCTGCTCCGAGGTGCCAACTTGCTCGACGCGGCCATGATTCATAACTACAATTTCATCGGATATTGCCCGCGCCTCTTCTTGATCATGGGTCACCATGATACTAGTAATCCCTAATTCGTGATGAATGTCTTTCAGCCAAGTCCGCAGCTCTTTACGCACTTTGGCATCAAGCGCCCCAAAGGGCTCATCTAATAATAACAGCTTGGGCTTGACCGCTAACGCTCGGGCTAAAGCAATACGTTGGCGCTGTCCGCCTGAGAGCTGATGCGGATAAGCATTGGCAAGTTGCGGCAATTTTACAAGTTCTAACAGCTCCGCCACCCGTTTCTTAATATCGGTTTTACCGGGTCTTTCAGATTTGGGTAATAACGTTAGCCCAAAGGCGATGTTATCGGCGATATTTTTATGACGAAACAGCGCGTAATGCTGAAACATAAACCCAATATGACGCTTTTGTACCGGAATATCCGTTACGTCCAAATCATCAAATAATATCTGCCCAGAGTCTGCGTATTCTAGGCCAGCGATAATGCGTAGTAGCGTGGTTTTACCACAGCCTGATGGGCCTAATAAGGTAGTCAATTTACCTGTAGGTACGGTAATATTGATATTATTCAAAGCGGTGAAATCACCAAAGGTTTTATTAACATCTCTAATTTCAATACTCATACGTGTATCTCTTATTCGCTTATAATATGAATGACTTACGCTATCTGTTATTCAGGCTTATCCCTTGTGGGCGTGTCATTGGCGCTAACAGGCAGCTCAGGAGCAGCAACCAGACGCGCCGACTTGGCAAATTTGCGCTCTTGCATCTTAGTCATCACTTGCTGCAGCAATAGCGTCACTAGCGCTAGCGCTGCCAATAGACTAGATAAAGCAAAGGCGGCGGTAAAGTTATACTCGTTATAAGCAATCTCAACGAGTAGCGGCATAGTGTTGGTCTCACCTCTTATATGCCCAGATACCACACTCACCGCACCAAACTCGCCCATGGCTCGAGCATTAGTCAATATCAGACCATAAAGCAGCGCCCATTTAATATTAGGCATAGTAATGTGCCAAAATGTCTGCCAACCACTAGCGCCAAGCGTTAAGGCCGCTTGCTCCTCAGAATCGCCTTGGGTCTGCATTAAAGGTATCAGCTCACGCGCTACAAATGGAAAAGTGACAAATAAGGTGGCAAGCACAATTCCCGGCACCGCAAAAATAATCTGAAAGCCAAGACTTTCAAGCCAGCCGCCAACTGGAGAATTAAGACCAAATAGCAAGATAAACATCAAACCTGCGACTACTGGCGACACCGAAAACGGCAAATCTAGTAACGTAGTGACTAGCTGCTTACCTTTGAACTGATAGCGCGTCACCAGCCAAGCAATAGCGATACCCATCACCATATTGATCGGTAAGACGATAGCGGCAGTCAGTAGCGTCAGCTTTATCGCTTGGAGTGCTTCTGGCTCCACTAAGGAGGCAAGGTACAACTCCCAACCATTTTTAAGCGCTTCATAAAAGACCGCAAGTAGTGGTATCACCAACATGATAATCATAAACAGCACTGCAATGCCAATGAAGGTGCGTCTGATCCATGGCGAATCTTTAGTGGCGGGGTTACTTTGGTAGTCGTAGCTGTTGGCTATTTGCATCTTAGCGTGCTCCTACGCGGCGCGATAATCGCCACTGCACTATATTTATACTTAATAAAATAACAAAAGAGATCATGAGCATAAATAAAGCGACTGCTGAGGCGCCCTGAATATCAAATTGCTCAAGTTTACTGATAATAATAATAGGCAAAATCTCAGACTGCATCGGGATATTACCGGCGATAAAAATAACAGAGCCGTACTCGCCGGTTGCCCGCGCAAACATCATACCCGCCCCCATAAATAACGCGGGTAACAGCTCAGGTAAAATGACTTTACGAAAAGTCGTGATACGATTAGCACCCAATACCGCTGAAGCTTCTTCAAATTCAACGGATAGCTCAGCGAGTACTGGCTGTACCGCCCGTACAATGAAAGGAAAACTGACCACCACTAAGGCCAGCCAAATACCGATAGGTGTAAAGGCAACTTGAATATCGAATTTGGCGAACCACTGGCCTATTAGACCGTTAGGAGCATAAAGGGTAGCAAGCGAGATACCGGTCACCGCCGTTGGCAAGGCAAACGGCAAATCGACTAAGGCATTGATTAAGGATTTGCCCCAAAACTCATAACGCACTAGCACCCAAGCGACCAGCGTACCGAAGACCATGTTCGTCAGCATCGCAAGAAATGACACCCATAAGCTTAATTTGATAGCAGCGGTAACTTGTGGCTGAGAGATGGTATCCCAAAACCCCGACCAGCCCATCTGCGTCGTCGTATAAGCCATCATCGCAAACGGCAATATCACCAGTAGCGATAGGCTAAAAACTGTGATACCCATGCTTAGCCCGAACCCCGGTAGCACATTGCGCTGACGCAAACGCGTAAGCCAACTTTTTCTTACAGGTTTAGGCGAGGTGCTGACAGGAGGTGTCGTTGCGCTCATAGTTATATCCTAATTATTACGTCGCTGTCTGTATTTTTATCAGCACTTACTTATCATCGTGAGTGCTTTGTCTTTTAGTGCTCTTTATTTTGTAGTGAGCATCTAGGCAGCTTACGGTATAAAGGACATAGCGCAAGCGGCCATGTCCTTATTTATTTATCATGAACATTTTGGATTTGTCTGTCAGTTAAGCCAGCAAATAAAGGTAATAATAACCGGTAGCGGTTATTGTAAAAGCTACTGCGGAGCGTTCACCGCTAGTTGATCAAACACGCCATTATCGCTAAAGAAGTTACCCATGATTTCATCCCACGTACCGAAAGTATCATTAGGACGGAAAGTTTCAACCGGTGGTAATTTATCACCGTTTTTCTCAAGGACGCTCTGTACACTTGGACGTAGGTACAAGTTGGCCGCTAACTGCTGAGCCGGCTCGCTCCATAAATAGTCAAGATAAGCTTTGGCTGCATCTGTCGTGCCTTTTTTCTCAGTGACCGCATTGACGATAGCGACAGGGCTCTCTGATTTAATCGAGTACTTCGGATAGACGATATCGACTTGCCCTTGTCCAAACTTAGTGGCAGCTAGGTTCGCTTCATTCTCAAAAGTAACAAGCACATCGCCGATACCGCGCTGAACGAAAGTGGTGGTTGCCGCGCGCCCGCCATTCTCATAAACCTTGACATTTTTCAGCATGTCTCTGACATAGTTTTGGGCATTGTCTTCGTTGTTATCAAAAGCGTGTAAACCATAACCGTAAGCGCCTAAAAAAGCGTAACGACCATTGCCTGTGACCTTTGGATTCGCCATCACAATCTCAACACCCTCTTTAGTCAGATCTTCCCAATCGTTGATATTTTTTGGGTTGTCTTTACGGACCAAAAAGACGATGGTGCTAGTAAAAGGTACTGCGTTATCCGGAAACTGTTGCTCCCAGTCGTTCGCTACTAGGCCTTCTTTTTGTAATAGCTCGATGTCTGAACCTTGGTTCATGGTCGCTACATCAGCTTGTAAACCATTAGCGACAGACAAGGCTTGTTTACTTGAGCCACCATGCGACTGCTTAATATTGATAGTAGCGTTAGGGTTTTCAGCTTGGTAATGCTCAACGAACATTGGGTTGTAGTCTTTATAAAAATCGCGCGCCACATCGTAAGAGACATTTAACAGCTCAATATTTTGCGCCTCCCCGCTTGCCGCAGGGTCAGCGTTGGCTGCCGTCTCCGCTGATTCATTATTACTACAGCCCGCTAGTCCAAGCGTGACCGCCACGCCTGCGATACTAAGGGCACTTAGGGTTTTGTTTTTGAAAAAGTGGGTTTTATTTAAAGAGTAGCTTTTGGGAGAAGTCGTCATAAATGCCTCGAATAGGTAGAGAATTAAAGCTTTATAAAAGGGGGTGATAGCTCATTTAATTATTCATTCAATTATGCTGAGTAATCATGCAAGTATGCTAACAGCGTCTGCATATTATCTTTAATGACGAATATGTGTATGTTTCTGCCAAAATGGAATATCAAAATAAACAGTGGCTAGAGTCTTACCTGATGCCTTTACCGAGTATGGGCTTGCGCAAGCTGATCAAAGCGCCCGTCCTCAACAAAAAACAGCGCCATAATCTTGTCCCATGATCCAAAGACTTCCGTCGGCTCAAAGGTATCAATGACAGGTAGCGTACTTTGATGCGCTTTAAGAACCGTTTGGTCACTAGGACGCAGAGACATCTTAGCGATCAGTTCTTGCGCAGGCGCGCTCCACAATTCTTTTAGATAAGTATTTGCCGACTTAGTACTGCCTTTTTTATCGGTTACAGCTGTAACCACAGCGACTGGGTTATTAATGGTGATAGAATAGCTGGGATAGACGATATCAACTTGTCCTTTAGCATGTTTTTGGGCGACTAGACGCGCTTCGTTCTCTGTGGTGATGAGGACGTCGCCAAGCCCGCGCTGAGTAAAGCTAGTGGTAGCGGCTCGCGCGCCATTATCGTAAGTGACAACATTAGCGAGCAGTCGCTTGATAAAGTTATCGGTTTGAGGTGCTGTATCAAGCGTTTCTTTAAAGTGCTGCAAGCCGTAACCATAAGCACCCAAAAAAGCATAACGTGCAGTGCCACTAGTTTTTGGATTTGGCATAACGACTTCTACATCAGTCCGTCCCAAATCCTGCCAATCCTGAATATTTTTAGGATTACCAGTACGCACGAGTAGCACCACTGTACTGGTATAAGGCACCGCTTTATTCGGTAGCGCTTGCTGCCAATCTGTGGCTACTAAGCCTTTTTTAACCAGTAGCTGCATGTCGCTTTCTTGATTTAGGGTTACAACATCGGCCTGCAAGCCATTGGCCACTGACAAAGCCTGCTTACTTGAACCACCATGCGACTGATTGATCTTCACCTTGCTATCTGGATACTGCGCTTGATGTGAGTCTTTAAATAACTCGTTATACTCTTTGTAGAAATCACGTGAGACATCATATGAGACGTTGAGTAAACTGATATCTTGCGCGGTGCTTGCTTTGTTAGCACTCGCATCAGCTTGGGTCTGATTACAGCCTATCAAGACTACGCTTGCCAGCATTACGCTAGCGGATATCAGGGTTTTTGATGAGTGCAGAGTTGACGATAGCTTTGGGGAATACTTAAACAACAAAGGCAGGTTTTGCATGGACGTTCTCTTTAAATAATGACTACCGTTTTGAAAAGGTTTATGACGATAGTTATTGGCTAGGTGGTAGACCGAAGAAGTCATCGTATGCCTACTTGGTCAACGAAAACGGTTTATAGATAATGAAAAGGATAATGAGAGCTATGCTAGCAGTTTGCTTGTAGAATGCTTAGTGACAAAAACGCTTATCAAATGAATATCTTGGCATAAGTAGCGTTATTAGCTATGCTGCCCTAATCTGAACTGTTATTTCCTCTATTTCTAAGCATTAAGGCTTATATATGACCTTGCACCCCTCTCAACAATCCTATCCATCGATCGCTATGTTAAGTGCCGTGATAATCAGCACTGCTTTACTGGCAGGATGCAATAACACATCATCCGCTACTAGCACTATGACGACAGCTAGCTCGGCAACTGTAGCCGCCGTATCTCCTGCCGTACAAGCGGTAGTCGGTGATTATGTGTCAGATAGCTATAGTCAGCGTCATCAAGGCTATGATTGGGTCGCCGTGATGGTACAAGCAGATGATAATAAAGAGGGAATTCATATAAAGGTGCGTTCTCGTCATGATATAAAAACGCCGACTTGCACCTTCGATGGACAAGCAAAGCTTATGGGTCAAGATCAAGCGCATGGGGTTATCTTTGAGACAATAGCTAATGACAGCAAGGTATTTCTACAGTTTCAAAACGGTAAGCTGACGATAGATAGCGATGATAAATACGCCTTAAACTATTATTGCTCTGGTGGCGCCTCAATCGTTGGTGAGTATCAAAAACTTCAGACCAATCTAGAGCTAAGCTAAGCTAATTGAATAAAAGTCTGAAAAAGAAAGGTGGCAAATATATTATTTGCCACCTTTTTGTTTTTATGATGAATTTTCGAGTATGGCTTAAATGTAATGTAGCCTACACCGCTGATGCGCCTGTTAGCTTCACCTCAGCACGTTCCTCTTTTGCGATACCAGCGTAGTATTCACGCAAAATGGCCAGTACTTCAGGGCGACTAAAGTTCTCAGGTACGTCTTCGTCCTCTGATAAAGCCTTACGCAGCTTAGTGCCAGATACTTTGACATGATCCTTAGCCTCATGCGGACAAGTCTTATCAGAAGCCATCGCTTGACAAGCGTTACACCAAAACGTCCAACCTATTTTCAATGGCTGGGTAATCAGATCGTCCTTGCCGACATAATCAAAGATCGTTTGGGCGTCAAACGCACCATAATAGTCGCCAACACCGGCATGATCACGGCCAACGATTAGATGGCTACAGCCGTAGTTTTGACGGAATACGGCATGTAATAAAGCTTCACGAGGGCCTGCATAACGCATATCTAGTGGGTAACCGGCTTGAATAACGGTATCCGCTCTGAAGTAGTTGTCAATCAGCGTTTTAATCGCCTCTTGACGTACTTCAGCTGGAATGTCACCCGGCTTAAGCGCCCCGAGCAGGGAGTGAATCAGTACGCCATCGCAGATCTCAATGGCAATCTTGGCTAAATACTCATGCGAGCGGTGCATCGGATTACGCGTCTGGAAAGCGGCAACGGTCTTCCAGCCTTTATTACTCAAAATCTCACGGGTTTCGCTTGGGGTTTTGTAAATCTCCGGATATAGCTCAGGGAACTCGCCTTCGCTTAATACCTCGACTTGACCGGCGACATTGACCTCACCTTGACGCAGGACTTGCTGTACGCCCGGATGCTCAGGGTCAGTGGTGGTAAAGACTTGCTGGCACTCATGATCTTTGTCAATGTTGTAGGTTTCTTCAACCGTGATGATACCCATCACTTCGCCATCTTCAGCTACCAAAGCGACTTTATCCCCTTGATTAAGATTATCAGTTAAAACTTTGGGCGCGGATAACGTAATCGGAATCGGCCAAAACAGCCCAGCGTTGTCACCTGATTTCAGGCGCATCTCATCGACTACCCCTTGCCAGTCGGCCTGATTCATAAAGCCATTAAGCGGAGTAAAGCCGCCGATACCTAGCATGATCAAGTCCCCGCGCTCGCGTGAGCTTAGAGTGATAGTTGGTAATGTGCTGGCAAGCTTAAGCGCTTTCGTGCGCGCATCGCCTTTTAATAATAAGGGTTTAAGCGCGTCGCTACCGTGTGGTGGCACCAGTTTTGATGTAGAAGAAGTTGCTTGAGCAGATAAAGCAGATAAAGATGTCATGTTGTTAACCTTAAAACAGCGGATAAATTGGCTTGTTAATACGTGGCTTATTAATTCAATGCGACTAGGCTACCGAATTTTTGTTATGAAAATTTATGCTGTGTTTGGATATGGATATGACTTATAGGAATTTATATTTATCAGCGCACAGTTATATGATGTCAGCCTATATTGCTTTAAGTTCATTTTTAAACGACTTAGTGCTAAAGCACACCTTGGAATTATTACACACGCAAATCACTATTGAGATGACGTCATGTACCAATATAACTACGCGGATCAAACGCTGGTAGAAGAACGCGTCGCCCAGTTTCGCGACCAGACTGAGCGTTTTTTGGCAGGTGAGCTGCCAGAGGATCAGTATCTACCGCTACGACTGCAAAACGGCCTCTATATTCAGCGTTACGCGCCGATGCTACGGATCGCTATCCCTTATGGCCTGCTTGCCAGCTATCAGTTGCGTAAGCTTGCCGAGATTACCCGTAAATATGATAAAGGCTACGGGCACTTCACCACGCGTACCAATATGCAGCTGAACTGGCCTAAGCTTGAAGACGTGCCTGATATCTTAGCGGAGCTGGCCTCAGTACAGATGCACGCCATCCAAACCTCGGGCAACTGTATCCGTAATACCACTACCGATCCGTATGCTGGTATTCATAAAGAAGAGATTGCAGATCCGCGTCCTTATTGCGAGATTATCCGTCAGTGGTCAACCTTTCATCCTGAATTTGCCTTTTTGCCGCGTAAATTTAAGATTGCCGTCATCGGTACTGAAAATGACCGCGCTGCTACCCGTGTACACGATATTGGTCTACATCTTAAGAAAAATGAGGAAGGCGAGCTTGGCTTTGAAGTGCTCGTTGGCGGCGGTTTGGGCCGTATTCCAGTCCTTGGTAAAGTTATTAACGAGTTCTTACCACGCGCGCATCTATTGAGCTACTTAGACGCGATTTTGCGGGTCTATAACTTACATGGTCGCCGAGATAAAGGTAGCAAATATAGATCACGGATTAAAATTTTAGTCGATACTTTGGGCGGACGCGAGTTTGCCAAATTGGTCGATGCTGAATGGGAGGCGAATACCAAAGATGGCCCGCTCACCTTAACAGATGACAATTTCACTACCGCGATCAGCTATTTTAGTGAGCCGGATTATAAAGAGTTTGATGCGCTACACGTGCAGTCAGAGCTGCAGCAGCAACTCGCGGACAATAAAGACTTTGCTAGTTGGTATAACCAAAACACCGTCGCGCACAAAATCGCCGGTTACCGCGCCGTAGTCATCTCTTTAAAAGCAGGTCTGGTCGACGGTAAATATGTGCCTTCCGGCGATGTCACTGACTCGCAGATGGACGCTTTGGCTGATCTTGCAGATGCGTATAGCTTTGGCGAGCTACGCGGTACCTACCAGCAAAACCTGGTCTTTGCTGATGTGGAAGCCAATAAACTATTCGAGCTGTGGCAGCAATTACTAGATTTGCACTTAGCCCGCCCTAATATTAATACGCTCACCGACATGATCGTCTGTCCGGGCTGGGATTACTGCTCACTGGCTAACGCCACTACGCACAACATCGCTGAGCAAATCGAGAAGCAGTTTAGCGACTTGGATTATCTGTATGATTTGGGCGATATTCGCCTAAATATGTCAGGCTGTATCAATGCCTGCGCTCATCATCATACTGGTGATATCGGTATCTTAGGGGTCGATAAAAAGGGCGAGAACTGGTATCAGATCAGCCTTGGCGGTAACTCCAGTAACGATGCCAAATTAGGCAAAATACTAGGCCGCTCCGTCCCCACTGAAGCGGTTGCGGACACTATTCAGCAAATCGTTGATGTCTATGTCGAGCTGCGCGCGACCACTGATAACGACGTCGAAAGCTTTGGCGAGCTAGTCGAGCGTGTCGGTATTGATCCCTTTAAGGAGAAGGTCTATGGCTAATCATCATATCTTGGATAGCCAAGGCGTCGATGTTAGCGCACAAGATAACTGGCTAGCGCTGAGCACTGATAGTCTACCCGATGGTATTGCACTCAGTGAGATTACCTTGCTTGAGCTGCTACAACGTCAAGAAAAGCCTGAAGTTATTGTGCCGCTTGCAGATTTGCTTGATGTTAAGGGCGCACTCGCTAGCGGACTGATGAATGAGATGTATAAGCTTATTGTTCAACACAGCAGTCATCTTGGTGTTTGGATTACCGCGGATACGGATGCTGATGTCCTAAGCCAGCTTGGCGAGCTGTTATTAAAGCAAACGCTGATTGTCATTCATGTGCCAAAATTTGCTGATGGTCGCGGCTTTAGCTTTGTACAAACTCTGCGCCAACTCGGTTATAAAGACGAGATTCGGATCGCTGGCGAGTTTGGTCGGGATCAAATTGCTTATCTATTACGCGTCGGCGTCGATAGCTTCGTGCTTAGCGAACATGACGTGCATCCGGATTCTGAGTTTCATATCAAACAGGCCTTTACCGCGCTTGCTAGTAGTTATGATGGCCGAAAGGCTGCGGATTTGCCTATGTTTGCAGGCGCTTAAATTTTAATTTATGACTTGTTTATGAACCTTTTATTAAATCAATATGAAATCAATGTTAAATCAATCCCATTTAAGGAACACATTATGAGCCAATTACATCCAAACTTAGATATCGACCAAGCTAATAAAGACTTGCAAGGTAAGTCGCCTGAGCAAATCGTTGAGTGGGCGCTGACTCAAGCCAAAAATCCTATTATCACTACTAACTTCCGTCCGTATGAGTCTGCTATTTTGCATTTAGTGGCTAAGCAGCGCCCTGACATCACGGTATTATGGGTAGACTCTGGTTATAACACCGATGCCACTTATCGCTTTGCTAATAAAGTGATTAACGATTTAGACCTTAATGTCATCACTTATATCCCTAAGCAAACCGCTGCTCATCGTGACGCGACAATGAATGGTATTCCGGGAATCGATAATCCTCAGCATGATAAATTTACCGAGCAAGTCAAGCTTGAGCCTTTCCGCCGTGCACTAGACGAGCTAAAGCCTGACGTTTGGTTCAATGCCATTCGTAAAGATCAAACTGAATTCCGTCAAGGTCTTGACGTACTCAGCTTATCGAAAGATGGCGTATTGAAAGTGGCGCCACTATTTGACAAGAACGACGCCGATTTAGATGTATACTTGGACGAGCATAACTTGCCCAACGAGCATGATTACTTTGATCCAACGAAGGTTGAAGAAAGCCGTGAGTGTGGTTTGCATACTCAGCTTTAATATTAAGCTGTAATATACAAAAACAGAAAAGCCCTCTCGTTATGAAAGGGCTTTTTTATTGTATTTACGACTGATACAAAGAAGAACTACTATTTACGACCAAGCACCCAGCCGCCATCCATGAACACGTTAGAACCATGCATATAATTAGAATCATCCGACGCCAAGAATACCGCCAATGCGGCAATCTCTTCTGGCTTGCCAGCACGCTCGGCAGGAATACGATCTAAACGCTCATCGTCAATGCCGTCGGTCATTGGCGTCTCGATAAAGCCTGGTGATAAAATGTTCACTTTTACGCCTTGACTACCAAAATCAAAGGCCAACTGCTTGGTAAATCCTAATACTGCGTGTTTGGAAGTCACATAAGCGGAACCGCCCGGACCTGCCATTTGTGTCGCTTGCGAACCGACATTGATAATGGCCCCTTTGCCCTGCTTAATAAAATGCGGAATCACCGCTTTTGAGGCCAGATAAGGCGCTTTGACATTAATTGCCATTAGTTTGTCGTAAAAATCTGCTTCTAATTCAACCGCATTGTCATAACCGTCATGAATACCTGCGCCGTTGTATAAGATGTCGATTTGACCGTAGGTTTTTAGTGCTTTATCCACTACTGCCTGAATTTCAGAGCCTTTAGAAACATCGGCTTTGACAAAAATTGCTTCTTGATTATTGTCTTTAATGTCTTTGACGATGCGATTGCCGTCTTTTTCATCGCGACCTGTCACGACTACTTTTGCGCCCTCGTCTGCGTAGGCTTTTGCCGTGGCTTCACCCAGTCCGGAGGTGCCGCCAAATATGATGGCTACTCTGTCTCGTAATTTCATAGTCTTTATCCTTATTTGTTTTTGTGTTTATAAATAATACATCAATCTTAAATAGATTAGCACAGTCTACAAGATAGTCAGGTTGGCCTCTGTTAGGTTGTTTTTTGCGGTTGCGTTAATATTCAGAGCTATCTATTCCTATTTCAAACGAAAAACCCCACCCTTATGAAAAATATAACTATACTAATGCCAATCCGTTAGGTGAGATACCGCGCGCGATAATTCATAATGGCAGCATATTTGAATTGAAGGCTCATAACATTATGAATACCTTTCCGCTGTTTTTTAAACTAGAAGGCCGTAAAGTATTGATCGTGGGTGGCGGCGATGTCGCACTGCGTAAAGCGGATTTATTAAGCCGCGCAGGAGCCAATATTACGGTCGTCGCGCCTGATATTTGCGATCCTTTACAAACGTTATTGCAAGACGATAAGCATGAGCTTATTTGTGAAAATTATAATAAAACCTATATGAGAGGCGCACGTATCATCATCGCCGGCACCGATGATGAAGCGCTCAATCATCAAATTCATGCCGATGCCACCGAGCTTAATATCCCAGTCAATGTGGTCGATACGCCGCATTTATGCGATTTTATTTTCCCTGCTATCGTCGATCGTAACCCTATCGTGATTGGTATCTCCTCTAACGGTAAAGCGCCGGTACTGGCGCGTTTATTGCGCGCGCGTTTAGAGACCTTAATACCACAAGGCTATGGCAAATTAGCCAAGCTTGCCGGCGACTTTCGTAGCGAGGTCAAAACTAAAATACCAACGCTTACCGGACGTCGGCAGTTTTGGGAGCGTGCCTTTGAAGGAAAAGTCAGCGAGCTTGTCTTCGCTGGTAATGAGACTGAAGCAAACGCGCAGCTGCAAAAAGATTTGGATAAAACCGCCGCGCAGATTGCCCAGAGCAAAACTACCAATGAAGGTTTACATAAGCAAAGCCCTGTTGCGCCCATCAGTCATCACACAAATGAGCAGGGTAAACAGCCAGTATCAGCAAGCGCACCTGTGCAAGTGGCTAAAGCAGCAGTTATAGGTGAAGATAATGACATCCAAGCGGAACCAGCAAACGTTGGCGAGGTTTATATCGTAGGAGCTGGTCCTGGTGACCCAGAGCTGTTGACTTTTAAAGCGCTCAGGCTAATGCAGCAAGCTGATATTGTCTTTTATGATGCGTTGGTGTCCCCGCAAGTATTAGATCTATGCCGCCGTGACGCCGACAAGGTCTATGTCGGTAAAAAACGTAGCAATCACGCGGTAGCGCAGTTAGGTATCAATGAGCTACTAATAACTGAGGCCAAAAAAGGTCGCCGTGTGGTACGACTAAAAGGCGGTGATCCGTTTATCTTTGGACGCGGCGGTGAAGAGATTGAAAGCCTGCGCGCGCACCGTATTCCTTATCAAGTGGTGCCGGGTATCACGGCTGCCAATGCCGCGGCCAGCTATGCTGGTATTCCCTTAACCCATCGCGATCATGCGCAGTCGGTGCGTTTTGTCACCGGATTTTTAAAAGCAGGCGCGCCCAATGAGAAGTTTGAAAACCTGCTTGATACCGATGAGACCGTGGTGTTTTATATGGGGCTGCATTCGCTAACGCGTCTCACCGAAGGTTTGATGCAGGCGGGACGCGACTCTAGTACGCCTATCGCTATCGTCTCTAACGCTAGCATGCCCAATCAGCAAGTGCTCACAGGTACGCTTGATACGATTGTGGCTCTACAAGATAGCGCTCAGTTGCCAACGCCTGCCCTACTCATTATGGGTGACGTAGTGGGGCTGCATCATGATTTGGCATGGTACAACACGCATAATAAAGATAGTAGCCATACTCAAAGTAATTGGCTACGCGGCGGTACCGCTTCGACTCCGAGACAACTTGTAGATGAGAATAATACGCCGCAGCAAGCACATGCGCTGTCTATGATTGCTACTTTGTCTGAGTCAAAAGAAGATAGTTTGAAGCAGTTAGTCATTGGTTAGCGGTTTTATACTTATTATCATCACTAAACGCAGCCACTTTAATTATTTGTTAAAGTGGCTTTTTCATGAGCAATTCTTGCTAAAATAAAACCTTTCTATTCATTGCCATTAAGCCTATCTATGTCCGCAGCTGATATCTTTAAAAACCCGGTTAAACCACTCACTATTCTCCACACCTCAGATTGGCATTTGGGGCGCAGGCTGTATGGGCGCATGCGTTATGATGAGTTCGAGGCTTTTTTAGAATGGCTAGAGACGACCATCAGCGCGCAAAAGGTAGATGTGCTTATCGTTGCTGGTGACATCTTTGACACTATGACGCCAAGCAATCGGGCACAAGCGCTGTATTATGAGTTTTTAGGCAAAGTCTCAACGCTTTGCTGTGAGCATATCGTCATCGTTGCTGGCAATCACGACTCCCCTACTTTTTTGGATGCGCCAAGCCAAGTGCTTAAATTTTTAAACGTCCATGTCATCGGTACTGCCTGTGAAGATTTGAGCGATGAAGTTTTGGTCTTAGACGATAACAAAGGCAACACGCACTGCATTATCGCTGCGGTACCTTACTTGCGTGACCGCGATGTGCGCAGTAGCAGCGCCGGCGAGTCCGCAGATAGCAAAGATGCTAATGTCATCAAGGGAATTCGCGCGCACTACGATGAAGTTGCAAACTTAGCCAAAGATCAGCAAAAATCATTAAGCCAAACCCATCAGCGCCACATTCCAATTATCGCCACAGGTCATCTGTTTGCCGCTGGTAGCAAAACGACAGAAGATGATGGCGTACGCGACTTGTATGTCGGTAATCTCGGTCAGATATCCGCTGAGATGTTCGATGAGTGCTTTGATTATGTCGCGCTTGGGCATTTGCACGTGCCGCAGCGCGTCGGTGGTCAAGGGCATATTCGTTATTCAGGCTCGCCCATTGCCATGGGTTTTGGGGAAGCAAAGCAGCAAAAGCAAGTGCTACTTGTGCAGTTTGGGGATGTGTTAAATGAGTCCTTAATAGACAACGCCGCTGAGTTATTACCTGAGGTTATAGCCAAGCCTATTGAAAGCGTTACAAAAAAAGTCGTAAGCAATACAAACGACTTAATCGATGATTTATTTGGCTTTGATGACATGGAGATTGAGCCTGACAAGCAAGACGACAGCAACCAACAACCGTTAAGCCATGAACAAGTTTTGAATGTTCCTACTGCTAGCGATGCCAAAACCCTTTACTCAAACGATGTAAACAGGATGCAAGTAGTCTGCCTAGCTATCCCTTGCTTCCAAAAATTAGCGCAAATCTCAGGTGATTTGACTACCATTGCTCATACCATCAAAGCTTTAGATCTAACAGAGTCGGTATGGCTTGAGATTATTTATGACGGCGATAACATTGTCACTGAGCTGCGTGAAGAAGTGGCTGCCATGGTAGAGGGTCTATCCTGTGAAGTATTAAAAATTAAAAACACACGCACTTATAATAAAGTACTGGGTCAAGATAAAAATGCAGAGACTCTGCAAGACTTAAATGAGAAGGATGTGTTTAAGCGCTGCTTGAGCATTAATGAGATACCAGACTCACAAAAAAAATCCTTGTTAGACGCTTATCAGCAAATACTACACAACATCTATCATAATGATAGCCAGGCCGAATAGATAAATCCTCTTTTACCTTGTAAACCCTAGTTTATATCTCACTTTTAACACGATAAAGATCTTAACATGCGCCTAATCGAACTGCGACTCAAAAACCTTAACTCTCTCAAAGGCGAATGGTATATCGATTTCGCTGATCCTGCTTTTATTAACGAAGGTATCTTTGCCATTACCGGACAGACCGGCGCGGGCAAGACCACGATTTTGGACGCGATTTGCTTGGCATTATATGGTGAAACCCCGCGTATCAATAGCATTAGCAAAAGCAGTAATGAGGTGATGACGCGACAAACGGCGGAGTGTTTTGCCGAGGTGGTCATTGATCTCAATGGTGTCCAATACCGCTGCCGCTGGGGTCAGCGCCGCGCTTATGGTAAGCCTGATGGTAATTTGCAGGATGCTACTCATGAAGTCGCCTTGATCAATGCTCAAACTGACGATAGTGAAAACAGTGGCGATGATATTTTAGAGAGCAAGCTGTCACGTACTAAAGAGAAAATTATTGAACTAACGCGCATGGATTTTGATCAGTTCACGCGCTCCATTTTGCTCGCGCAGGGTAGCTTTTCCGCCTTCTTAAAAGCCAAAGCAGATGAGCGCGCCGACATTTTAGAAAAAATTACGGGCACGGATATTTATGCGACGATCTCAACTCATGTCTTTGAGAAGAAGCGTAGCGAGGAAGAGGTGCTTAGTAAATTACAATATGGTTTGGACGGCTTGATCCTATTGACTGTTGATGAAGAAGCGGTCATTAACGAAGAGCTAAAAACGTATCAGCTAGCCCAAACCGAGCAGCAGCAAAAGTATCAGCAATTCACTGAACAGATTCAGTGGTTAGATGCGATTGATGAGTTGCAAAACAAACGTGCCACTTATCAAAACGATTTATCAAAAGCTGAACAATCAAAACAAGACTTTATCCCTGATGCTAAGCGCTTAGATGCTGCGACAAAAGCGCTCGAGCTAGAGAGTCAATTTGGCCAGCTGAGTCGCAGTCGCGACACTACGAAGCGCTTGTTCGATGAGCAGCAAGCAGTAGCAGTGAAATTACCCACGCAGCAGTCTGACTTGCAGCAAGCACAGGATCAACTTAACCATGCGGATCAAACCTATAAGCAGGCTCAACTGGCGTTAAAAGAGGCTTTACCTAAGATTACCGAAACCCGCGAATTAGATGCGAGAATCAAGCAGCAAAGTCAGCGTCTACAGGATAACAGCCAACGTCAAGACACGCTATCAGCGAGTGTGCAGAGATTAACGCAAGAAATAAAATCCCATCAAACCATAGCGGCGCGCAGTGAGTCGCAGCTGGCTAGTACCGCACAATACCTTGCACAGTATAGCGAGCTTAAGGATATTGATACCGACATAGCAACTTTTGAGAATAACGGTCGCCGGCTCAAGACGCTACTGCAAGATAATACTACTCTAGCGCAGCAAAAAAAGGTTCTAGTAGCGCAAACCGAGCAATATCGGCTAGACAAAGCCAAGCTTATATCACAGCAACAAGAGCAAGAAACCTCAATTGCAGCGGCGCAAAAGCAGTTTAGTGAGTTACAACAGCAACAGCAGCAATTGCTAGCGACCAAATCATTGGCGGAACATCGAGCGGAACAACAGCAGATTGAACACCTAATCAGTCAAATTGATCCACTTATATATAGTAACCAGCAGTTAAGTACACTCACGACTCAAATAAAAAACCTTCAATCATCGAAGCCTAGTATCAACGAGGCATTGGCAACACTTAAAGAATCAATCACTAATACCGAAAAAAGTCTTCAACAGGCCAAGGACAAGCGTCAAGAAAAGCAGATGCAATTGACGCTACTACAAAAAGTTGCAAGTCTTGAGCACTATATTAATGAGCTAGAAAATGGTCAGCCCTGCCCGCTTTGCGGCGCTTTAGAACATCCCAATGCTAATAAAAAATCGGTCAACGAAACCACTGAGCCCTCGAAAATCTTGAGTACGCAGCAGCAGCTCGCTGATAGCGACACCATGATTGAAAGTCTAGATAACGAGCTGTCGAAACTCAAAATTTCTTTTGCAACTCATACCAATCAGTTAGAACACCAGCAGCAGCAACTCGTGCCACTAATCACTCAAGCGAGTATGCTTAGCGATGATATTGCGCAGATGAGCGATACTCTAACTAGACAAGATGAGCGCTATAACGAAGCGGTTGCGGCTCGTGTTAATCCTATCAAGGACATCGGCGCATTGACCCAAAAGCTTAAGCGGAGTCTAAATACTAATGCGATTGACACCAGTGCTATCGACGTTATCCACTCTATTACTGCAAGTTCAGCTCAAACCAAACAGCAACTTCTCGAGCATAAAGACCGTGTAAAGGCAGCTTTGACCGATTATGAGACATTGGCTGAGTCCATAGCAAAGCTTGAAAAAGAATTAGCCCTGTTTGAGAAAAATCAGTATCAGCTGGCAAGCGAAATCAGTCTGCTCGATAACGATGACAAGCTCAATCAGCAAAGACTCGGTGGACTACAAGATAACACTAAGGCTCATTTTCTCGAGCTGCAAACGCTTATCGCTGATGTGCTCAGCATTATCAATAAATATACTGCTAGTTACTCGCAATCCGAGCGGATCTTCCCAGGCATACAGCTTTTAAAGTCCAGTATCGATGAGCAAAGCGTATTAGATAATACAGAAATCGAGCAGCAGTTAGCGGCTTTGCGTCAGTATCGTAGCCATATGTTGGATTTAAAACAGAGCTACAATCAAGAAAAGCAACAACAGCAAACGCTAACGACTGAGCTTAGTCGTTTGACCACTCAAATTGAGACCAAACAAGCACAGCTGGATAAAGAGAGCACTGAGCTTGACACCTTAAGTCAGTCTATTGCAGAACAGACAAAAGCTGTTGTTGAATTTCAGAAAGACAGAAAAGCCCTGTTTGCTGAAAAAGAGGTTGATAAGGAAGAAGATCGGTTACGTTTAGATGTTGAACAAGCCAAAACTGCGCAGTCTCGGGTACAAAGACAGGCCGATAGTGTTGAGCAACTATTGCAAATAGCAGAGCAGCAGCTGACACGACTTGCAAGTGAATTATTAGCCGCACAAACCACGCTAGAGAGTCAAGATGATATCTTTCAACAGGCGCTAGCGAGCTCTGACTTTGCTACTGAAGCTGATTTTATGAGCGCGCGCCTATCGCAAAATGAACGCAATCATTTAAGCGAGCAGCGGCAGCAAATCGACTATCACTTGAAGCAAGCAAAATCTTTACTACAGCAGACTGAACAAGCACTAGCGGATCAAAAAGCCCACCCTTTAACTTTAGAGAACAAAGAGTGTTTGTTAGATGAGCAGCAGCAAGCACAAAGCAAGTCTAATCGTTTAATAGAGTCCATCGGCGCGATGATGCAAAAGCTTAAAGACAATGAAGCCAAAAAAGGCAACCAACAATCCCAGCTTAAGGCCATAGCTGAGCAAAAACAAAATCTGCAAGTTTGGCGTCAGTTAAATGAGCTGATAGGATCCAGTAGTGGTAAAAAGTTCCGGGCGTTTGCGCAGGGTCTGACCTTTGATATTATGGTCAATCACGCTAATACGCAGCTGCATAAGATGAGTGATCGTTACTTGCTGGCGCGTGATAATAGTAATCCGTTAGAGCTCAACGTCATAGACAACTATCAAGGCGGCGAGATTCGCAGTACCAAAAACCTCTCAGGCGGCGAAGGCTTTATTATTAGTTTAGCTTTAGCATTAGGATTATCGCAAATGGCTAGTCAAAACATCCGCGTCGATTCATTGTTTTTGGATGAAGGTTTTGGTACGCTAGATGAAGAATCGCTTGATATTGCGCTAGATACGCTGACCAGCCTGCAACAAGAAGGTAAATTGATCGGCGTCATCTCCCATGTGCAAGCGTTAAAAGAACGGATTTTGACGCAAATCCAAGTCAAAAAACTGTCCGGCGGCTTCAGTCAAATTAGTGGTCAAGGCTGTTATTACGTTGCAAATTCCTAATAAATAAGAGAATAAAATGGCTATTGTTATTAGTAAAATTGCTCAAGTGTCTAAGCCGATATCTAAGCCACTATCTATGCCTAGCTACGTGCTGCCTATTATAGTTTTTCTGCTAGCCATGATAGCGACGATGCTGATTTTCACCTCTTTATAAGTCTCTGTTTATGGATAGGAGACAATGGCAAGCGTAGCATCTTGTGGCTTGTTCATGTTCAACCCTTTATCATTAAATAACCAAACATTACCCATAAAAAAGCCACCGTTTAATGAGCGGTGGCTTTTTTGCTATACAATTTATTGACTAACTCATTATTTACTGACTAAGCTGCTAAGCTCGCTCATCATTACTGACAGCGTGGATAGACTAATTACGCTGTCATCATGGTTATCTAGCTTTTGCATCTCAGTCGTGACAGAGTTAAGCGCATTCGCATGACGCGACTTCCACTCGTTAAAGGCTCCTTTCGCATCAGGCTCTGATAGTATGGCATTCATAAGCAAACGCAAACTACGCGTCAGCTCATTGACCAGCGCGTGACGTGCGCGGCGATCCCAGTAGTCTTGCTGCGGCAGAGTGGCGATATGATCCATCATCCAATCGAACTGTAGCACTTGATAAGCCTCAAAGTACAAGGAAGCGATATCATCTACTGAGCGCTCATATTTTTCAGCGAGTAAGGCCGTATCTAAGGCATCAACGTGATAAGGCAAAATAGCAAACAGCGCCGCGTCGTTGTCCTCGAGGCCATCAGCGGTGAGCCTTGCAGTATCATCTTGTAGATGCTGAGCAAACTGCTGCTCAATAAAGCCATTGGACTTAGTGAGCTGTGCAACACTATCGCCAAAACGCTCGATCATATCCGCCACTTGTAGATTTTGTCCAAAGGCATTAATAAACCAAACGACGCCACTCTCTAACGCGTCACGTAAGCGTAGCTCAAGCTCTAATAATAGCTTGGCGTCGACTTTATTATCGAGCGACTCAAGCAATTGCCATGCCGCTTTTGCCTCAAACACTTCACGGCTGATGGCATAAGCACGAATGATAGTCGCTAGCGTCTGCCCTGTTTCTTCAAACAGGCGGAACAGCGCCTCGATACCCAGACGATTGACCACGCTATTGGTCAAATAGGTACTAATGATCTCGCGGTTTAGACGATGTTCTGTCATCTCATCAAAGAAACGGCCGACCAGCTCATCAGGGAAGTATTTACGCAGCTCATTCACAAAGTATGGCGCATCGGGCAGGTCTGATAATAGCAGATGATCATAGACCCACATTTTGCCATAAGCCATAACTACCGCTAGCTCAGGGTTAGTTAGACCGGTATTGGCTTTTTGGCGTTTGGCAATCTCTTCATCCGAGGGTAGATATTCAATCGCTCTATCCAGACGGCCTTCAGATTCTAGCAGCTGAATGAAGCGCTGGTGATCGCTTAGATTATCAGCGGCTCGTATTTGACTGAGCTCAAGCGCTTGGGGCTGTAGATAGTTCTGACGCAATACCAACTGCGCTACGGTGTCCGTCATACTCTCAAGTAGCTCGTTGCGCTGCTTCAAGGTCATATCACCTTGTTCAACGACTTTACCGAGCAAGATCTTAATATTGACTTCATGATCCGAGCAGTTGACGCCGCCTGAGTTATCGATAGCGTCAGTATATATGCGGCCGCCGGTTTGCGCATATTCAATACGCCCTTGCTGAGTGAAACCTAGGTTACCGCCTTCACCGACAACTGCGGTCCGCAGCTCACCGCCATCGACACGTACGGCATCATTAGCGCGGTCACCAACATCAGCGTGGCTCTCATTAGCGCTTTTGACATAAGTACCGATCCCACCGTTCCAGATGAGATCGACCGGTGCTCGTAATAAAGCACTTATAAAATCATTGGGCGCTAAGTTATCTTCTTCAATTGCAAATAGCGCTTTCATCTCAGGGGTAATGGCAATGGTTTTATCGGTACGGGCGAACACGCCGCCGCCTGTACTTATAAGCGACTTATCGTAGTCATCCCAAGTGGAGCGCGGCGTATTAAATAAGCGCTCACGCTCGCTATAAGAGCTTACGGTATCAGGGTTTGGATCGATAAAGATATGCAGGTGGTTGAAGGCTGCAACAAGCTTGGTATGTTTAGATTGCAGCATACCGTTACCGAAGACGTCACCACTCATATCACCGATGCCGACTACCGAGAAGTCGTCGCGATTTTGGATGTCTTGACCTAGCATACGGAAGTGACGTTTGACCGACTCCCAGCCGCCGCGTGCGGTGATACCCATGGCTTTATGATCGTAACCGACTGAGCCGCCTGAGGCAAAAGCATCGTCGAGCCAAAAGTTATATTCGCTAGACAGCGCATTAGCGATATCAGAGAAACTTGCCGTACCTTTATCAGCTGCTACTACTAAATACGGATCATCGTCATCATGACGCACAGTATTAGCTGGCGGGACAATCTGTCCATCGACGATATTATCAGTGACATCAAGCATCCCGCGCAGGAAAGTTTGGTAGCAAGCGATGCCTTCGGCTTGAAAGGCTTCGCGGCCATCTGCTATAGTTTTAGTCTTAACGATAAAGCCACCTTTTGAGCCGACTGGCACAATAACCGCATTTTTGACCATTTGTGCTTTGACGAGGCCGAGCACTTCAGTACGAAAATCCTCCATACGATCCGACCAGCGCAGACCACCACGGGCGACCTTGCCACCGCGTAGATGCACCGCTTCCACTCTTGGTGAGTAGACAAAAATCTCAAACATTGGCTTAGGTTTAGGCAGATTAGGAATATCGGCCGCTAAGAACTTAAACGATACTCTGTCTTTACGCCTGCCCTCTTCATCGATCTGATAAAAATTAGTACGAACCATAGCGTTAATCAAATCTAAGTACCAACGCAGGATGCGATCTTCATCCAAACTATCAACTGCTGCTAGGTCTTCAATGATATTTTGTTGAATTTGCGCGGTTTTTTCTTCGCGAGTTCCCTCATTGTGTTTGGGGTTCATACGCGCGTCGAATAGCCTGACTAAGGCGACGCTGATAGCGCTATATTTGACGATGGTCTGCTGAATATAGCTACTAGAGAATGGTGCTTTAGCTTGACGCATATAGCTTGACAACGCTCGTAGGACAACCACGTCATAGGTATCTAATTCGGTAATCAGCACAAGCTCATTAAAGGGATCGCTCTCCACTCTGCCCGCCCATATTTGTTGTAGGCTGTTCTCAAACTGCTCGCGAACCACGCGCATATCAACAGTATCGACATGCTCGAGCGTTAGCTCATATTCTTGCATCCATATCGGCTGCTCTGACAGATCAAACTCATAAGTTTGTGCTGAGACCACCGATACGCCAAAATTCTCTAGTACGGGTAACACTTTTGATAAAATAACGGGCTGCTGATGACCATAAAGTTTTAGATGCAGCTGATTGCTAGCATCACCCGTTGACTGATATAAGTGCCAAATCATTGGCTCATCGTCTGTCGAGCTGATAAGACGCTGCAAGCGTTTGGTGTCCTCAACCGCGGTACGCGCATCAAAACGCTCTTGATAAGCAGCTGGTATAAACGCTAGAAATCGGCGCATGAGCGCATTGGCTTGTTGCTCACCGACGTTATCGAGTAGCATTTTTTGATAATGATCGCTCCATGACTGCATCAATCCGGTGAGCTCTGCTTCTAAATCGCTAGTATTGACCTCATTGACTTGTCCTGGGATTGTGCGAACATGCACATGAACGCGGGCATGATCGGATTCATTAAACTCAGTGGTAAACCCAGATGAGGTGCCACCATAAGCTTCTTTTAGCACATTTTGTACTTTAATCCGTAGCTCAGTATTGAACTTGTCTCTTGGAATATAGACCAAGCAGGAGACAAAGCGCTGGTAATGATCGACACGACTAAATAGACGTAGGCTCTTTTTATCTTGTAGTTGCGAGATGCCTGTGACCATCGGATACAGTTCTTCAACGCTGGCTTGAAACAAATCATCACGTGGTAAGGTATTGATGACATGAGTCATCTTATGATAAGCGTGACCGTCTTTGGGTATAGATGTCATCGCCATGATTTTATTGGCTTTTTCGCGCAGTAGTGGGATGTTGCTGACCGTTAACTGATAAGCCTGTGAGGTCAATAGACCAATGAAGCGGTACTCACCAATGAGTTTGCCATGACTGTCGAATTTATGAATACCCAAAAAGTCCATATAGACAGGACGATGAATGGGTGAGACGCGACTCGACTTTGATAGCATAAGCACCCGTGGTCCTGTGAGCAGCTTCTTGAGCTCTTTTGGCAACTGGCTAAAACTCTCCGACAAGCTATCTTCACTGCTCCCGCGTAATAAGCCAAGACCACTATTACCAATAGAATATAGATTCAAATCATCATTATTTTGCGTACTTGACGAAGCGGCCGCCGGATTATTGACTTCTTTCATATCACCTTGCTCTAAGCGATACTCTCGGTAGCCTAAAAATATAAAGTTATCCTCTAATATCCAATCCAAAAAGGCCTGAATCTCTTGCTGAGAATAAAACACTTCAGGCAAAGTCTGCTTTGATAACTCATTTTTTATCTGTGTTAAGCGCTCGTGCATTTGCTGCCAGTCGCCGACTACTGTATCTAGCGTGTCCACTTTTTCTAGCAACATTTGTTGTAGATCCGCCAATTCGCTATCTTCTTGATAAGCAATTTCGCATTGAATAAGTGACAAATGCGCGGTTGCGCTCTCAGCGGCGCTATCGATCTGAGTGATATGACCGTCATCATCTCGCTCTACGCTAATAATCGTGTTATAGGTGCGGTGTACGTTTATGCCTTGAGCCTCAAGACTCATCAAGATAGTATCTACCAGAAAGGGGCGATCATAGGCAACCATCTGAATGATGGTATGGGAGCTATGAAAATGCTGTTCCTCTGCGATAGGGTTTAGTATTTTTAATTGAGGTTTGTTGCCTGCGTAAGCTTTTAACAAGGTAAAGTGGTGCAGTGCCATGCCGGCTAGATCTATATTGTCAATCTGATCAGCGATCTCGTGATGTAAGGTGCGATAGTAGCTTTGAATAAACTGTTCTAAAAGTGACTTATCCTTTTGCACGTAGCTCGTGGCAATGTCACTGATTTGGTTAATATCCTCTTTACTGATACTTAGAGAGTTTGGCATAGCGTTTGTCCTTATTATAAGTTTTTGTTTATCATGATAGTTTTCGGCTTTATGTATTTTGAGTCGATATTATTCAATACGGCTAATGACTCAATATGAGTAATGACCTTACAGCTTTAAATATAGCTCTCATTTAGTGAAGTGTAACGCACCTATGCCCTTAGCTGTAGTATTCAATATAATTTCATGTATTAAGCGTTAGTTAATAACCTTTACTAATGAGACAGCTGAGCTTACAGCCAAAAAGGTCAATTTAGCTAATCACAAACACTCTTAGCTGTCAGCCAACAATTTCTATTTTTACCTATCTAATGGGTCCTATACTCGTAACAATTAAGACAAATTATTTGTTAGAATACGCCATAGTATATTCAGGTGATTTACAAGCTTTAGCGCTAATGATCATTAAAAATTGACAATAACAACACTCAATAAACAACATAGTCGATTCAATCGATACAAAGGTGAGATGTATGATGAAGGTTTTGGTAATAGGTGCCGGTGGACGTGAGCATGCATTGGCGTGGCAATGTGCCAAAGATGACAAGGTTGAGAAGGTGTACGTCGCACCAGGTAATGCAGGCACGGCGCTAGAGCCCAAATGCCAAAATATCGTTTTGGAGAATAAAAACACTGATAATGAACACAGCGCAGTTATAGAGTTTTGTCAATATAACGACATCGATATCGTCATCGTGGGCCCTGAAGCACCTTTAGTAACGGGTATCATCGATGCTTGCCGAGATGCCGGTATTAAAGCTTGGGGTCCGACTGCTTATTGCGCGCAGCTAGAGGGCTCAAAGACCTTTGCCAAAGAGTTTATGCAAAACAACAATATCCCGACGGCAGCTTATCAAGGCTTCACGGATGCAGCCAGTGCCAAAGTTTATGTCGATGAACAAGGCGCGCCTATCGTTATCAAAGCCGATGGCCTTGCCGCAGGTAAAGGCGTTATTGTCGCCGAGACTACTGAGCAGGCTTATGCTGCTATTGATGATATGCTAGCTGATAATAAGTTTGGCGACGCCGGTAGCCGCGTGGTTATTGAGCAGTTTTTGCAAGGCGAAGAAGCCAGCTTTATTTGTATGATTGATGGCGACAACATTTTGCCGATGGCCACTAGCCAAGATCATAAGCGTGCCTTTGAAGGTGACACCGGCCCGAACACAGGTGGTATGGGCGCCTACTCTCCTGCTCCGGTGGTCACCGATGATGTCCATAACAAAGTTATGACGCAGGTCATTCAGCCTGTTGTCGATGCCATGAAAACCGCCGGTCACCCTTACACAGGATTTTTATACGCAGGCTTAATGATTGATGACGCTGGCAACCCTTCGGTTATCGAGTTCAACTGCCGCTTTGGTGATCCAGAGACGCAGCCTATCTTGATGCGCCTGCAATCATCGATCGTGGATTTAGTCGCGGCGGGGCTGGCAGGTCAGCTACCTGATGAGGCTGATTGGGATAAGCGCCCTGCTCTAGGTATCGTGATCGCCTCTAAAGGCTATCCAGAAACTTCGTCTAAAGGCGATGTAATATCAGGCCTACCTGAGCTTGACGATCAACAGTTTGTAAAAGTATTTCATGCCGGTACTGACTTTGCTAAGGAAGCAGATAATCTAGATGCCAATATTAACGCCAATGCTCAAAAAGATAGTGATAGAGAAATTGTCACTAACGGCGGGCGTGTGGTTTGTGTTACCGCGTTTGCAGATAGTATCTCAGATGCTCAGCAAGCAGCTTTGACCGTCGCAGGAGCTATCAGCTTTGAGGGTGCACATTATCGCCGTGATATTGGTCATCAAGCGATTGCTCGCGAAAGCTAAAGCCAGCTTAAAATAAAAATCTGGAATTTTTACTGAGAAACGGCCAAACCCTTATTATCGGCAAGGTGGCGTTGCTGTGATACAATCTTGTGCACTCGCAAGGTTTTTCACTTGCATTCACGGCGACGCACCCACAAATCATTATTAACCTAGTGAATGATTATATTTATGGCAAATGATGTGTATAAACCTACTAATAATAAGCAGTCAATTGATAACCTAAAAACCTCTGGTTTTGAACGTCGGATGTCTATTGCTAAGACTTCGCTAAATATTGGCCGTCGCTGGGCAGGTAATAGCGTGTCCGGCATGTTTTTGGGTAAAGAAGCTCGTTCAGCGCGCAATCAAGTTTTTATGGAAGCGCAGGCTAACTATGTTGCAGAGGAGCTTGGTAAACTCAAGGGTTCAGTAGTCAAGATTGGACAGATGCTAGCCTTGTATGGAGAGCACATTCTACCTCCTGAGATCACTCGCGCGCTGCAAACCCTAAATGACGATACGGCAACCTTGACATGGCCGGGAATAGAGCAAACCTTACGTCACACTTTAGGCGAAAAGTTTGATGAGCTTGATATCGATCAAGTACCTATCGGTACCGCTTCCCTTGCCCAAGTGCATCGCGCTACTATAAAAGCGACTGGCGAAGAGGTGGTATTAAAGATTCAATATCCAGGCGTTGCCGATGCCATCGACTCAGACTTAGCGTTATTTAAGCGTCTATTAAAAGTAAGTAACGCGGTACCACAAACTCGCGCTTTGGACACTTGGTTTGAAGAGATTCGGGATTTACTACATGTTGAGGTCGATTATAATATCGAGGCTGCGACCACTGAGCGTTTTTATGGGCGTCTGCAAGATGATCCGCGCTATGCTGTCCCAAAGATATATCGTGATTTTTCGAGTCAGCGCTTATTGTGCATGTCTTATGAGTCCGGCGTTTCAGTGACTTCACCATTATTACAGGAATTATCTAGTGAGCGGCGTAACGCCATAGGCCAAGCAGCTATCGAGATTATGATGCAGGAGATCTTTGTATGGGGCGAGATGCAAACTGATCCCAACTTTGGTAATTATCTAGTACGCATTAGTGATAGCATGGATGAGCCTGACAAACTAGTATTACTCGACTTTGGGGCGATTCGCCAGTTCGATTATGAGTTATTAACGATTGCTCATGGATTGTTAAAGGCGGGTTATCACCATGATCATCAAACGATGATGGAAGCTATGACTGGCTATGACTTTTTTGACACTATGAGCCAAAAAGTCAGCTCCGATATTGCTAACATATTTTTATTGGCTACCGAACCCTTTAGTGATACGGCTAGTAATCCAGACATTCCGGCTGAAGTCTTAGATGGCAATGAGCGCTATATCTGGTCTAAGAGTAAGCTGCACTCACGTATCTCTGCCGCTGCCTCCACGGCTATGCAGTCTTTTGAATTTAATCTACCTCCAAAAGAGTTTATGTTTATAAGTCGCAAGTTTATCGGCGCTTATACTTTTTTGACGGTGTTAGACGCCCATACTGATTCTGACAAATTAGTGAAGCCGTTTTTATAGTATATATATAAGCCAAATTTTGAACCGCCCTTTAGTGGCGGTTTTTTATTCTGGTTTTTATTTGCTTAGGCTATTTTGTATTTATAGACTTTAGTAGCAATCTTACTTTACCGCTATCAGTGCCTTTTGCCGTATTAAACTCTAAACCATATTAGCTGGCTTGCCACTCATCAAACCTAGTTTGATACCCTTCAGGCTTAGTCATAGTCAGCTGCCAACACTTTTCTTTACGGGCTAAATATTTGATCTCAAAATGGGTACGCTGACTGTTTACTGGCACCTCTTGTCTTATTGCAGGTAAACACCAGAGCGCATCAGCTTGCTGTTCTGCATTGTCCATATACTCCTCAATATTAGTCGCTAATATTATCTCACCGCCGATCTGCAGACGTGATATTAAAAACTCAAAAAATGGCATATTTAGCCACTGCTGATTAGAGTTGTGCTGCTCAGGATTGGGATAGAGTAAGTATATTCGCGTGAGGCTATTCGGTCCTATCGCTTGTACTATCCAAGCGATAGCGTCTGCATGTACGGCAGTAAGGTTTGGTAGCTGCTGCGTCTGAGTCATTTTAAAAAAAGCGTCAAACTTATTGAGAGTGCGCTCAATAGCTATTAGGTGTTTATCAGGGTTTTGCTTAGCAAAGCTTAAAGCATGCATGCCCTTCCCTGCTCCGATCTCAACAACTAAAGGACACCGACTTTTTTGCTTGTTAGCTATTATCTCTGGCAGGATAAAATCACGCGGTTTTGATAATTTTGCAGGCTGGAATGGTCTTTTTTGTTTATGTGATAAGTTTTTTATGTGGGTCATTAATTTCTCTTTATATGATACAGGGTTTATCTTGTAAAGATATTATTGCTTAGGCTATTTATGATAACTCTATTATATTGTCTCTTTGTAGAATTTCGCTCTGGGTTTTGTCGTTCTTTTTAGTATTTGCGACTTAGTCTGCGTTGTCTTTTATAAAGCACATGCTATTATAACGGCTGTTATTTATTAAAATCTAAAAAAGTTGCCTGTTCTTATGACTGACACGACTGATACTCTCCTACCAAAAAGCTACCCCTGCCCGCGCTGCGGCACCCTAACGGCTTGGCAAGACAATAAATCCAAACCTTTTTGTAGTGAGCGCTGTAAGCTTATCGATTTAGGAGCTTGGGCTAGCGAAGAATACACCTTGCCAGCTGAATCCACCCCGTTTTCTGATGAATTATAACGCTAGCGTTTTTGAAGGTCAGTATGGCAGCGCCTAACAGCTGAGCCATGTATTTTAATAAATCACCCTAAAACCTACCCTCTCATATTTATACTTTAAGGATGTCCGTATGTCAGCGACTTATCTGATGCCTACCTATAATCGTCAGCCGATCAGTTTTGTACGCGGCTCAGGCAGTTGGCTCTATACAAAAAACGACACTCCTTATTTAGATGCACTGACTGGTATTGCCGTTTGCGGTTTAGGCCATTGTCACCCAAAAGTCACCGAAGCTATTCAGCAGCAAGCCGCTACTTTGGTGCACACTAGTAACTTATTCGGTATCGACTGGCAAGAGCGAGCGGGTGAAGCGCTATGCATGGCCGCACAAATGGATAGCGTATTTTTTGCTAATAGTGGCGCTGAGGCTAATGAGGCGGCGCTGAAAATGGCGCGGCTTTATGCCCATAATAAAGGCTTTAAACGTCCCAAAGTCGTCGTTATGGAGCACTCCTTTCATGGTCGTACTTTATTATCCTTGTCTGCCACAGCTAATCCCAAGGCGCGTGCAGGCTTCTTTACTTTAGATGAGGATTTTATCCGCTTGCCGTTCGGTGATATTGCCGCTATCAAGCAAGCCGCTATCGATCACGATGATATCTGCGCTATCTTTGTAGAGCCTATACAAGGTGAAGGTGGTTTGAACACCGCTGCTAATGGCTTTACTTATTTAGAAGAACTGCAAGCTGTTTGTGACGCTAATGATTGGCTCTTTATGCTCGATGAAGTACAAACTGGCAATGGTCGTACCGGTAAATATTTTGCTTATCAGCACAGTAAGGCGCGTCCTGACGTATTAACCACAGCAAAAGGTTTAGGGAATGGCTTTCCAGTAGGCGCTTGTTTGGTGCGTGGCCGCGCTAAAGACTTATTCGGTGCAGGCAGTCATGGCTCTACTTACGGTGGCACTCCCCTAGCAAGCCGCGTCGTCCATAGCGTGTACGAGGTGTTATCCAATAGCGGCGTTATGGAGAACGCTGTCTTTGAAGGCCAGTTTATTCGCGATAGCCTAGCTAGCGAGTTGCAGCAATTTGGTATCACGACTCGCGGCGCGGGCATGATGATAGGTATTGTCTTGCCAGAAGAGATGGATTGTAGTCAATTGGTTGATCTTGCCCGTGATGAGCAGCAGCTTATCATCAATGTCACTGGTGGTCATGTCATTCGCTTACTGCCGCCACTCAACATCAGCCGTAATGAAAGCAAGCAAGTGGTTGAGCGTCTGCATAACTTGTTAAGGCCGCTACTTTAACTCTAGCTTTTGTTATGCAGTTTAAAAAATTAGCTAAAAAAACAGAGTTGCAAAAAAGAGCCTTTAGATGAAATAACTCTAAAGACTCTTTTAAATGCTATAAACACAATAAGCAGTAAAGAGGCCCGCCATTCAAAACATCTTAATTCGCGTGAAAGTACTTTTTCAATACTTCTAAACAGCGTGTAATTTTAGCAGGCTGCTGTTCACGATTTAAGGTCACTGCATAAAGTACAAAGCTTGGTAATTGGTAACCGGTTAGAACTTCTACTAAATTTCCGTTTTCAAGCTCACGCTTAACATCCATCTCCATAATTCTAATGATGCCATGACCTTCTTTTGCCAAAGTTAGCGCCATAAAGACATTATTGGTATGGATACGCGAGTCCATTTTGATACGCGTTTTTTTACTAGTTTCTGTTTTTAGGAGCTCAACATAGCTAGCATCTTGCATAATATCGATGACAATAAGCTGATGATCAGCTAAATCTTTTGGGCTCTCTATCTTTTTATGCTGGCGTAAATATTGCGGCGAGGCCACTAGCAGCTGACGCACATCAGACAAAGGATGGCTACTAAGCGCAGAGTCGTCAATACTTGGGCTCATACGCACAGCAATATCGATGCGCTCATCAATCATATCCACGTAACGGTTGTCTGCTAGATAAGTAATACTCAAATCATCGTGAGCCGCCATCCAAGTCGATAACGCTGGTAATATATGATGAACACCAAGCTCAGGCGTGGTAGCAATACGTAAACTACCTGCCAGCTCATCACGCAATTGATTAACTTTTATACGGCCTTGCTCAGCGGCACTAACGACATCTTTTGCCGCTTCATAAAAGCTTTCGCCAGCTTCTGTTAAGCTGAGCTTACGAGTAGAACGATGTAAAAGCACCACGCCTAGTTCGTTTTCTAATGAGCGTATCTGTTGACTCACGGCACTAGTAGTAATGCCAAGCTCCCGCGCTGAGCCACTAAAAGAGCCGTGCCCGACCACACTAGCAAACACGGCCATACCGCGTAAATTATCTAACATATTGTCACCTAAACTCTTTTTTAATTTTTAATATAACTTAACCATTATAACTAATTAAAAAAACTTTACCTATCTTTAATATATCTAAAGCGTACACTTAATGAGTCATATATTTTAATAAAATGATATATATCAATAAAATGACCTTTGACTAAGTTATATGGTTGTCTATAAGAACTTTAAATTTATAGTCATAAGTGGATTCCCAAATTTAGGTGAGCTTCACTTTACCCATTTTACCTTCGCCACGCTCAGTGAGATAACGCATCACTGGTGACGCTAATAGCAGCTCTTGCGCGCTTTGTGCGGCTTGTTCAAGTCGTAACTTTTGACGACTTTCGGGTGTGTTATCTGCAGTTCGCTGAGCACTGTCGTCTATCTCCAAACTGATATCTGCTTGAGTAAACTGCTGTTTAAGCTTCGCGGCTAGCTGCTGAAAAGTGGCTTGTAAATGCTTACTATCAATATTAGTCAAAAAAGTAGAGCGACCATCGCACAGACCAACCATTGTCCCTTGACGAGCTAAAGCTAGCTCATCTGAGGCCAAAACATCCTCTTCGCGTGCAGTCTGTAGCCAATAATCCCACTTCTCAGGCGTCCACTCGCCTGCTAGCTCTTGTGGCGCACAGCGCAGCAGGGATCTTGGATCATCAAGGGCTAACTGAGAGTTGTGTTGAGTATGACTGTGCGAGTTAGTTTGCTGTAAATCTTCAGTAGTATCAGGCTCAATAATAGCTTCTAGATCAGCGCTAGGCTCTAGCTCGACAGTAGCTTCCATTTCCGTTTCAGCAACGGTTTCTAACGTTAAATCAGGAGTATCAACTGCTTCGTTACCTATCCCTTGTCCTTGATTTGGTATTGGTTCAAGTTCAGTAGTAGGTTCAATTTCAGCAATAGATTCAGTCTCAGCAACAACTGCAATCTTAGGCTCAACAACAGACTCAACAATAAGCTCAGGTTCAGTAGCGGTTGCTACTGGTGAATTAGCAACTTCAGCGTTTTCATTCTCTATATTTTGCTTATGATCTGGCATTGCTTCATGCTCAGACTGGTTCTCAACGCTAGCGTTTTCAGAGTCTTGCTCTTCATAACTTGGCTCATAAGTGTTTTCATGATCGATGTCATAGGACGTTGAATCCTGTTGCGAGCTGACTATAGAGCTTACCACAGGAGTAGTCTTTCCATCACGAGCAATGCTAGACGTCAATACCTCATCAGTCGGCAGCGGACGAAAGGCTAGCAGGCGCAAAATACACATCTCCAGCGCCTGCATGGGAGTACTCGCCAGCTTAATGCCTTCACGAGCTTGCACCACAATCTCATAATATAGCTGCAATACATCAGGGCTTATACGTTGTGCCAACTCATTGATCGTTTGTGCTTGCGCTTCATTGACGTTTAGAGCCACCTCAGGCAACAGCTGAGTCAACGCCAATTGATGCAGCAGCTCAGCCAGTCCATCGAACATACTAGAAGCATCAACCATTTGCGCGCGCATCTGCTCAATATGTGCGGCTACCGCTACTGTATCATGATGATAAATGTCAGTAATCAAGCGCACTAAGTCTGCAGCATCAATCAAACCAAGCATGGCATTGACCGTCTCATCATCAAGCGCTCCTTGCCCAAAGGCAATCGCTTGGTCGGTCAATGACATGGCATCGCGCACTGAGCCCTTCGCTGCGCTCGCCAGTTGCCAAAGAGCGGGCTGCGTGAAATGCACTTGCTCTTGGGTTAATACCTTTGCCAAATGCTCACTAAGCAAAGTCTGCGGTAAGGGCCGAAGCACAAACTGTAAGCAGCGCGAAATAATAGTAACCGGCAGCTTTTGTGGATCAGTCGTCGCGAGTAAGAATTTGACATGCTCAGGTGGCTCTTCTAAGGTTTTGAGCAGCGCGTTAAAGCTGTGCGTCGATAGCATATGCACTTCATCAATGAGATAAACCTTGTAGCGTCCTTGGCTTGGTGCATAAGGTACATTGTCTAATAGCTCGCGGGTATCTTCAACTTTGGTGCGAGAGGCCGCATCGATCTCAATAAGGTCAATAAAGCGTCCTTGATCGATAGCCACGCAGTTATCACATATTCCGCAAGGCGTGCTAGTAATGCCCGTATCACAGTTCAAGCATTTCGATAAAATACGCGCAATAGTGGTTTTACCGACGCCGCGAGTACCGGTAAACAGATAAGCATGATGCAGACGATTATAGTCAATTGCATTGATCAAGGCTTGTGAGACGTGTGTCTGCCCTACAAGCTCATGAAAGTTTTTTGGGCGATATTTTCGAGCTAAAACTTGATACTGTTGCGTCATAATAGTTGCCAATATAGCAGTGCCAAATAAGAAGTATAGAGGTTTATCATTAACAGATGGGCTTAGGTATTGATAATCATACTTTTAGTAATACCTATTTCTAGCAATACCTGTTTTTAGTCATAAAAGTATAGATCGTTTGCAAACGCCTATAATCTGTTGTTTATGTCGTTTAAACAGAATTGAGTCACTTATAGATACTAAGACTGTAATTTTAACTCAGCTAATTGCTCATATAAGCGCTGCATTTCTGCATTTATAATGGCGCCACTTTGATAAAAAATATCAATCATTATTTCAGTGTTTACGCTTTCCTTAGAGTCTCTATTTTCTACCCCAATTAAGAACAAATCTTCCATAATAGGCTCTTGGAGATGCGCATTGAGCTCTGATAATAAATCTCGATAGTTGGCACGAACCTTATCAGCGCTAAGCGGGCTACTTTCGTATTGCGCGTAAAACACCAGCATATAGTGGCAACCAGAGCGATTATAAGAGGGCTGATGATCGATATAACCATTCCAACGCGCTTGTCCATCCTTATACTTATAGTCTAATATTCGCTCTACCAAACTGGCATAAGTATAGATGGATTCATCTACTAATAATTCAACTTGCTCTTTTGGCAGAGGCGATCCTGCTTCATAGTAATCTTGCACAAGGCTATTAAAAAGCTTGTACCACATGTCAGACTTTTTAAGAATATCGGCGGATACTCCCTCAATAGACGCTGATGTCGAAGCATGCATTATCTCCAGTAAACGCGGCTCAATCTGGTCTAACAAGTTATTTTCTACTAGCTGTTGCTGCACTTGTAGCGCTTTTTGATAAAAGTCTGCTGATTGTAAGAAATCTTCTAAAAGTGTCGACTCATCAGTAAAGGACTTAAGTGCTGTCAAATGGCTGCGGTGAAACTGTAAAAATGCCGTGACATCGGCAGGAGTTTTTAATTGTTTTAAAATTTTACTGAAATTATGCTGACTAAATATCTGTAAAATCCTTTCCTCATCATCCAAATCGAGCACACAGTCCTCTGCAAAGAACGGACTACCGTACTCGTACTGCACGTCATGTAACGAGCTATTGCTCTGAGTGTTGCCTTGATTATTCAAATGCTTAATCGTTAGGGACGTTAGACCGATAAAATATACAGCTTTATCCGCATTTAGAGTGCTCTGCCTATCCATGAGGCTCTCGTTGCTTAAGTAGACTTGCGCATGGCGCTTCATCAGCTGATTAACAACATCCTTTCTCCAAACTCTTATCTGCGAGGCATCTATATCGTATTGACTAACCTCAGCTGTGACCTCATTCACTAGCACATAAAGCACCGCTTCGGAGAACTCAAAAACAAAGTCATAGCCTTGAAAATAATCCCTGCTAGTAGCGTTTTGATCACTGACTTCATACAAAGATAAAAAGCTTTGACGAATCAGTGCCTGCCAAGATGAAGCGCTTTGCGAATTTTCCATAATATCCCTATAAATGATATCCCTATAAATAACTTCTCTAAAATCGTTGCTCGTAACTAAGCCGCATAGGGCAGTATCGAATCTTTCCCTATACGGTTACTCACCAGCATTATTTCAAAAACTGACGATGATTATATCGTCAATTAAACGTTATAGTAGATTTATGTCCAATAAGCAACTAATTGCCAAATTAGCCTCGAAGACTAGTCTTCGATCTTGCGGCGCATGTGCGGGAACAATATCACGTCACGAATACTAGCCGAGTCGGTAAATAACATCACTAGGCGATCGATACCGATACCCTCGCCGGCAGTTGGTGGTAAACCATAAGACAAAGCTTCGATATAATCCTCATCGAAATGCATCGCCTCGTCATCACCCGCGTCTTTTTCAGCAACTTGGCCACGGAAACGTTCTGCTTGATCGGCAGGATCATTTAACTCGCTAAAGCCATTAGCCAATTCACGACCACCGATAAACAGCTCAAAGCGATCGGTAATCTCAGGATTATCGTCATTACGGCGTGCCAGCGGCGAGGTCTCTGCCGGATATTCGGTGATAAAGGTTGGCTGACGCAATTGGTGCTCAGCGGTCTCTTCAAAGACGATCGTTTTGAGTTTACCAACGCCAAATACATCGTTCACGGGTTGCTTAAGGGTATTGCCAACGTAGTCTGCCAAATACTCTCGATCGTCAATGCGCTTCATATCAAAGCCCTCAGCGTACTGAGCGATCGCATCAGACATCGATAAGCGCGCGAACGGCGCTTTTAGACTAATAGCTTCGTCTTGATAAGTCAGCTCAGTAGTGCCTAAAATATCAATCGCTAACTTATGGAATAAACGCTCGGTCAGATCCATCAAGTCATGATAATCCGCATAAGCTTGATAAAACTCAATCATGGTAAATTCTGGGTTATGGCGAGTCGATACACCCTCATTACGAAAGCTGCGGTTAATCTCAAAGACTTTTTCAAAACCGCCAACCACCAGGCGCTTGAGATATAGCTCTGGAGCGATACGTAAATATAACGGCATATCCAAGGCGTTGTGATGAGTCTCAAACGGACGAGCTACGGCGCCGCCTGGTATCGGATGCATCATCGGTGTCTCTACTTCCATAAAGCGCTCATTCAGCATAAATTGACGGATACCGCTGATGACTTGGCTACGAATCATAAAAGTATCGCGCGTCGACTCATTAGTCATCAAGTCTAAATGGCGATTACGATAACGTGCTTCGATATCGGCTAAGCCATGGAATTTATTAGGCATAGGACGTAGCGCTTTAGTCAACAGCGTAAACTCTTCAATATGCACATAAAGATCGCCTTTGCCCGAACGCCCAATATAACCTGATACTCCAACGATATCGCCCAAGTCTAGCGATTTAATACTAGCGCGTGTTTCTTCATCTAGCTCTTTGCGAGCGACGTAGAGCTGAATGCGTCCCGTCATATCTTGAATAACAATAAAAGAGCCACGATTGAGCATCACTCGTCCTGCGACATTAACTTGCGTCTTCTCACCATTGGCCGCTTTTTCTTCAATCTCTTGCTTGTCGATACCTTCAAACGCAGCTTGCAAATCCTGCGCATAGTCAGTGCGTTTAAACTGGTTGGGATAAGGGGTTTTACCAGAAGATGCAATATCATCAAGCTTAGCTTGCAATTGTGCGATGAGCTCATTGGCTTCCTCGACGGTAGGCGCTTGTTGTTGGTCTTGATTGTTTTGATTGTTGGGCTTTGACATAACATTCTCAAATTTGATGGGTTTGTTCTTTTTGGAAACTGATAAAACTATGATACTAGATTAAAAGATTCTAGGCTAAAAACCTAGCCTACGCCGAAAGCTAAGCTTATGAAATAGCATAAGACTACTCACCGCCTATACTCGCCATCAGATCGGCCTGATGTTCGCGTAATAGCGCATCTAGAAGCTCATCTAAATCGCCTTCCATAATGGAATCTAGCTTATAAAGGGTCAAGTTAATACGGTGATCGGTCATGCGCCCTTGCGGAAAGTTATAAGTACGAATGCGCTCGCTACGATCGCCGCTACCCACAAGGTCACGGCGCATCTCATCTGCCGTATCAACTTGCGCTTGTACTTTGGCTTGCTGAATACGCGAGATGAGCATTTGCATCGCTTTGGCGCGGTTTTTATGCTGGCTGCGTTCTTGCTGACATTCTGCTACTACCCCAGTAGGGATATGCGTTAAGCGTACCGCTGAGTCCGTTGTGTTAACGTGCTGACCACCAGCGCCACTTGCGCGAAAAGTATCCATCTTGATATCAGCAGGGTTAAGATCGACGCTGTCATCAATCTCAACCTCTGGCATCACCGCTACCGTACACGCTGAGGTATGCACTCGGCCTTGACTTTCGGTCTCAGGTACTCGCTGTACACGGTGCGCACCTGACTCAAACTTTAGACGACCATAGACACTATTGCCCGAGATGCGGCTGATGATTTCTTTATAGCCGCCATGCTCACCTTCATTGGCAGACAATACTTCCATCGTCCAGCCTTGATTTTGCGCGTATTTTTGATACATGCGAAACAGGTCCCCTGAGAAGATAGCAGCTTCATCACCGCCCGTACCCGCACGAATTTCTAGGAAAGCAGGCACTTTATCATTAGGATCTTTTGGCAGCATCATGACGTTGAGATCTTCTTCCATCTTAACGATAGCATCACGAGCGCTATCAATCTCATCTTGCATCATCTCTTTCATTTCAGGGTCTGATGCGTCCTCAAGCATAGCTTCGGCGTCGGCTTGATCGGTCTCCGCACGGCCATAATTGAGCCACAAAGTAGTAATATCCATCAAGTCGCTGTGCTCAACGGATAGCTCACGAAATTTATTGTTATCGCTGATGACACCGGGGTCGGATAACAAGGCGGTGACCTCTTCATAGCGGTCTACCATTTGATCTAAGCGCAGGCGTAAGGATTCTTTCATAAAAAATCTTTTTATTAGCTAAGTAAAATAAGAGAGCAATTATAGCAAATTTTTGCCCTTATATTAAAAACACTGAGTAATCTTCTTGTTTAAGCCCTAAACTACATGTCTATAAAGGTATAAGCTCATGCAAAACCAAAAAAATAGCCAAGAGTACTCTTGGCTATTATTAAGATAAATCTAATATTACTTTAACTCGCTTTATACCTTACGTACCAACACCGAACCAATAGAGTAACCGGCACCAAATGAGCAAATCACGCCCAAATCACCTGATTGTAAGTCATCCTTATAACGGTGAAAAACAATCATGGGACTTGCCGAGCTGGTATTGGCAAACTCATCGATGACACTTGGCACGATAGCCTTATCTGCTTCTTTCCCCACCACCGTGCGCAAGATTAAATCAAGCATATTAGCATTGGCTTGGTGTAGCCACATCATCTTCACATCATCAGCTGCTAAGTCGTTTTCTGTTAAATGCTCGGTGATAATCTCCGACACTTTTGGACAGACTTCCCGGAAGACTTTACGACCATTTTGTAGAAACAATTTATCCGTTACTGGATCTTTGATATCTGGATACATCTCAGTCTCAGCGGCCAAGAACTCGGAGCGATCCATAAAGCCATATTCGTTCTTGATGTTGGTTGAAAACTGAGTAAATAGCTTAGAGTTTAGAATCTCATAGCCTTTTGGAGTGTCTAACTCCTCAACGATACTAGCTGTTGCCACATCGCCAAAGATGAAATGGCTGTCACGGTTACGCCAGTTCAGATGCGCTGAGGTAATCTCGACGTTGACGACGGCGACGCGCTTAGCTAGTCCCGAAATGATAGAACCATGCGCTTGCGATAAGCCGAAAGTAGCGGCGCTACAAGCGACGTTCATGTCATAAGCAAAACCGCCTACCATACCGATAGCGTCCTGAATCTCGATGGAGACCGCAGGATACGTGCGCTGAAAATTAGAACAGGCTAAAATAATGCCATCTAAATCGTTCGCTTCAAGCCCTGCATCCGCTAGGGCGTCATTCAATGCGGCCACACCCATTTCGGCCATAACCGATAGCTCTTCGCCCAGATTACGATAAGCGATAACGGGCGCCATAATCTCAGGGTCAAGAATGCCGTCTTTTTCCATCACATAACGTGATTTAATGCCTGAGACTTTTTCGATAAATTCAGCCGATGAAGGCTCAAGGGCGGTGACAGTGTCATTAGCAATATCGTCAGCATGTTGTTGGTTATAGTTCTCTACATACTGATTAAAGGACTCAACTAGCTCTTCATTACTGATGCTATAGGGAGGGATATACAGGCCAGTGCCGGTGATACAAGTCGTCATGATAAGCTTCCTTGTCTACTACTGTGTTGTCTTTGATGAGCATAAAATTTGTGAAAATAAGAATCATTAGTTATGAGAGTCTTTTTTCAGTGAATAACTGTAAACTTAAACGGTTGTTGTTATTATGCCTGATTATTATAATTTTGCTAATAGTTTGTTACAAATAACTATCAACTACCTATTGGCTGTATAGATTATCGCTGTTGTGCTTAGCTAAGCTATAATAAGACAATCTGAATATGATTTATGACTGACCTCACGCTATTAGACTTCTGGAAACTACCATGGTAGAACTTTTTAATTGGCTATTTGGTCAATATGCGGACTACTCCACCCTATTTATTAGCTTAGAGTTAATCGCTGTCAGCTTCGGCGTCGCAAGCGTATTGTTGGCTAGTCGGCTCAATGTATTAGTATTTCCCATTGGTCTTATTAGCACAGCGATATTTGTCTACTTGTTGTGGCAATGGCAGCTGTTTGGCGATATGTTTATCAATGCCTATTATACCGTTATGAGCTTGTACGGCTGGTTTAATTGGACTAAGAATAAAGCCAATATTCAGCAGAATACTGGAAACAATACTAAGCACAGCTCTGAGCATGAGGTACAAGTTGAGCATATTAACAAACAGGATCTGCCGATATTAGCGCTATTGGCAGTAGCGACTATGGCCTTTGTCGCGTTAGTATATTATTTTAGGCCCGTTATTAATAATAGTTTTAGCTTCGATGGCGTCGTTTTAGATCTAGCCTTATTTACTTGGGTGGATTATACCGATATGCTCACCACAGCGCTGTTTTTGATGGCGATGTGGCTGATGGCTCGGCGAAAAATCGAGCACTGGCTGCTGTGGATAGTCGCTGACGCTATCTCCGTTCCCTTGTACTTTTATAAAGGCTTTACTTTCACCGCATTTCAATATGTGATATTCACCTTGATCGCAATTTGGGCTTATTATGAATGGCAACAACGCTACCGCAGTCAGTCCTTGTTTGAGGCAACGTACGCCTAATTCTGTCATAACAGTGGCTATTTTGGGCGCAGAGAGTACCGGAAAAACTACTTTATGTCGTGATTTAGCCGAGCACTTTGATAGCCTGTGGGTACCTGAATATATGCGTACTTATTTGCAGGCGAAATGGAATCAGCAGCAATCGACTTGTACTTGGGAGGATTTAATTCCTATCGCCCAAGGTCAAATTGAGCTTGAGAACAGGCTCGCTCAGCAAGTCGCGCAAACAAATAACATAGCCGATAACCGTTATTTATTTTGTGATACCAGTCTTTTTGAGCTGATGGTTTATGCCAATTGGTATTATGGCGACTGCCCAAACGAGCTGACCCAAGCAGCCCTAACCCATAATTATGATTTGATTTTATTAACAGAAGTAGACACGCCTTGGGTTGCTGATGATTTGCGTGATAGTCCTTACGATCGTAAGGCTATTAGTACGCGCTTTGAAAATGAGTTGAATGGTTATCATAAAGCGTTCCGACGTATCGGTGGCGATAGAAAACAGAGAGTCCAACAAGTAGCAACTTGGTTAGAAAGTTTAACTTAATTTTGCTTAGGCTATTTATAAAAGCTAAGCTATTAAAACAACGTCAAAACCTGCCAATATCAGTCAGCCAATTTATTTTCATAAATTCTCCATCTTTCTTGCATTTCTTTTTAGCATAGCTCCTCTACGCTGTTATTTAATCTTATCGGCTTGTTAGCTCAGTCGACAATTAAATCATCAGCTTGAGGATAATCCGCATGCAAAAAACCCTATTTATAAAACTCTCTATCATCGCTAGCCTCTGTGTGATCTTCGCTATTGGCCTGACGATGTTCAGTACTGTCATTACCGAAAGACAGTACTATGCCAACTCTGTGGTCCGCGAAATAGCCGATCAGCATGTTAATCCACAAGAGATTATTACTCCCTTCATTGCCATTCCGGTCACAACGACACCAGAATGTACAAGCGCCGCCGATAAAGCGAATAAATGCGCGCCGCCTTTCACAACCATAAAGACAGTATTCGCAGCGCAAACCTCAACTACTCAAAACCTTGCCGTCAGTACCGACACTTATCAGCGCGGCATTTATCACGCGACTAGTTATAATGGCGATATAATCTTTAAGCAAAGCTATAAGCTGCAGACAAGCAATGAAACTGTAAATTCCTTAGCACCAGCTGATTTGAATATAACCCAAAATACAGATGCAGAAGCTATTGAGACTACTGATGTGCAAACCAACCTATTGAGTGCTACTGTAGCGAATAATACCTTATCATCTGCCAGACAGACGACTACTCATTGGAATCAAGCTAAGCTTATCATTCCAGTGTCAGACTTACGCGGCGTGCCCACCTTGCCTACCGTCACCATCGACAAGCAAACTATCAAGGCAACTTATCCCAGCATGTCTATGCTTAACGGCTTGAGCTACGTAGAAGTTGCCTTACCAAGAAATGTTATAGCTCAATTAAAAGCCAATGCTACGACTGCGTCTATCACCGCAGACAATAGACTTGACGCTAACGAAAACATTAAGATCAATATTGATTTGCCTCTATCCGGTATTAGTAATCTAAACACTGTACCTACCGGCTCAAACTTTGACTTGAGCATGCAAAGCAACTGGCATGCGCCCAACTTTATAGGTAAAGCCTTACCGAATACTAAAGACTTTAGCGCTGAGGGCTTCACTGCTAATTGGCAAAACCAGTATCTTACTGTGGCTAATAATCAATATTTATCGCAGTGCTTGAGCACGCCAAACAACAGCTGCACCGTTGATAGCAAGGCGCGCTTAGAGAGTGGTCATTATGCTGATTATGAGGCGGCGGCAGTCGTCGTACAAGAAGCTTCCGGTAGCATAGATAGCGTCAACCACAGCAACCTAAATAGCGTGCGTCTAAATAGCTTTGGCGTCAGTTTCGCAGAACCTAACGATGTTTATTTACAAACAGAACGTACCATGAAATATGCTCTACTTTTAATTTTGATCTCATTTGGCACTTTCTTTTTATTCGAAGTGATTAAATCTAGTCGTATCCATCCGATTCAATATTTGTTAGTAGGCTGCGCGCTATTGACCTTTTACGTCTTATTATTACCTTTGGCTGAACAAATCGCTTTTTGGCAAGCTTATGCTATTGCTGGCAGTAGCTGCGTTGGGCTGATCGGTTGGTACACTTATTATGTCTTAGACGGCGTCAAACGTGCGGTTATCTTTACGACTATATTAGCCGGTCTCTACGCCGCCTTTTACGGTATTCTCACCACCGAGGATTTAAATTTGCTGTTAGGCGCGGTATTCTGCTTTATACTTCTCGCCTGCGTCATGATTATGACCCGTAAAATTGACTGGTATAAAGTCGCTTAGCTAAAGGCTGCTAAATATAATACCTATAATCTTGCTATCAGTGCTGTGATAGCAAGAGTTACTTGAGCCTAGCAATAACCAAAACACACAGACAAAAGTGTAAGAGCGGTTAACAATATAACTGACATTCTAAACGATTGATTGAGGTCTTCCGATGGCATTTATCACTAAACCTAGAGCTACTGTAGCAGTTATTTTATCTTCGATCTTTCTTACGCTGACTTTAAGTGCTTGCCAAGCTACCCCTATAGCTCAAGCGGACGATAAACCAGCAACCATGAGTACGACTATTATTAATCAAGCGAATAAAAGCACCATGAAGCAGGCGCCTTGGAGTAAGGTTCCTATTAGTGATAGCGAAATTGATACAGTTTACCGGCAGGAATGGTTAAAGTCCGAAAGCCGAGGTACCTGTCCTATTTTAGCGCTACCAAAACAATCTTCAGCACATTTGCAAGGTTTCAGCGCACGCCGAGCTAACTTCGCTGGGGGTTGGGGTGTGGCTTATGACCTGCCTACTCTACGCAGTGCTTATGGCGTCGCCAATACAGGCACGCTTGATCCGAATGAGTCTTATAATAACTGGCCATTCAATGTGGTGTATCGAGATGGCAGCATGGCAAGCTACGGTCATGAAGGTGGTAACCCTGAGGCTAATTGGCTAGCCTATATCATCATAACGCAGAATAACTGCTTCTATAATGTTTGGAGCGCGCAAAGCAAAGCGCATTTAGAGCAAATGATCGCAGATTTACGTCTAGTAAGCGCGCGATAGCCTCTTTATTATGATTTTTGCTATCGCTCTAATTAGAGTGTTGTGACATTAGCTTAGGGTCTAACTTTTATCCAAGTTTAACCGCCTCTTTTGAAGCTTAATGAAGCTCAGTACTAAAGGATTATTTTGAAAGCTACTGTTTATACTATCATCGCCCTGCTCGCCTTTGCCGCCAATTCTTTGCTATGCCGAATGGCCTTAATTGAAGATGCTATCGATCCTTGGAACTTTACAATTTTGCGGCTGCTGAGTGGCGCTATTTGTCTAGGCTTTATCATAACCCTTCATACACATCGCCTAAAACACCAAGTACAAACCGCTACTTCTTTCAGCAGTGCCTCTAGCACTGACAATAATAACAACGCCTCTACTGCTGCTATTTTAGCTGATAGAGGCAGCTGGCTTAGTAGTATCAGCTTAGTAGTGTACGCGCTTTGCTTTTCGCTAGCTTATGTCGATCTAGATACAGGCACTGGGGCGCTCATATTGTTCGCCGCTGTACAACTGACGATGATAGGTTGGGGTATTTACCAAAAGGAGCAATTGACTGTGCTGCAGTGGCTAGCGCTAGCTTGCGCGCTTATTGGCTTTGTATATTTGATGCTCCCTTCAGCGGCTATACCCTCCTTTACAGGCGCTCTGACTATGGCGCTTAGCGGTATAGCATGGGGCATCTATAGCATACGCGGCAAAGCTTGTTTCTCGCCGCTACGAGCCACAGGGTTTAACTTTATTAGAAGCTTAGTCGCTATTCCTTTTTTATTAATAGTCGCTATTAGCTATTGGGTAGAGATAAGTATGCAAGGGGTGATGCTAGCAGTCATATCAGGCGCGATTACTTCTGGCCTCGGCTACTGTATATGGTATGTGGCTATGCCATTATTAAAAAATACTCAAGCTGCGGTGGTGCAGCTTTGTGTACCGATAATCGCAGCGTTAGCAGGTGTTTTGTTTTTATCAGAAACTCTGAGTCTACGCTTTATTATCGCTAGTATCATTATTTTGGGAGCGGTACTAGTGTTTGTGTTGAATAAGCAGCCTGATAACTATAAAGACTCTGCTGTCATTATAGAGTCATAACTAGAGCTTAATTATTCAAATCTAGCTAGCTTAAAATTTAAACTTATACACTTTGAAACACGATGTTTACGAGACAGATATCAAATGATAACGAGAATATTTTTATTAAAGTGTAGGATACTCGTTGGGATTTAAACACTTCATTCTTAAATTTCTTGAGGAAAGTTATGAAAAAATTATTAGTACTAACACCAGCTGTTTTAGCTTTAGCCGCTTGTGCGAACAATCCATTCGTGGGTAATGATCAAACAGGTGCTACTAATCAAGTCGTCAACTCTTATACTTGCGAAGGTAATGGTAAAGTCACGGCAGCTTATGCTGCAGACGGTAGCGCTGCTAACTTGAATATTACTATGCCAAAATTCGGTATTAGCAATCAAAAAGTTATCATGACGCAAGCGGTATCTGGTTCTGGCGCACGCTATGTTAATAACGACAATCCTAAAATGAACCTACAATGGCAAACCAAAGCAGACTACGGCATCATCAGCGCAAAGCTCGCTAATGGTAAAGAATACAGTGTAAACTGCACTATGTAATCGATAAGATACCATTCATGAATAAAAAAGGGTGATAGATTCAAAGTCTATCACCCTTTTTTAGGGCAGAAATATTTACTATATAATTACTTAAATAAATAATCAGTTAAATAAAATATCTTTTTTGACTATTTTTTCCTACCGATAAACTGTACGACCGCTCTTAACCCCTGATGATGCGCGCCTTCTGATATCATGCGCTGTTTCTCAATGCCTATGATTTCTTCTAACTCTGTAAGCTCTGCTCGTAAGTTTATCAATGAGCCGAAACGATCTTGTTGATCAGCAGGCGGCCCACCAACCGCATCCATTTTAGTTTGCTCGTAATTATAAGCTTCGAGTAAATATACGCCATTGGGCTTTAAGGCTTGAGCAATTTGTGTATGGATTTTCTGCCGAATGGTCTCAGGAACATGCGCCCAAATCGAGACGATACTGTCCCAACTGTTGGGTTCAAACGCATAATCAGCTAAATCAGCCACTTGCGTAGTAATCGTTACGCCTTTATCGTCAGCTAATTGCTGCGCCTTACGTAAGCCAACTTTGGATAAATCCATCGCCGTGACTTCATAACCTTGCTCCGCTAAAAATACCGCGTTCCTGCCCTCGCCCTCTGCTAGGCATAAGACGCGCCCGCCTGCAGGTATTCTTCCATGCTCTGCTTTCAAAAAGTCATTAGGCTCAGTACCATAAGCAAAGCCTGGTTCACTGTAGCGTTCATCCCACATTTTATTCACCTTGTTTAACAAACTTATAAGTAAGAATTTAACCAAAAAAAACATGTCAAGTTTTAAAGTAAACAGACCGTTTTTTAATGCGGTTTCTCAAAGCGTCCAAAAAGCTTTCTTTAAGGGCTGATTTTAATAGGTAGCTCCTAGCGCAAGAGAAAATCTATGATTTTCTGGCAGCATGCAATTTTTTAACGTGTCCAAAACATTCCCTTTAAGAAATTTTTACTTGCGACACTAAAATTGTCATGTAATTTTTTAACGTATCTCATCCCAAACCTTTTTAAGGCGTTTCGGTGAAACGGCCATACGAGTTTTCATCGGTTGTGCAAATAGCTGAATACGATACTCCTCTACCATCCAGCGGTATTCGCTAATAGCGGCGTCACTGGCACGATTGACCAGTCGCTCCATATGCAAATCGAGCGCATAGACACCTTCAAGATCAGACTCAAGATTATGCTCAAGCCGCTCAATCCTTAGCTCTAGCGCCTCCAAATAGCGTGGATACTGCTGCCAATGGCTATAATCCATACGGTATACAAAGTCCGCTAGATACAAGTCTGAGAGCTGATCTTCGATATCGTCAATGGACTCACCAAAAACTTCACGATCGAGCATCAGTAGACTTTGGCGAATACGCTGCCAGCGTGTATAAACTTCCTTGAGAGTTTTAATAACGCTTTGACCCGTCAGCAGGAAATTACTGACCACTACCTCTTGGGTTTGCTGATACTCCTCTAGTGTAAATGGTAGCTCCTCAGCTAAGCCAACCGCGATACTATCAGCGCTCTCAGGCAAATCAGTGCTATGGTCGAATAATACGTAGTGTTCCTCAAGAGTCGCATCGAGCGCCGCATCGATAACGATAGTCTTAAGCTTTTCCATATCGCCAAGGGGGGCAAAGGCAAGCTTAAAGATCTTATCGATTTGGCTCGTCAACTGCTTTTTCTTAGCGCCGAGCTTGGCTTTAATTAGCGTCAACACGCCCGTGCGATGCGCCTCTAATGCCGCATTAACATCGGTATATTGATGAATCGATACCGCTGTGCCTGCTTCGTCAGCGACCAAAGCAGAGAACTGCTTCATCACCACACCAGCGCTATGACGATTTTTACTAAAAGTAAAGTGCTCAGGGAAACTCGTATGCGCACCTTGCTGTTCGGTCACCGCTCGACTGGTTTCACTAGCATGACGAATTTGCAAAGTTTGTAGATCACGGCCTTTTTCGATAATACGGTTTTTATCATCGACAACCGAAATCTGCGGCTGCAAGTAGCGGTCAATAGAGGAAGGGTCAAATTTATCAGGCGTCACCGATGTAATACCGCGACGACTCAGCGCATGGCAAAGCTGCTTAAGCAGACCTTGTTCGCCTTCAGGCTTGAGCTCATCGAACAAGCTATCAGCGGTATCTGGAATCGGTACAATTTGACGGCGAATGTCTTTAGGTAGAGATTTGAGCAATTGTAGTACTAGCTCGTAGCGCCAACCTGGGACGCCCCACAGTAGCTCAATGGCGTCTAGTTGCGGCAGTGCAGCCAATGGAACACGAATGGTCACGCCGTCATCGTCGCTGGCAGGATCAAACACGTAGCGGAGCGGCAAACGCAGATCGCCTAATTGCCAAACCTCCGGGAAGTCGCCTGTAGTCGGTGCTTGGCTATTAAGCACATCGTCATCGGTAAAGAATAAAAACTCACTATCGCTCTTTTCCATCTCCGCGCGCCAGTCTTCAAAAGCTTTGCGGCTAGCGACATGCTCAGGGATTTTTTTCTCATAGAACTGATACAGCGATTCTTCATCGACTAGCAAATCTCGGCGACGCAGCTTGTCCTCGATACGCTCGACATGAGCGATCTTGTCCATATTGTGCTGTAAGAACGGCGCTTGCCGGCCTAGATTACCGGTCACTAAACCATCACGAATAAAGATCTCGCGCGACTCAGAGAGGTTAACTTGCTCATAGTTGGTGAGCTGCTTTGGGATAATAATTAAACCAAATAGACTAATCTGTGCATAAGCTTTGACGCGGCCGGTTTTCTTTGACCAATGCGGCTCGAAGTAATGGTATTTAAGCAGATTGCCCGCTTCGGCGATAATCCATTCAGGCTCAATTTTGGCAACGGTACGCATAAACACTTGCGAGGTTTCAACCACTTCAAAAGCCATGACCCAAGGCGGTATTTGCTTAAATACGGTACTGGCTGGGAATATCTTGGCTTTTTGTTGACGCGCGGCCAGATACTCGCCGCGGCTTTCGGTTTTGTGCGCGATGGTAGAAAGCAATCCTGTTAGTAGCGCTCGATGCAAATTGGCATATTTAACCGCTTTGACTTCTTCATCTTCAATTACGGTGGGGTCGCTGCTTGTCTTGTTCTTTTTATTCTGTTTTCTATTAGCGTTTTTAGCATTGTTTTGCTTGATTTTACCATCACCCTTTACTTCTTTCACATCGGTTAGGTCTAAGTCAGTGACCATCTGCACCAGTTGGCGATGGGTTTGATTCCACTCACGCACACGTGGGAAGCTAAGATAGTTTTTCTTAGTGAAGTTTTTACGCTGATTACCAGAGAGCTTATTGCCATTCTCGTCAGTCTCAAACAGCGCCTTCCATAAACTCAAATAAAATAAGAAATCCGAGTCATCCTGACGAAATTCAGCGTGCTTTTGATCAGCTTGTTGACGCTTATTAGCAGGGCGTTCGCGTGGATCTTGTACTGCTAGAGCGGCAACAATGATCAGCATCTCGCGAATACAATCATAATCGCTGCCCGCCACTAACATACGAGCTAACCGTGGATCGATAGGCATACGCGCCATTTTTTGCCCGATACGGGTCAGACGTAGATGATCTAAAGTTTGCTTGCGCTTTGGAATATTGGCTTTGTCGTTTTTTGAGGTAATCGCGCCAAGCTCATCGAGTAGCTTATGACCATCGGTAACCAAACGGCTATCGGGCGGCTCGATGAATTCAAAATCCTCGACACTACCTAGACGCAGGTTCGCCATTTGCAAAATAACCGAGGCAAGATTAGTCCGCAAAATCTCAGGCTCAGTAAATTCAGGACGACCACTAAAGTCTTCTTCGCTATAAAGGCGAATACAAACCCCAGGGGCAACACGACCACAGCGTCCTTTACGCTGATTAGCAGCCGCTTGTGAAATCGCCTCGATAGGCAGGCGCTGTACGCGCGAGCGATAGGAATAACGCGATATCCGTGCAAAGCCTAAGTCAATCACATAGCGAATACCGGGTACGGTTAGTGCAGTTTCGGCAACGTTAGTGGCAATAACGATACGGCGCCCACGACCGGAAGGCTGAAAAATACGCTGCTGCTCTTCATAAGTCTGGCGCGCAAAGAGTGGTAGCACTTCGGTGTGCTTGGGCCCATACTGAATAAGTACATCTTGTAGCTCACGAATCTCAGCCTCAGTCGCGGCAAAGATTAAGATATCAGCCTGATCGGCATGCCCTTTACTCTGCGCATCACTAAAGCATTCCTCTACCGCTGCGACAACCGCACGCGGCAAGTTTTCTTCGAAGTCGTCATAGCTATCATCATCCGAGCTAGTCACTGGCTCATCAGTCAGCGGACGATAGCGCACTTCAACCGGAAAGCTACGACCTTCGACGTTGAAGATAGGCGCAGGGACTTTACGTTTTAGCTTACTATCATAATGACTAAAGTATTCGCTAAAACGCTTAGTATCAAGCGTCGCTGAGGTAATAATGACTTTGAGATCAGGGCGCTTAGGCAGCAGCTTTTTGAGATAGCCCATGATAAAGTCAATATTAAGACTACGCTCATGCGCCTCATCGATAATAATAGTATCGTACTTACTTAAGAATCTGTCGTGACCGAGTTCAGCTAGCAAAATACCATCGGTCATCAGCTTGATAACCGACTGCGCCGTCCCCTGCTCATTAAAGCGAATCTTAAAACTAACGGTATTGCCTAACTTCTCGCCAAGCTCTTCGGCAATACGGTTAGAAACACTGCGCGCTGCTAATCGGCGCGGCTGCGTATGCCCGATCTGCCCTGTAATACCGCGACCTGCTAACATCGCAAGCTTCGGCAGCTGTGTCGTTTTACCCGAACCTGTCTCACCCGCCACGATAATCACTTGGTTATCGATGATCGCTTGAACTAGATCTTCGGCACGTTGGCTTACTGGCAGATCAAGGTTGAGCTTCGCTGGAAGGTCCTGCGGAATACTGTCGATACGTGCTTGCACTGTCTGCTGTGAGCGGGTTTTTATTTTGTCGTATTGCGCGCGCTTTTTAGACAGCTCTTTTTGCGCTTTTTCTTGCTTATCATCAGTATTTGAATTCTTGTTTTTAGATACAGCCGCGCGCGCCAGCTCACGCTCTAACCGTCCTAAATAGTGGCTATCCTTAGCAAGCACAGGTAGTTCTGTGAAGCTATCTGCATCTTTTATTTGAGCTAGATTGTTAATCGTATCATTTAGATTTTTCGCTGAGTTATCTTCTGCTAAGTTTGGCGTATTCTTCAAAGTGTTAGACATATTTGCTTAGGCTATTTATTGTTTATAAGTGCTAAGAGTATGGGGGTATTTTGGGCGGGATTCAAGGTGGTTATAGTGTTTGCTTGGCAGCTTAGATTTGCTCTTAACCTTTTTAGATGCTCCTTTCTAGATTCTATAAAAGTATAGGAACCGTTTAAATAATCAATCGCTACTGGTATAAATCCTCTGTTCATCTCTAGCGGCTTTTGCAAAAAAGTCGTGCAGCTTTTGTAGTGGCACTCTAGGAAAAGGCAGTTGCAAGGAGAGTATCACCCTCTCAAATGCTACCATCTCATCAGCTAGAGCCTTAGCAATGTTAGGCTCAATCTGTGGGTTGTCATATAGAGTATCGATGAGCCAAGTTAATTGCGGAAAGTCGGCACTGTTATGAACCTGATAAAGTGTAGGTACGAGCTCATCAGAGATTTGACAGCGCGTCTTACGAAACATACCATTTTTATAATACATATTTAAAGCCATACGAACTCCCTTGCTTTGGTTACAAACACCTCATTATGACATACTCTTTATTATTATCAGTATGTGTAAATTTAGGGCTATCCTCAACGGTGGAGTTTATTACCACTAAAAGTTAAAGAACGGTGAGATCCTAATCAGTTTGCGCTAAAAATTCTTTAACCACAGCGACCGTCGCTTTAGGATCCTCTTCATGCGGCACATGCCCTAAATTATCGAATATCTTTAGCTGGCTACCTTTGATATCTCGATAAAAAAGCTCAGCATTTTCGAGTGGTATTAAGTTATCTTGCGCGCCCCATAAAATAAGCGTTGGCTGCGTTAACTGCTTAATTTGCGCCTGATCTTCAACATTATCGAACTCACGCAATCGATCGGCTAACGCGCTGCGATTACCGGTACGTAATGACAGCTCATAATAGCGATCGACTAAAGCGTCATCGACTTTACTCTTATCAGCGTAGACACTAAGAATGCTTTTTTTGACTAAGCTGCGCGGTAAAATATTGCTTAAGATAGGCTTCAATGCTGGATAGGCGGCGAGTCTAAAACCGATGGGAATACTCTTCGGAGTGGTCCGATAACCCACCGCATCGACTAAGACAAGCTTATCCACCCGCTTGGGATATAGCGCTGCGGTGCGCCAAGCTATTTTACCGCCTAAAGAATTACCTGCTAGTATCACTTTATCTAGCTTGAGCTTATCTAACACTTTTATCACAAAAGCGGCGTAGTTGACGCTAGTATATTGAGTAGTCTCATCTACAAAAGGCCCAGTCAAGCCAAAGCCTGGCAAGTCCATACTGACCACACAATACTCATCACTAAGCTCATCTATCCAGCCTTGCCAAGTATGCAAACTTGCTGAGGTGCCGTGCAGTAAAACGATAGTCTTTGCATTATCTACGTTAGTGCATTTAGCAGAGCGCAGCACATGAACTTGCATCCCATCGATTTCGATAAACTCACTATCGGGGAGCTGCCATTTTTTAAGCGCTTCAACGCTTTTATCAGATGCCCAATAAACAGCTATTAGCGCAGCCAGTGAAATACCTGTCGCTAATATAGAAAATAAAATTATTTTGGCTAAACGTTTTGACATTTAATAGATACTCAATAGATTAGGTATAATTTAAGACAAAGTACATATCCTAATAGAATACTTATTTACCGCTTATAGATAAAAAAAGCCAGCGTTTATTTACTAAAGTGACCTGTTTAGTAAATAAACGCTGACTATATCAAATTATGTCACCATTAAAAAACAGGACTACTAAAAAATAGTGCTATAAAAACGGCAGCTTCAAAACTCATTTTAAGCATTAAGCTTTTTTATAACGACTCACCCCAGCAATGATCGTCTCATCAATCACTCGATCATCACCGAGCATCATCAGTACAAACAGCTGTTCCTCTAAGGTTTTAGTCTGACTCATACGACGCTCTAACAATGCCGTGCCTGCTAAGTCAATAACGACAAAATCTGCCTCTTTATCAGGCATAAAATTACCAATTTTATCGTCCAATACCAATGATTGCGCATTTCCTAAGGTGATCTGGTATAGCCCTTGATGCGCGGATAACGGATTGCTTTGTAATTGCTGTACTTTATAAGCCTCATTTAGAGTGGTCAGCATCGAGAGACTAGTGCCCGCGCCTACGTCGGTTGCGATACTCACACCGGTGTAGCTTAGAGTCTTTGGCAAATCAAATAGACCACTGCCTAAGAATAGATTAGACGTTGGGCAATGTGCGATTTGGGTGCCGGTATCCCGTAATCTCTCGTACTCTGAAGTTTCAAGATGAATCCCATGCGCAAAAGTGGTATAGCGACCTAAAAAGCCCATATCGTCATAGACGTCGAGATAGCCTTTATGATTGGGATAAAGCTCGCGCACAAAGGCAATTTCGGCATGGTTTTCGGCTAAATGGGTTTGTAGATAAACGCTATCATAACTTGCATAAAGCTCGCCGGTCATTTTTAGCTGTTTTGGCGTTGAGGTAATGGCAAATCTTGGCGTAATGGCAAAATGCTGACGACCGCGATTGTGCCACTTATCAATAAGGTTTTGGCTATCACGAACGCCCTGCTCTGTTGGCACGCATAAGTGCTCAGGCGCATTGATGTCCATCAGTACATTGCCGGTAATCATTCGTGTATTCAAGCGCGCGCTTTCGGTAAAAAACGCCTCAACAGACTCAGGATGGCTAGTTGAGAATACCAAAGCACTAGTCGTGCCGTTAGCAAGGAGCTGGTCTAAAAAGAATTTGGCGGTATCGTGAGCGACTTTTGGGTCACCAAAGTTTGCTTCTGTGACAAAAGTATAGTTATTGAGCCAATCGAGTAATTGCTCACCGTAAGAAGCAATCATATCTATCTGCGGATAATGCACGTGCGTATCGATAAAGCCTGGCATAATCAGCTTATGCTGGTAATCATGAATCTGTACCGGCGCTTTGCCCTCGTTAGCATTGGCATAATCGGTCATGATCGCTTCTTTATGACCATAATCAACAACTAGACCCGTTTCATCATCAACAACTAGTGCACCATTAGCGATATACTCAGGATGGATGGTCACCCCAGCCATAACTGGTAATAAAGTTACATTTTTTTCAACGACGGTAGTATCAAGAGGAGCAGAACTTTCAGCATTGGTGCGTGCTACTCTTTTAGCAAACTCGTCTTCCGTCAGATAATGTAATAATTGCGCTTGGTAAATATGGATAGTCATAAAAAAGTCTCACATCTCAAGTCATAGCGCTTATATTTATAGGCTATTGCTCATAGAATAAGAAAGGGTTAAGGGCTTAAAATCGTAAAAATGGTTACTTTTTATGGCTATGTTGTACTCTTCATCGGCACTTACAGATAGCTCAGTGAGGATAGTCAGTAGCAAGTAGTTTAGGTAGCTAAACTACCGCTAAGTATTGGATAGTTAATGACGCTTAGGTACAGTGCTTTATCTTTTTATAGTACTAGTTGGTAGTGATAGCTTAGGGCTGTAAATAGTGCTGCTGCATGACTTGCGCGGCAATAGATACGGCTACCGCCATTGGCTCCTTACCCCCTAGCGGCAAGCCTATAGGCATAGTCAACTGATCGACTAACCGCTGATTATAACCACGCTGTAGCAGGCGATCTTTGAAACGTTTGGCTTTGGTAGCAGAGCTAATACAGCCTATATAAGCAGCGGGTGCTGCAAAGTTATCTGTATTAACTGAGCTCTCTTCAGCTCTGAGCACCTCTAACGCCTCTCGCACTAACTCAAAATCAATACTATGATCGTGGGTCATGACTAACATAAAGCGTTTGCCACCTTGCTCTATAAAGGGGCGAACAAAATCGATAGGATCATCATCGATATGCACGCGGATATGCTTTGGCAAGGTATAAGATGGCGAGTCATTACTGTTTGAGGCAGTCAAGTAACGCTCAAACATCTCAGGCCGACTATCGACCCAATCTACCTGACAAGGAAGCTCGGCTAGTATGGTCATCAGCGCCGCGGCCACATGCCCAGCACCAAAAACCAATAACGAGAGTGGCGGCGTCACATTGAAGCACTCAAACATCACCGTGACGCTACCACCGCAGCACTGAGCAAGCTTAGCCCCTAGCGGATAATGCTTAGTATAGACACTATCACGGCGCACCGACTTTGATTTTGATGAGCTTGAGGGGGCTGAGTCATTAGCCGTTTGCTCTGCAGCTGTATCAGCGTTTTTAACTTTTAGGGATTTGGAGAGTTTGTTATTAAGCTTTTGCTCCTTAACATCAATCTCCCCCTTTAGTAATTGCCTTGCCGTTGCTATCACATCATGCTCTAAACCGCCGCCGCCCAAGGTATCGCTAAAATCATCGAGCGTTACGATCATTTTCGCCTGCAGCGCGCGCGGGGCTGAGCCATTGATAGCGACCACAGTCGCCATCACATGCGCCACTCCCCGCTGCTGGCAACGTGCTAGCGCCTCATACCAACGCTCAGGCGGCAGCGCAGAGAGATTACTCACTGTGCGCCGGACCTCTAGCAACCGAAACATTAGGATCTTTTATTGCCTCTGGCTGCTCATCAACTTGCTCGCCTGCCGATTTAGGGGGATTGCTGTCCTCAGCATGGGGTACCGACTGCGCTTTATCTTTATTATCCATCTTCACCTTGCCATCGGCGCTGAACTGTTCTTCTACTTCTGGGAGGTCATCAGCATTTATGTCATCAGTATGATTTTTGCTCGCAGGTATCTCCCACTCCTCCCCTTGCAAGCGCATCACTGCTTTTAGCACGGCCTCACTAGTGGCTGGCATAGTCAGATCAGGATTGACTTTATAATCGGCTAAGCTTGCCACCGCATTATTGATAGCGCACCAAACACTAGCGGCTAGCATAAAGGGCGGCTCGCCTACCGCTTTGGAATTATAAATGGTCTGCTCTTCGTTTTTGCGATCGAACAGCTTAACGCGCCACTGTTTGGGCAAATCATGCGAAGTTGGGATTTTGTAATTGGCCGGACTGTTGGAAGCAAGCGTACCTTTATCGTCCCATGTGAGCTCTTCTGTGGTTAGCCAGCCCATGCCTTGTACAAAGCCGCCTTCGATCTGCCCAATATCGATAGCGGGGTTAATCGATTGCCCAACATCATGCAAAATATCGCAGCGTAGCACCTTATACTCCCCCGTCAAAGTATCGATTTCAACCTCAGCGCAGGCAGCTCCTAAGGCGAAGTAAAAGAAAGGACGGCCCCAAGCTTTGGAGCGATCATAAAATATCTTTGGGGTCTTGTAGTAACCAGTAGCAGAGAGGCTAATGCGGTGCTGATAGGCCAGTAATACCAGCTCTGCAAACGTCAAAGTCTCTTTATCGCCAATCTGCACATGATTATTCTCAAACATTATCGCAGTGGACGGCACCTCAAAATGCTCAGCGGCAAACTCAACTAAACGCTGCTTGACAGTAAGACAAGCATTTTGCGCGGCTTTACCATTAATATCGGTACCGGAAGAGGCGGCAGTTGGTGAGGTATTGGGTACTTTATCGGTGCGCGTCGCAGTGACTTTAACCGTATCTAAGTCCACTTCAAACTCATTAGCGACGATTTGAGCGATCTTGATATACAAGCCTTGCCCCATCTCCGTGCCACCATGATTAATCTGAATGGTACCATCGGTATAAACATGCACTAACGCACCCGCTTGGTTTAGATGCTGCACAGTAAAAGAGATGCCGAACTTGACAGGCGTTAAGGCTAAACCTAGACGTTTATCGCTACCTTCAGCCTCAGCCTTTTTATTAAATTCGATCGTCTGTTGACGGCGAGCCTCATAATCACAGTCTTTGGCTAGAGTGTCCATCAAAGTGGCCAAATCAAAATGCTCAATCGGTTGACCATAATGGGTCGTTTGACCGTCTTGATAAAGGTTATTTAGACGCACCTCTAGCGGATCTTTACCTAACGTATAAGCAATATGATCCATCATATATTCAGCAGTCATCAGACCTTGCGGCCCACCAAATCCGCGATAAGCGGTGTTTGAAACCGTATGCGTCTTACAGCGGTGACCGGCAACTTTTGCCGCAGGATAATAGTAAGCATTATCACAGTGGAACATCGCGCGATCGACAATAGCATCAGACAGATCAGGTGAATAACCACATAGCCCTGATAATTGCATATCGACGCCTAAAATGTGTCCAGACTCATCAATACCGACTTCATAGCGGTTGGAGAACTCATGACGTTTACCAGTAACCACCATGTCATCTTGACGATCTAAGCGCATACTCACAGGCACATTGTAGCGCTTGGCAACGATAGCACTCAGACAAGCCCATGCCGCAGCTTGGGTTTCTTTACCGCCGAAGCCGCCACCCATTCTACGCACTACAGTGCTGACCGCATGAAAAGGCAGATCGACTACTTCAGCGACTAATTGCTGCACTTCACTAGGATGTTGAGAGGAGGTATAAACTTCAAGGCCGCCATCATCACAAGGCACCACATAAGACACTTGACCTTCAAGGTAAAAGTGCTCTTGGCCTAACATATGAATATGACCTTGCAGGCGTTTAGGAGCACTACTCAAGGCGCTTTCACTATCGCCGCGCTGCATAAAATGGCTTGGACGTACAAACTGCTCTTGCTCTAAAGCGGCCTCAACCGTTACTATCGCTGGCAACGGCTCATATTCGACCTTAGCTTTTAAAACGGCTTTTTTGGCTGCGCGGTGGGTTGTGGCTACTACTGCAAACAGTGTCTGACCGACATACTCTGTAATGGTATCGACCATCAAAGGATCGCCATCGAACACAGGTCCAATATCCGTTGCCGCAGGTAAATCTTTAAAGGTAAAAACGTCAATCACTCCTTCTGCCGCTTTTACTGCATCTAAGTCCATACTGACAAGGCGCGCGTGAGCATGAGTGCTTTTACCGATTGCCAAATGCAGTGTGTCCTGCGGTTTTAGGATATCATCGACATAGGTCGCGGTCCCCATCACATGACTAATGGCGCTATCATGCTTGGCGGAGGTGCCAATTTTGTTTTTAGGTGGACGTACTCGGCGGATCTTATAGCTGTCAAAAAGGCTTGAATGATGACTCATTATGCTGCTCCCTGCGTTTGTATATCCACTATTAATTGCTTGGCACATTTAACCAATAAGCGCTGCACCACGTGCATACGGTACTCACGACTCGCTCTCACATCAGTCATAGGCGACACATCTAAAGATAGGGCGTTAGCTGCTGTTTTAAAACTAGCGATATCAACTTTTTGTCCTATCAAAGTCTGCTGACAATGCTGCGCTAATAAAGGAATCGCCGCCATACCGCCTAAGCCAATTTTTGCATTAACAATAGTCGTAGTATCTGAAGACAAATCAATTCTCGCCGCTAGCAAACAGGCTGAGATATCATCTTCGTAACGCTTACTAATTTTGTGAATAAATAAGTGCTGATGCGCTTGCATCAAAGGAATATGCACCGCTACCACATAACTGCCTGGACGCAATTTGGTTTTTTTATACTCTAAGAAAAACTCAGCTAAAGAGATGGTTTCATCAGAGACTTCAAATGATTTTTTACTATTTTGCTCAGCGCTAGCTTCTTTAGCGACAGTCTCTTTACCAATGGCATCACAATGACGTAAATGCACTCGCGCCTCTAATGCTAACAACACAGGCGGCAGATCACCAATTGGTGAAGCATTGGCAATATTGCCACCAAGCGTGCCCATATTACGGATCTGCGGTGAGGCTGTTCTTGCGAATAAATCAGCAAAAGCAGGAAAATGTTGCTCTAGAATCGGAAGCATCTGCTGATAGGTCATGCCCGCGCCAAAGCTCAACTCTTGCGTATCAGTAGACTCTGATAGCGACCATTGTTGTAACTCATTGAGCGCTGAGAGCTGGATAATAACTTCATGATCCATCAAGCGCTGAGTAATGGTCAGTCCTAAATCAGTGCCTCCTGCCCAGATCGTGGCAGTGGGATACACGGCTAGTAATTGATTAAGCTCACTGATAGAGCGCGGTATAAATAGCTGCTTTGAGCCATCAATCAAGGCAGGCTCTATAGTGTCGAATTGAGAGTTTGACTCAGCCTGATTATTGGAATCTGTTTGAAAAGCATTATTAGCCATAACATTTGTCGCCAAACTTAGCACTTTTGATGGCGTATTTGCACTGTCGAGCTGTTGACCGATTTGCTGCATTTTTAGACCCGCATCTATGATGGGTCGGTAGCCGGTACAGCGGCATAAATTGCCTGATATAGAAGCAACGATCTCATCGTAGTTAAAGGCTGTATCGTCGGCGTTTGCGTTTGAATCATGATCTGTTTGCAGGCGTCTATTTTCGTATAGATTCGCCAATGACATCACAAAGCCCGGCGTACAAAACCCACACTGCGAGCCGTGACACTCAACCATCGCTTGCTGCGCGGGATGCAATAATGCCCGGTCGGGGTGGTTGCTAGGATTATCCGCTAGATAAGAAGCCGTCAATAAATGATGACCATCCATCAGTGACAGTAGTGTAATGCAAGAGTTGAAGGTATAGAAAGGGGCACTATCGGTAGTATCTTGCGGAGGTAGGCGCTGAGCCATAATCGTGCACGCCCCGCAATCGCCACTACCACAGCCTTCCTTAGTATCAGTCTGACGCTCATGCAAACGTAAATACTCAAGCACGGTAGTATTAGGGTTGATATCACGCACTTGATGCGGCTTGCCATTAAGATAAAAACGAATCATAGCTATACTCGGCTGTCTGGATAAAAGGAAGATAAAAAGTAAACTTTTATCTTTAATCGGATAATAATATGTTAACAATCAATATATCAAAGGTCAGGCGCATACAGCGACACTGCCATAAGGTAGTATTCAATTATTATAGTAATAAAATTTATACGACGATCATCATACCTACATCAATACTGATAGTTATACAGGTATTGAATAAGCTGACTGCCTATGAGACTGCTGACTGGTTCAGACTTAATCTTTATTTAGGATGGAGCTTCGGTATCTATCCAAGCTTTTTTAAGCGCTTGTCATAGTTACGAAGATTGAAAAAAACGTCCATTTATTTTAGCTTCTCGCCAATCAATATTCCGTATTTTATTTAACTAGCCAAACCTCTGCTTTGAAGCTGACTATTTGGTTAACATTATAATACTAGCATTATATTTAATTATTTTACAACTCAAAGTCAGTATTTATACTAAATAATTTCAATAAGTTTAAAGTTACTGGTTATCATCTATTGTTTCTAGCCGCACAAAAAAGCCAGCGTTTGTTCATTTCTCAAAATAACTAATGAACAAACGCTGGCTACGGTATTTAAACTTGTGATGTTTAGACTTATAGGATTTATCTTGAACGGTTAATCATTACCGAGCTCAAGTAAGCTAGCATTACCGCCGATAGCTGTAGTATTGATGGTGATAACACGCTCAGTGACGAAGCGGTGCAGATAATCAAGACTTAGCATCTCAGAGAAGCCGTCCATATCAGTTACCGCAATCACCTGCGTCAAGATACCATCTGTATTAGCAAGCTCTTGACTGATGCTTTGCACTTCTGCTTGGCTACCTGCTACTGCCACCTGCGCAAGGCGATCAATGTATAACAGGGTGATCGTTTGTGAGTCATTAGCGACACTAAGCACATCATCGCTGATCCCCACATTATAAAGTATCTTCGCCGCTTCTTCGCACATATCGATTTGGCTTGGACAATGCAAAATCACCTCATTGCCTGTTAGCAGTGCGGCAATGAGCTGACCCAAGACCGCCATCGCTCTAGCAGATTCACCGCCTATGACCATAGTTTTGCCGCGAGCGGTGACATATAGATCGTTGGACTCGCCCGTAGCGCCAGTCATCCGCTGAACTTCATCAAGCTTTGGAGCTGCGCTTAGTAAATGCTGAAATAGACGCCGCGCCTTATTGGCATCGCCAGTAAGCAAAGCAAGCTTAGGTATCGCTGCTTCCAAGTACGCCGAACGTTTGACGGCACCTAATAATCGCCAAGCTTCACAGACCCCAGCATGATTTTTTTTGAATTCATTTGCCATCTTGCTACTCCTTATGCGAGCTCTGTTTGCGTGGATGATTGATTGTTTATACTATGTGCATTGTCGTCAGCGGCGCTTTGCTCAGCGCTGAGCTTCATTAAACGCGCGACATAATGCGGTCCGCCAGCTTTGGGTCCCGTACCAGATAGACCAGTACCACCAAAAGGCTGGACATTGACCACCGCACCGATTTGGTTACGGTTGATGTAAGTATTACCGACTAGCACACGGCGCTCGATATGCTCAGCGATATTTTCTATACGGCTATGAATGCCTAAAGTCAAACCAAAGCCCGTACCATTGATCGCATCTATCAGCTTATCGAGGTCACGCGCTTGGTAGCGTAGTACATGCAATATCGGACCAAAATGCTCACCACCGATGACATCAATACTGTTCACCTCAATCGCGGTAGGCAATACAAAGGTCGCTTCGTCTTCGCTAACGACTGAGCTTGCGCTCATAGGGGTTTGTCCCAAAATAGTCGCGGTCGACTCGTCTTGCATCCGTGCAATATGCGCCTCTAAGCCTTTTTTGGCATCACTATCAATGACAGGGCCAACATCAGTTGAAACATAAGTCGGATTGCCCACTACCAGCTCTGCCATATGACCTTGTAGTAGCTCGATGATGCCATCGGCGATATCTTCTTGTACACAAAGGATACGACAAGCCGAGCAGCGCTGACCTGCTGAGCCAAACGCGGATAACACGGCATCGGTGACTACTTGCTCAGGCAATGCAGTTGAGTCGACGATCATCGCGTTTTGGCCTCCCGTCTCAGCGATCAATATCGGCAGCTCACCACTTGTCTGCGCATGATTATTCAAACTTTGGTTGATACGCTGAGCAGTTTGCGTTGAGCCGGTAAAGATGACGCCTGCGATCTTATCAGAGGCAGTCAGAGCGCCGCCCACCTCCCCTGCGCCAACTACGAACTGTAGTGCCTCAGCGGGTACGCCCGCTTGATACATGAGCTGCGCGCCAAAATGAGCGATCAAGCTGGTCTGTTCAGCAGGTTTTGCCACTACCGTATTACCAGCAGCGAGCGCGGCAACAATCTGACCGGTATAAATCGCTAAAGGAAAGTTCCAAGGGCTAATGCAGACAAAGGTGCCACGTGCGTTATACACTTGACGCAGCGGCTTGCCAGATAAATCAGTCAACTCATGAACCTCAGCCGCTAAGCGCTCCGCTTCATCAGCATAAAACCGGCAGAAATCCACCGCTTCTTTGATCTCATCAATACTATCTTGCATGGTTTTACCCGCTTCAAGCTGACAAAGCGCCATCAGCTCGGCGTAGTTTTCCTCATACAAGTCTGCCGTTTTACGTAGTATCTCAGCGCGCCTCGCAGCAGGAACCGCTTGCCATGCTTGTTGGCCCGCTACTGCCGCATCAATGGCTTGGTTAGCAATATCGGCATTAGCGTATTTGACGTCGCCAGCTTTAACATCATGATTCCAGGGCGCACGGATAGTTTGGCTATCGAGCTGATGGGTGCTGCCATCTTTTGTATACTCACTGATCGCTTGACCATCGATAATTGAGGTCGCCGACCAAGTTTTTTTGCGCTGCTCTGCAATCGCCGCTTCGAAAGGTTGCCACTGTGACTCAACAAAGATATTAGGACCATAGCTCGCCTTACGCTCGCCGTATATTTCTAATGGCAATGGAATCTCTGGATTATGCAGATACTCATTCGCCACTAGCTTGTCATAAGGATGCACGGTGAGCTTATCGATAGGATAAGACTTATCTAACAACTGATGCACAAATGAGCTATTCGCGCCGTTTTCTAGTAAACGTCTCACCAAATACGGCAGCAAGTCTTGATGCGCGCCAACTGGGGCATAAATACGTACTGGTATCTGATAGGTTTGCAAAATAAGATCGTAGAGCGCGTCGCCCATACCGTGTAGACGCTGAAACTCAAAATCTCTGTGACTACTCATGGTCATGACAGATGCCAAAGTATGCGCATTATGAGTGGCAAACTGTGGCCAAATCAGACCACGCAGATGATCTGAGAGTAAGAAACGCGCGCAGGCTAGATATGCGGTATCAGTGCCTTCTTTACGTGTCCATACCGGATAGCCTGACAAGCCCTTTTGCTGAGCCAGCTTAATCTCAGTATCCCAATACGCACCTTTGACCAAACGCAGTGGAATACGGTCGCCAACCTCAGTCGCTAAGCGTGCAAGCCAAGCAAAGATCGCGATGGCGCGCTTAGAGTAGCCTTGTACCACAAGACCCAAACCATCCCAGCCAGCAGTAATAGGATCGCGATATAATGATTCAAATAGCTTTAAAGAGATCTCTAAGCGATCGGCTTCTTCGGCATCGATACTTAGATCGACGTTGACTTCGCGGGCAGCCTCAATGAGTAGCACGCAGCGCTGACGCAATAGTCCAAGTACCTGCGACTCTTGGGTCGCCTCATAACGCGGATGTAGCGCTGATAGCTTGATGGAGACTGAAGGTTTGGGCATACTTTCCTTTACTTTAATAGTAGCCGTAGACTTAATCGCATGCAGATAATCATTGAAGTATTTCTCAGCATCGCGGTTAGTGATAGCCGCTTCACCTAGCATATCGAATGAATAGGTATAGCCTTTATTGCGATATGGCTGGCTGTTTTTATTGGCGCCTTCAATGGTCTCGCCCAAGACAAACTGATGACCCATTATCCGCATAGCTTTTTGCATCGCACTACGGATCATAGGTTCGCCCATTTTTTTGGTCATGCGATCCAAAAATCCTGACGCCGTCGTACTGCTATCAATACTAACCACCCGCCCGGTCATCATCATGCCCCAAGTGGAGGCATTGACCATAAATCCATTATCATCTTTGAGATGTTTTTTCCAATCGGCAACACTCATCTTGTCACGAATAAGCGCGTCAGCCGTATAGTTGTCTGGTACGCGAATCAAAGCCTCAGCCAAGCTCATCAGTAGGATGCCTTCTTGCGTATCCAAGCTGTACTCTAATAGTAGCGAGTCTACCATTTTGACTGATTTATTATCACGGCGCACATACTCAACGAGCTTGCGCGTCTGCTCACTTGCCGCGTCGCGCTCTGCGTCGGTTGGCTTAGCCAAAGGCAATAGCTCTGACAGCCAGCGCTCCTCATCGACACTGTATAATGGTGAGATACGCGCATACAGCTCATCACTTGACTGTTTAATATAATCAGGCGAAAGCAGCTCTGTTGGCTTAAATAGTATTGGCTCTTGTGGGGTAAACTGATCTATTGGGTGCATACCAACTCCATAATTATCGTTTAAAAAACTATGATAAATAGAGCGTCAAGATTTTTATAATCTCATATCTTTATACTGATGTTATTAGGTATTTAGAGCGATGAAAAATATAATCATTCACTTATAGAGAGATATCTAAGATAGAAATAATTCTCTAAATGCGATCTCTAAAGTAGCTATAGATAAAGACAAAAACCAAATTATAAAAGACCAGACGGCGCTATCACAAAACGAGCACATCCAGCAAAAGCTGGATACGGTTAAGTAGATCGTTGCGTGTTAAACGGACTACGTTAACAATACAAAGGCAAAATAATGTTAAGCGGCATTAGTGCCTTCTTCTTGTCGGTAGTGAAGGAGTGCGATCATAGTCTGAGCTGATGGTTCTGATAGCGGTGAATATATGATCAGGGTGTTGCAAATTCACTGTAAGAAAAACCTCTACGGCGTTGCTTGAGGTGATGCGCTTAACTCGGTCATATTATCATGAAAAAAATAATCAAACTATGGTTAGCCGAGATTTATTTTCAACTACTATTACCTTTAAAAACAATTAGATACCATATTCATCTTGCTATTGACGCTCAAGATATCTTTTTTTGTTTACTCTTTGTCGACTTTATGACTGTATCCACGCTTATAATATGACAATTAAAGGTTAACAAACGATAGCAGCACTCAATAAAAGAGTGCGTTCTATCCATTCAAAACCTCCTAAAAAGCTATGAAAGCTCATAAAAAACCCTTCTTATCTAGGAGTGATAAGAAGGGTTAGATTGGAGTGACTCTTTCGTAAACTTATAACCCGGCTTTAGACAAATATGATTTTGCCAAGCAGTACTATCGTCAGTATCCAAACCGCTATACTAATATCGGCAAACTTACCTGTTAATGCTTTAGCAGCAGTATAAGTGATAAATCCAAGTGCGATACCATCAGCGATAGAATACGTTAAAGGCGTAAATAGTAGCACAACGACGACTGGGCCGGCTTCAGTTAAGTCAAACCATTCCACATCTTTTAGCGTGGCTAGCATCAGTACTGCGACATAAAAGATAGCGCCAGCAGTAGCATAAGCGGGAATCATGCCAGCAAGTGGTGCAAAGAACGTACTCAGTAAAAATAGCACCCCGACTGTCACCGCGACTAAGCCTGTACGACCACCAGCCGCAATACCAGAGACACTCTCAACATAACTAGTCGTTGATGAAGTACCCAAAACAGTACCTGCGACAGTTGCAGTAGAATCAGCTAATAGCGCTTTACCCATATTAGGTATATTACCATCTTTATCGACTAAACCTGCCTGCTTAGTGGTCGCAATTAGAGTCCCTGCGGTATCGAATAAATCAACGAATAAGAAAGCAAAGATAACACTGATCATGCCGACATTTAGAGCGCCTGCAATATCAACCTGCATGAAAGTCGGTGCCATAGAAGGCGGCGCTGAAATAATCCCTGTAAATTGGGTATTACCTGTTAACAAACTGATGAGCGCAACGAGTAATATACCGATAGTCACAGCGCCAGGTACTTTTTTATAAGCTAAAGCAATAATAACGATAAAGCCAAAAGCTGCCATAGCAGGAGAGAAGGTCGTCATATCCCCTAGGCCGACCAAAGTGGCATCGTTATTGACGATGACGCCAGCACTTTGGAGTGCAATAAAAGCCAAAAAAGCACCAATACCGGCCACAACCCCTTGCTTTAGTGAGTTGGGTATAGAGTTAATAATAATTTCGCGTATCTTAAATAGACTCAAAACTACAAAGATACACCCAGATAAGAAGACCGCTCCAAGTGCAACCTGCCAAGTATAGCCCATACCCAAAACAACGCCGTAAGTAAAGAAGGCGTTAAGCCCCATCCCAGGCGCTAGTGCGACTGGCAGCTTGGCATAAATACCCATAATAAAACAACCAATCGCCGCAGCTAAGCAAGTAGCGACAAAGACCGCGCCTTTATCCATACCCGCATCACCTAAGACGTTCGGGTTGACAAAGATAATGTAGGCCATGGTCAAAAAGGTTGTTAAACCGGCGAGAAGTTCTGTTTTTATGGTGGTGTTTTCACCAGTAATCCCATAATATCGTTCAATTGCGTTCATAGTGTCGCTTCCAAGTTGCATTAATTAAGTATCGCTTCCAAACTAAAACCTCATTGTTTAACAGGTCGATCAAAAAGCTATCCATACCAAAATTAACTTGGCGTTTTTAACTCAATGAGTGTATTTTTAAACATGTTTTATCATCATGCTACTAGCTCATGATGTGATGTAGAATGGTTTTTAAGCGATACGAGAAGAAGCTTATCTAGTTTAGTCATTCTAGCCGAATGAGTTTATAACGTAACGTCTTTAGAAGTCTCGCCTCCGTCTTTAAGATAAAGTTGACGTCATTATCATCTCATTCTCCGTAACAAAATCAGTTATGATAACAAGGTCTGATTTTGCGTTTTACATTGCCTCAGCTTTGACAAGGTTGTCGCTATCAGCAGTGGTGCTTTGTAGAATAAACACATTTAAAATTAGTGATAACTTGCCTCAAGGCGTAGTATATAAAAAAATATACTTTGTGACAATTAAGTAAGTTAAAACTACAATTCAACCTGCAAGCTAAACCATATTATATTTACGACGTGTTGTCATCCGTTATTTAGCGAAATCAATTATTAGTAATTACTTAATACATTAATAATGACCTTTTTATCATTTAGACGTACACTAACGAGTTCATATGACCTAGAAGCATTTAAATACTCAATCTCTTTTTTGCTCTGTTATTTTATAACACCTAATATTGTCAGCAATATTGATTTATAATCATTCAGTTACTCACTTGCTTTTACGCCCTTTAATTGGGTCTGAGTATGCTGTCTATTTTAGCTATTGCTAGTTATCGTTAATTATTGTGAGTCCACTAGATGCCTGAATCTTTAAATATTATCGGCCTTATTACCCAAGCGAGCCTGCTAGTACAAATCGTAATGGCCTTATTATTATTAGCCTCACTGCTTAGTTGGGTGGTTATCTTTCGGCTCAGCGCGCGTTTAGGTAGTGCCAAAAGCTTCGATGAGCAGTTTGAGACTTGGTTTTGGTCAGGTGAAGACTTAGCGAAGCTCTATCAAGGCGTACAAGGCTCACCTGATCGACAAGGTCTTGAACAGATTTTTTATGTTGGGTTCTCTGAATATCTAAGAATGCACAAAAAGCGCCAACCTAAAGACGATATTATCGACGGCGTTGAGCGTAAGCTGCGCGTTGGTCTTGGCCGTCAGCAGCAGTTGTTAGAGTCAGGTCTGACTACGCTGGCAAGTATAGGATCAGTCGCTCCTTATGTTGGTCTATTCGGTACGGTTTGGGGCATTATGAATGCTTTTTTGGGCTTATCACAAACCGATCAGGCCACCCTCGCCTCTGTCGCACCCGGTATCGCTGAGGCGCTAATCGCTACCGCTATGGGGCTATTTGCTGCTATTCCTGCTGTCTTAGCTTACAATCACTTCACGGCTAAGTCAGCACGGCTTTATGAGTCGCGCGCCTTGTTCTGCGATGAGATGACCGGCATGCTTCAGCGCGAAACCAGTATTGAAAACCCAACGGCTACCACTCAGGTTATGAAGAGCGCTCAAGGTGCTGGTCTATGAAGCCAAGTCCTTATAAGCGTCAAAAAGCCACGCTCAATAGCGAGATGAATGTCGTGCCTTATATCGACGTGATGCTGGTACTGTTAGTGATTTTTATGGTAACCGCGCCGATGCTGACAACTGGCGTAGAAGTAGACTTGCCCAAAGAGCAAGCGGCAAGCATGAGCCAAAACCAGCTGCCGATTATTGTCTCTTTGACCGATAGTGGTGAGATTTTTATGAGTTATGAGGATAATATAGATGTGCCCATCAGTGAGCCTGAGCTGATTAACACTCTATTCAATCTACAAACGCAAAGTAATAATGAAACAGGACAGCCATTACAAATTATGATCAATGCTGATCAAAACAATCAATACGGCGCTATCGTTTCGCTGATGGCAAACTTGCAACAAGCCGGTATTGAAAAAGTCGGACTACTGACAGGCCCACCTCTGCCTATGCCACAATAAAAAATGCTATCCATGCCCTTTAACTTAAATGCCCCCTCATACTTATGAATAATGCGCCCCTAGTCTATATCCCCACTCAGCCTGAAAGTGATGGGCTAACGATGCCTACGCTGCTAAGCTTGCTCGCGCACGGTATAGTGCTCGGTCTCCTGATCTACACCTATCAGCAGCCAAGTTTAGAGACGAGCGGCGCGATTGAGACAACGATGGTGTCGCCTGAGCAATTAGCTGAGATGCAGTCTCAAATATTGAGCAATCGCGCAGCTGCTGAAGCGGCTAGTCAAGCCAATAGTGCTTTATCAGCTGAAACCTTTGAGAGTGCTGCTAGCAATTCTTCTGCAGATCCCTCAGACTCTGCGCCATCAAGCTCACAAAGAGTGCCCGTATTTATGCGCTCTGATGACGCGGCTGATGAGCCTATACTCATGAGCGAAGATCAGCAACAGCGACTGGCTGAACAATCAGCAGATTATGAGCGCAATCTAGCGGAATGGAATGCTCAGTCCGAGGCATTAGCGAGCGAGCGGCTCGAGCAAGTCGAACAGCGTAAGCAAGAAGATAGTGAAGAAGAGCGCGAACGACTCAAAGAGTATCGTAATAAACAAAGAAACACGACAAACCCTAGAATCAATCGCCCTAGCAAATCTGATCGTAATATAGAGATAGAAACGGGGCTTCCGAGCAGCGCGGGCAAAACCTTTGATTTATCAGAAGGTCAATCAACGGCTGATAGCAGATCAGCTAATAATAATAGTAGCGCTTCACGTTCTACTGGTGATTTTAAAAAAAGCATAGCAGCTAAAATTCAGAGAAATTTAAAAGCGCCGCTTGAAACCCAAGGTATTACTGCTAAAGTGGCTTTAAGGTTAGATAATCAAGGTAACGTGTTATCCGCCGAAGCCACTGGCTCCAATAGCGCGGTTAATAATGCCGCAGAAAAAGCCGCTTTTGCCGCAAGCCCCTTACCAATTGATTTAGCCAACCCTGCCAGCTTCGCGGCTTTAAATATCAACGTTGTGGTTCAATAGATTAAGGTATACATGACTTTGGGCATATTTGAACATAGTGTTGAAGATGACTAAATTAGAGCCTTTTGACATTTGTCTCTCGCCGCCGATTATTTTAGAACTATTATTAACCTAGGGCACTAACCTATGAAATTATTACTTTTAAAGCTAACAACCCCAAAGCTAGCAGCCTTCTCAGCTCTAAACATAGCGTCAGCTTCGTTGTTGATAACGCCATTGATGTTTGCTCCTCTATATTCTGCTAATGCTGCGCCTATGGAGATCGATGTCACCGTCGTAGCGCCGAGACAACAAAACCAAGTCGCCTTTGTACCCTTTGCAGGTGACAGTGTTTTATCTTCTATTATTTTAAACGATTTGAGCCGAACTGAGTTAAAGGTCACCAGCCAGGGTCTGCCGCAGCAGCCGCGTAGTAGTAGTGAGCTTGCAGGTACTCTGCCAGTTTGGCAAAGTATGGGCATCCCCTACTTAGTCGTCGGTAGCACTCGCAGCAATCGCGGTCAAGTGACTACAGATTATGAGGTAATCGATGTCAAATCTGGTCGTATCATTCAAGGCAAACAAAGCCTAACTGCTAAGAATGATGCCCAAAGTATGCGCTATGCCGGTCATGTGATAGCAGATAAGATCTACGAGCTCATCACTGGTACGCCAGGTGATTTTTCGGGTCGTATCGCTTATATTGAGGAAACTGGAGCCGGTAAAAATAAAGTCTCACGCTTAAAGGTGATGGACGCTGATGGCGAGAATGCAAGAACGATGACAGAGGTACAAGGCTCTATCTTCTCGCCTGCTTGGTCTCCTGATGGTAACCGTATCGCTTATTCGGTGCAGCGCGAAAAGTCCTATCCAGTCATCTACATTCAAAATGTCAGTGGCGGCGGAGCAACGGCTATAGCCAATTATCAAGGCAGCAACTTAAGTCCTTCCTTCTCTCCTGATGGCAACAAGATTTTATTCTCTAGCAGCTTTGAGGGTAGCGCTGATATCTATCAGATAAATACTAATGGTGGTAATCTACGTAAGCTCATCAGCTGGCCAAGTAGCGAAGTACAGCCAAACTATGCGCCTGACGGCCAATCCTTCGTTTTTGTCTCTGATAAAGCGGGCTTTAATAGGCCGCAAATCTATCGTTATGAGTTTGGCTCAGGGCGCACCACTAAAGTATCCAATAGCAGCTATGCCACAAGCCCGCAGTTCAGTAGTGATGGTACGCAGATTGCCTTTTTGAACGGCAGCTCAGCAGCTGTTATGAATAGTAACGGCGGGGTAACTGCAAATTTGGGGAATACCGGTATTGATGAAGCGCCCAGCTTCTCACCTAATGGTAAACGCGTTGTGTATGCTTCAAGACAAGGTGGCAAAGGGGTCTTAACTATTAAGTCTTTAACTGGTGGTAACGCTATAAATGTACCTAGCAGTGGCACAGTGCGCTCGCCTGTTTGGTCAGCCAGTCCTAAATAGCGGATTAGCCTCAGTTCTGCAGTTTCATAGCACTTTAAATACAACAAAGCGCCTAATAAATCATTAGGCGCTTTTGGTTTCAGCTTACTGCAATTAGAGATTTCTGATAATAGAAAATATACTAAAAGCTTAAAAGGTGTTAATTAATTGATTAGACACTTACTCATCGCTTGGATCACCCGCTGGTGGCTTAGCATGTCTCAGCTGCGCGACATCTTCAGCAGTGACGGTATCGTTAAAACCATTTAAATCACTGACCACATACTGAGTCACTGCCGCCATTTGCTCATCGTTCATCATTCCATGAAATGACGGCATGCCCCGGAAACCATTAATCAAAATATCGATAATATAATATTTTGATTGCATCTTACTGTTATCAGCTAATGGAGGATAGTAGCCTGCACCGTAAGCTCCCTCGCCTTTGTGCATATGACAAGCAGCACAAGAATCATGATACAGATTTTTGCCATCCGTTGTCACAAAAGCATTTTTCCCCTCAAACTTTACCTCCCATTCAGCAATACTAGGGTCGTTTTCCATATCAGGGAGCGAGCTGTCATCGACGATATTGACAGCAGGTGCTGCCAGCTCTTCACGGCTCATGTAGACACCGCCCCAAGCCCCTGTGTTACGGCTCGCTTGATAGTCATTTGTCGTTATCGAGTCTTGCTCTTGTATACTAGCTACAGTCTCTACATCGTCTGACTGTTGGCTACAGCCTAAAAGTGCTGTACTGCCCATCGCACTCAGCAACATCACAGTCAGCAGCTTAGGTGTCATGTTTTTCATGATTAATTTTTTCACGATTGCATTGTCCATGATTGCCTCTGAATTTTTATAGTTGTTCACATTAACCTAGTCTTTAACCTAACAATTTTGCTTTTTTATGGAGACGCTTCGCTGCATCCATACCAGATAAAATAGCGCCTTCTTGCCATGCTGGGATATGTGAGCAATGCTCGCCTGTTAGTACAATACGGTTATCAATACTGCACAAGGTATCGTAATGTTGACGACGAGTCGATTCATTCCAAATACCATAGCACCCTAATGTCCACGGTATACGGTGCCAAACGACTGATGTCCCTGCTTTAAACTCTTCAGGATACTGGGGATGAATATATTTGCCGTAGGCTAACGCGACGTTGATACGCTCTTTTGGGGTTAAACTATTGAATTTATAAGAGGTTGGACCATAACCATAAGCTCCTAATAATACCCCAGGACCATCATTGAACATATCTTCTGAAGGATAGGCAATCTGCGCAATAGGCATATCAGTATAAGTGAGACCACCATAGATCCACTCATCCTCCTCCCAAAAGCGGCGATTAAACTCTAAACCAACCTTATAAGAAGTCTCATAAGGTACTGCCGCCATCGCTTGCTTCATTGGTTGTGAAACATTGATATCGATTTGAGTCAATACCGTAAGTGGTATGTTGCAGATGCACCAGTCCGCACGTACTGATTTAGTTGCACCATCAGGACTATTGCTGTCGACGTAATCTACCGTAACCCCAGTATCGTCTTGATTAATTTTAGTTACTTTAGCATTAAACTCGATCATCTCACGGCATTCACGAGTAAAGGCATCGCCGATCTTACCCATACCGCCAACCGGCTGAAACATAGTCGGTTGATGGGCGTAAGTCATATGGTTGCCATAAATATCTGCCCACATGCCTGAGTCTAATATCTCACTAATAGGTAAAGGCTTAGAGGGCTGCTCATCTGGCATCAAACCACCACCCGGAAAAACGCTATAACCGCGATGTTTACTAGTAGCATTGCTGGAACGGTAGCGATAGTCTTTATCAAGTACACCCCAACCCTTTAAGCCTTCAAGCAGCTTCTCTTTATCCTCTTTATTAACCGAACGGTCAAGGCCACCAACGTTCACTGACTTTGACAGCAACTCTGCTAAATTACCCTGAATATCGTTTTTTACATCACCCAAACGCTGCGGTACACCATTAAAGTGAGTGCTACGATGTAGATAAGCGCGATCATTGGTCTGAATAAAAGGCTGCATCTCAACGCCAAACTCTTTGCAATAATGAAAGACGGCATAGTGATGACTGGGCAAACGCCAAGGTCCACCATTGAAATAATTACCCTCTGCAAAATCACAAGTCACCTCTTCGCCGCCAAGCTCAGTATATTTATCACCACTATGCAGCGTCCAACTCCGGCCACCGCCGCGATTTTGATATTCGAGCACTTTGACATCATAACCGGCTTTGCGTAGCTCATAAGCTGCGGTTAGTCCACCAAGACCGGCGCCAAGGATGACGATACTAGCACCTGGAGGAGCGCCTTTAAGATCCACGGTTTCTTTGAAGCTAGACTCTGAGGCAAATCCTAAAGTAGTCATGGCTTGATACATAGCCGTGGCTCCAGCAGTCTTGCCGATCATTGAGAGCAGTTGTCGACGTGTTGGTGATTGAAGCATATCTTTCATGATGTTGTCCTTTTGGTATGACGGTCATACTACCTAATATCTGATTGATGCTATTTCTCTATGAGCTCAATGATCTCGAAGTTGTGAGTGTGGATGAGAGATCAAATGAGTTTATCTAAATCAGTTATTATTACTTGGTCATTTACCCTATTATTGTTTTAAATACGATGTTTTTGGTTTGCATATCGCTAGTATTACTCTGAGTAGTCTTGCGATAATTCATACGCTAACTATTGCTAAGCTTAGTCATAACTTGTCCTAAGCGGCTCAATAAAACCCATTATTGAGCATAAAAGTCCATCTTAGCTATTACGTCTTGGGCGTATAATGGCTCGAATAATAAAGAATATAATCACGATAGCAACGATGATACCAAGAGCGGCCAACCAACCGGCATATTTTATTAAAAAGGGCTGCGCAGGTTCAGCTGTTATCACTTGATCAACATCATCCGCAGTCAAATTACTGCTAGGCAAGCTACCAAATTTAACTCTGACATAGTTGGCAATATTAGCAATCTGCTCGCTACTCAGCTCTTCTTCAAATCCTGGCATCTTAGGCGTGGTATCGGTCGCGCCTTCTGCGCCGTGAACGATGACATTGATTAAAGCATTAGGATTATCACTGCGGATGCTGCTTAGACCTACGATAGGTGCGTAGCGGGCATCAGGCTGGGCATAACCGTTAACGCCATGACAGCTTGCACATTCTGCTAAATATAACGCTTCAGGAGAGTTACTACCGCCAGTGACTTGCGCTTTAGCTTGGGTAAGATAATCATCCTGAGCTAGCAGATCATGAGTAATAGACTCATTGATTGGGCTTGGCAAACGCGAGGCGTCTACCGGGCTCACTTTATCTTCAGTTTGTACGACAGGTACTACTTTTAGATAAGAAGCAATAGCCCCTAAATCTTCATCTTTCAAATAACGAGTACTGTGGGCCACCGCTTCCGCCATGGGCCCGCCAGCATAAGCGCGTTGATCAAGCTGGCCAGTGCGCAGATAGGTGACGATATCTTCTTCACTCCAGCTACCGATACCGCTCGACTCATCAGGGGTAATGTTAGGCGCATACCAGTTGCCAAGCTCGGCCCCTGATAAGTATTTGTCTTTATCAAAACCCATGGTACTGTTACGCGGCGTATGACAAGTACCGCAATGGCCAAGGTTATTCACTAAATATTCGCCGCGCTGCTGAGTTGCGCTTAGACCTTCGCGATTTTCAGTAGAAGGTACGTTGAGCACATTCCAGCCTAGCATTAAGAAGCGAAAGTTAAAGGGAAATGGCAAACTGGTCTTATAATCAGGAGCTTCGTCATAAGCCGGTACCGTTTGTAGATAAGCAAACAAGGCGCTGATGTCTTCATCAGTCATGCCGCTATAAGAGGGATATGGCATAGCGGGATAAATCATATGATTAGGCGCCCGCCCTTTCTTCAGCGCATTTTTCAGATCTTTTTCAGTATATTTACCGATGCCGTATTGTTTGGAGGGAGTAATATTTGTTGAATAAATATCGCCCATAGGCGTTTCGATAGCATTACCGCCGGTGTAGTCATCGCCATGACAGGCCATGCAGTCAGCAGCGCGAGCAATATAAGCACCGCGATTGACAAGATCACTGTTGGCAGGGCTAACATTAGGTAGGCTTGCAGCATCAGGTAGACTTGCAGCTTCTGCTAATGCAGCAGTAGAGGTGAGACCGATAGCAAACATCGATAGCATCAGATAAAGTGGCTTCATAATATCCTCGTATAGCTAGCAGCTTGATTTTTAATTTGTTGTTTTGCGTTGACTGGGTTGCACAGTGTTCTTAACTTCTTAACTAACATAGTACTTTTAACAATACTCTTAACTTAGTGTTCTGAAAAGCTATAACACCTTTATACTGAATACTGCGCCCTATCAACGTCATTTAATATCTTATTAAGTCAACTTTATATTATTTCTAAAGTATTGCTAGTTTATTAACGTATTCCTTCAAATACTTTACAAAAATTAGACTAGTTTATATGGTTCACCTCTGTACAAACGTTTTGTTTTAATAGCTAACAACTCGCGGCTGCTCGCATCAGGTATACTTCAACTATCCATTTTTTATGTACGTTAAGAGACTTATTATTTTGAAAACAATATTTAAAATTCCTGTTATACGCGCGCTTATCCTCAGCGCTGTCATTATGTCTGCAACGCTGCAAAGCGGTTGTCAGTCTATGCAGTTTGGTGCTAGCCCTATTCCTGTTATCTCTTATAACGTTTATGCTCAGCCGTAATACTCGTCTAGAAAGTCAGACTATAATCTCATCCCACCACTCAAAACGAGTCTCAATAAGTAAAAACGCATAAAAAAAGGCAAGTATCTAGATGATATCTGCCCTTTTGCACGGCTAGCTACTTAGTGGTTTTTTATAAACTATCAATCGTTTATTGGCTGATGCTTGATAATCGTCTTGGCTAAATGATTACCAAACCATATCGCAGTATCTATATCGCCTTTGCCAGGAGTTTCCTCTGGCGGCCCATCAGCAGATTGCGTCATTAAGCCCAAATAGCTCGATAGCCGGTTTAGATCATTCTCACCGTGTCCCGTTGGCATAAGTGGCAAACCAATCCAATTCATCCCGTGCTGCATACAATACAGATTGATTTGTTGTAGTACCGCGAGCTTATCGCCGCTCAGCCCCCCTGAGTTCGCAAAGGCTGCCGCCCACTTGCCTTCCCACTTGCGATGGAACCAACGCTTTGAGGTCTCCTCCATAAAGATCTTAAGTCCCGCCGTTAAGCTGCCCATATATACCGCACTGCCAAGCACAATCAGATCGGCTTGATCCAAAAAATCCCAATCGACCTCATGGACATCGATAGCTTTTACTTGTGTATCTGCCAACTGCTGACGAGCGCCTGTAGCGATAGCTTCTGCAACACGTTTGGTATGGCCATAATTACTGTGATAAACAACAGCTATGGATAAGTTAGAGGTTCTATCAAGATGATTTGCCGTCGCGGCTATAGATGTGGTCATACGAGCTCGAATAATGAATTGGTTTATGGAATAAGTGGCAATTAGTAGCCGCGGACAATAATTAAAGCCATGCGCCCAGTAGCTGGCTGTTGTAAATGGGTCTGCCGGCGATAAGAGTAATAATGAATATCTTCATAGCTACAATCAATAGCGGCATCATTCGCTATTTGTACCCCTGAATACTCTAGTTGTGCGGCAGCTAACTTCGGTAAGTTGAGCTTAATTTTATCGATAGAGTTTTTATCTGTGCTTAGGGTAGCGCGATTTGATAATTTAGCAATACGCTTATGTAAATCACTACTATTGATTCTATTATCAAGATGACTGTCATCGCTCATCTCTGCTTCCGTCAAAGTGGAGCTACTAAAAAAAGAGGCAAAATTATTGAGAGTTCTCGAGTCTAGTAACTGATTATCAGTGCAGCCAGCTAATAATTTTGCTAACACTTGGCGACCTACTTCATAATTGGCTTGGCTAATACAAGCCCCTATCCAAGCTATGATAGGTGCACTGCTATCGAAACGCTCAGTAGTCGCTTTGATAATTCCGTACGCTAAACCTTGCCAGCCAGCGTGAATCGCTGCAATCTGCTTAGTCGCCGGCTGGTACAATACAATAGGCACGCAATCTGCAGTCATAATCGCTAAAGCCGTACCAGCTTGCCGGCTAATCATCGCGTCAGCATCTACTGGGCGCATGCTCAGCTTGACGTTATGAAGTGCATCATCAGCGCTGTTATCAATATCATAAACCTGCTTGCCATGCACTTGATTGACCCAGTGTAAGCTATCAATTATTGGTGGTTGCGCGCTTGAGTGATGCACGCTTAGTTGCTTATTGATTGTACCTAATAAGCGCATACGGTTCATCAATACGGCCAGACTAGCGTCATTGACATGTAAGCCTAGATTAAACTCCCCGTAGCTTGCCTGGGCTTTTTGCAATTGCTCGCTTTTGGCCGCGAGCAGGTCATTATCATCAGCAGTCTTTGCAAGCGCTGTTGTCTGAAAAACATAAACGCCTTCGCGCTGAGCGATTAATCGCACTGGGGGCTTGCCTAAAGCGGTTGTCTTGTCTGTCATATTCTACGCTTCATATAGATTTAAATTGGCTTAACAAGCTGTCTTAAAAGCTTAGCTTACCAACGGTTATTCTGAATCATAATCATCGCTCAACACCGCTATAAGCTGCTGCATATCTTCTGGGATCGGCACGGTGACCTCGATGTCCTCACCAGTAAACGGATGCACAAACCCTAAAGCGTAAGCATGCAAAGCTTGACGCGGAAAACTACCGATAGTTTGGCGCTGCTCCTCGCTTAAGCCAGCACGCAACTGACGACGACCGCCATAGACCCGATCACCAACGATAGGATGGCTGATATGACTCAAGTGCACTCGGATTTGATGCGTGCGTCCGGTCTCAAGCGCGACATCTAATAAACAGTAGTTTTCATTCAAAGGGGTGATCTTCAATAGATGGGTGACTGCTTCGCGTCCAGCAGTCATAACCGTCATTTTGGTGCGCTGATTGCGGTGGCGACCGATAGGCGCATCGATCCTTTGATGCCGTCTCAAACTGGCCTGATCCCCGGCCACCACACACTGATAATGACGATATACACTCTTATCTTTAAGTTGCTCCATCAGCGCCATTTGCGCCGGTTTCGTTTTACCGATCAATAGCAGTCCTGAGGTGTCTTTATCAATACGATGCACCAAACCTGCGCGCGGCAAATGGTGCTGCTGCGGATAGTGATATAATAGCGCATTAACCAGCGTGCCTGTTTGATTGCCGGCGCCAGGATGCACCACCATGCCAACTGGCTTATTGATGACGAGTACCGCTTCATCCTCATAGACGACTTCGATAGCGATATTTTCTGGCTGATCTTCACTATGCTGCTGTAGCGTCGTGGATAAATGTAAAACGTCAGCATCCTTTACCCGATATTTGGGTCTTTCTACATTGCCATTGCACAGCAAACTACCGTCAGTGATCCATCCTTGAAGCTGCCCGCGCGAGAAATCAGTAAAGACTTGTGAGGCGAGCTTATCGATGCGTAGGCCTGACTCTTTCTCAGTCACTGTATGCGTTACATCAATGACTTCTAATACGCGTTGACCCGCTAGCTGAGAGCCTTGCTGCTCATCGCCCGATTCTTCATCGTCTTCTATCTCTTCATCAATAAGACCATCATCAGCAAGAGAGTCATCTTCAAAGTCTGCTAACACTGTTTCATTTTCGATCAGGTCATCATCAGCATTTAGGGTTGTATTTGTGGCATTATCATTCATAGCATATTCAGTCGTCGTAAAGTCACCATAGTGCACTTTATAGAAATGTAGATAATTATTTGATAATTAAAATCACTAACTATCAAAATAAAATACCCGTTAATTAATGCTATATTGTAGCATGGCAAACGCTCAGACCCTACAGCGTCATTAAGTTATCTGTTATTAGGGCGGTTAAGTAGTTCACATGCATTTATTGCCTAGTTAGAACGCTCTCTATAAATCTGGCTACCAAAGTCTGCCCAAAATAGACGCGCTCATATCTCTGGAATATAACATCGTAGTAACTTCCTGTATATTTACCCCCAGTTGCTCTTTTCATTATCGCTCATTGATGCCGCTCATGCTAAACTGTTGCCGTAGCGGTTTTGGGCTTTATTTACCTTCATTCAGTAGCGCTTATTTAACTTAGGCTTAATGATATAATTGATAACCGTCTTACTCTAGTTTATTTGGGTTCGGCTATATATTCAGTTGAGTATACTAAGCTAGGCACAATGTTAGGTGTTGGAAATTATGTTAGGTAAAATCGCTAAGCTTGCGAAAATAAACTGTGAAAAAATAGACGAAGCTTGCATTATTCTATAAAGTAGGCAGAACTTTTGCTAGTAGCCTATCGATTGGTGCTACTACTGACTTTTATCATTAACCTGTTATGTTGCATAGTAGCGTCGCTGCTATTATGCCTTTTGTGCGGAGAGAAGTATGCGCCCTGTAGGCAACACGTTTATCAAACTATCTTCAATAACCTTGCTTACCTTAAGTGTAAGCTTGGCCGGCTGCCAGACTTTCAAAAACCTAACAGGCGATGATGTAGATGCCGTCGAAACGGCTGAAAAGTCTGAACAAGCTTATTATAACGATGCCATTGCACAAATCGACAAAGGCCGTTATAACCAAGCCATCGATGACTTGAATAACTTGCGTACTTTTTATCCTACTGGGCCTTACGCAGAGCAAGCACTGCTTGATGTGATGTACGCTCAGTACGCTAATGGTAGCTATGAGCTCGCTGCCGCCAGCGCCGAACAGTTCATTCGTCTTTATCCTTCTAATCCGCAAGTCAGTTACGCCTATTACGTACGCGGAGTAGCTAATATGGAAGGCTCATCTGATGGCTTAAAAATCTTCAAAGTCAATCAAGCGGAGCGTGATACGGCTTATTTACGTCTTGCCTTTGCCAACTTCCAAGAGCTGGTCAATAAGTACCCTAATAGCCCTTATTCTCCTGACGCCGCTCAACGTATGACCTTTATCTACAATCAGTTTGCACAAAGCGAGCTGACGGCGGCTAACTGGTATATCGAGCGCGAAGCTTATGTCGCTGCCGTCAACCGTGCCAAATGGGTCGTACAGTATTACCCGCTGAGTGAGTCCGTTCCTGAAGCGCTAGCTATCTTAACTTACGCGCATCAAAAGCTTGGTATTACTGATCTTGCGCAAGAGTACCAAACGCTACTACAGATCAACTATCCAAGCTGGTTAACTAATGATGGCCGGGTTAAAATCAATACCAAACGTGATAGCTCTTGGATAAATAAGCTGACCTTTGGCAAGCTTGGTCGTTCCGGTATTAGCGAGTCGTCTATAGCAACGGACCAATATACTGGCGCGACCAAAGAGCAGATCGTTCGTAGTGCCACTCAGCTACGCTTGCCAAGCGACAATGCAGCAGCAACTAGCGATGCCAATGCCTCTATAAGTAACCTTGCTACAGGCGGAAATCGCGGTGTCAATATCGGTCTAGGTCTGCCTGAAAATGAAAGCGAGCGCATCACCGACCAAGCGAGCACCGGCTCTACTGCCAGATCCGCTATTGTCAATCCGCAAACCACTAACCCTGTGCGCCGCTCTACGCTACCTGATGATAATACTAGCGAGCGTATTCAGCTCACGCCAGCAGATACTGATGTCGTTGAAGAAGACGCTGAATAGTCTGCTGACTAATATTGTATTAAATTATGACGTAAGTGGATAAATATAAGGTCAACGCTATCGTTGGCCTTATTTATTTTGAGCTAATATTAGCGAGCTTCATTATGAAATATGGGTAAAGTTATCCCTAAATATTTCATCAAAACCAACTGCTGAGCATAATCTCGCTCGGACTCTGTGCTAAAATAATTATCCTTATGAGTATTCCTAACCATATTCTCGAGCAATTAAATAGCCAAGCTGACTTGATCAGCATTATTGGTCGGCATACTACGCTCAAACGGGCGGGCTCTGAGTACAAAGGCTGCTGCCCTTTTCATGGTGAAAAATCGCCTTCCTTCTACGTCAATCCACAAAAAAACATCTATCACTGCTTTGGTTGTAGCGTCGGCGGCAATGCGATTAGTTTTTTGCGCGATTATGAAAACCTCACCTTTATGGAGGCAGTGAACGAGCTGTCTAAGCAGACGGGCATCGAAGTCCCAAAAGACGAGCAAAAAAACGTCAGCTACCAGCGCATTAAGCCTAAGCCCATTGCTCAACCCTCGTCTCATAAAGCGGTAGAAAATATATCTGCGCCGGTTCAGCAAACTTCTGATATTGCACCTGACTATCATAGCGATTACGCGTTCTATGATAACCGTGAAAATAGTGATTATTCTGATAGCTATACTAGCGACATGTCCGCAGCTATAGCTTACCCTACAGATTATAACCCTATCGATGATCAACAGCCGCCTGATTGGCTTATGGCTGATGATTATTCGGTGACGCTTGTAGATAATAGCGTCAATGAACAAGACGGTAACTTATATGAGCTGTTGACTCAGATTCAGCAGTTTTATCAGCGTAATTTGCGCACGCATCCGCACGCCAAGCATTACTTTAGCGCCCGCGGTATCACTGAGCAGAGTGTTGAGGATTTTGGCTTAGGCTACGCGCCTTTTGGCTGGCAGCATCTTGAACATGAATTTCCACAAGACATAGCAGGGCTAAAGGCTTTAGGACTGGTGCGCCAGTCGGAGTCAGGTCGTGATTATAATCTATTGCGTGATCGCGTCATCTTCCCGATTCGTGACAATCAAGGGCGGACGATTGGTTTTGGTGGTCGCGCTCTCGATGATGAGGTCAAGCCTAAGTATATTAATTCCTCAGATTCGCCAGTCTTTCATAAGCAGCATGTGCTCTATGGTTATTATGAGTCGCGCCAGCAGCGGGCTAATGATTGGCTCGTCGTTGAAGGCTATATGGATGTCATCGCGCTATATCAAGCGGGCATTTATGGCGCGGTGGCCTCTATGGGTACGGCGATCAACGAGAGTCAAATATCGAGACTTTTGACCTTAAATCCGACACTCACCTTAAGCTTCGATGGCGATAGCGCCGGACAAAAAGCCGCTTGGCGTACGCTCGAGGTGGCGCTACCGGTACTCGCCGATGACAAAGAGCTTAGGTTTTTGACCTTGCCGAATAACCATGATCCCGACACCTTTATTAAAGCTCATGGCAATGAAGCTATGCGCGAGCAAATCAAAAACGCCATGCCGCTGTCGCAATATATCTTTGCTTACTTAAGCGAGCGTTATGACATGAGCTTAGCAGAAGGCAAAGCGAAGCTCATGTCGCAAGTGCGAACACTGACGGCATCCTTGCCAAAAGGCAGTAGCTTTCGCTATTTGCTTAACAACGATATCTATCAAAAATTGGGAGGCAAACGCAGTCAAAACAGCGAAGCTAAGGATGCCCTGTTAGACTTTGATGGCGATATGACCATCAGCCAACAGCTGCAACTGTGTTTTTTATTCCAGCCTCTAGCCTTGAGTGAAGATCCTATTGAGATGATTTGGCAGCAAGCAGGGCTCAATAGCTTACACTTGCCTGCCCACATTCAGCAAAAAGCTTCGAATGACGCCATGCGAGCTTTGGTTTGGGAGGATTTGCAAGATGCCCCTCTCATAGATGTGGTTAGTACGATTAAGCGCTGTATGAATTATTTGCCAAAAGATGCCAACGCTGCGGCGCATTTTATATTATCCAATCTTGCAGCTAGCACTCAAGAGTCACTAAGCCGCAGCTGGGGTCCTTTTTATAAAACCTTAAATACCAGAAACATTTTGAGCTTGGACGCGCTGATTGAGACTCTAGTCATGCAACTACTGCAGCTACATATGCAAAAAAAGACCCAAGAGCTGATAAAAAACCCCAATCATGTCAAATTAGCCATCGTCAGAAAACAAACCCAGCACCTCAATGATTGGATGCGGGCGCAGCAGGCCGAACAATCCGCGCAAATGATCGGCAGCTGAGTAGATTTCTGCGACTTGCCTATCGCTATAGATTAGCTAGGACGGGTTTAATTTACTTTTTATCTTAGCGAAGCCCTTTAAAACCCTAGAGGCTGACCCCATCATCTATGATAATGCTCAACAAGCTTTCAAGATCAGCGGTTAAAAAACTATAGATTCTAGCGTCTGCGCTGATTAGCCGTATTCTGTTTTCATAGGTCTGTGTTAAACTACGCCGTTATCAGCTTGATTTGAGCGATTTGAACCAATTTTTTATTATTTTGTTTTTGCTATTTTTATTTATAGTTTATTTACAGTATTGATGTTTTTGAGCCCTTATTCATATCAACTCATTGTCATAACAGATGACGATTAATCGCTAAGCTCACTGGTCAATCCAAGCGTTTAGCCTTTATATTTTTTTATGACAATGCCCGATGCAAGCGAGTAATTATGAACGATAAGTCCTTATCTAATTCCACCTCCCAGCTAGCTACCTTAATCCAAATGGGTAAAGAGCAAGGCTATCTCACCTATGCTGAGGTGAATGATCAACTTCCAGACTCTATTACCGAAAGCGATCAGATCGAAGATATCGTACAAATGCTGACGGACGTCGGGATCAAAATCTTTGAATCTGCCCCTGATGCTGATGATATCTTGATGAGTGATGATTCAAGCGATGATGATATGGCAGCGGATGAAGCAGCAGCTGTACTTGCTTCTGTGGAGACAGAACCTGGACGCACCACCGACCCTGTACGTATGTATATGCGTGAGATGGGCACCGTCGATCTACTGACTCGTGAAGGCGAGATTGCTATCGCTAAACGTATCGAAGAAGGGATCCGCGATGTGCAACATGCGATGGCCTACTGGCCAGGCACGGTACAGTTCGTGCTTGATGAATATCAAAAGGTTCAAGAGGGTGAGAAAAAACTCTCTGATGTGATCACCGGCTTTTTAGATCCTGAGACCGAAGAAGATCGCCTGGCAGCAAAAGAAGAAAAAGATCGCGTTAAGGAAGAAAAAGAAAAAGCCCGCGAAGAGAAAGAAAAAGCGCCTGTCATCAAAGCCAAAGATAAGAGCAAACTCGATGACGACGAAGACGAAGATGAAGACGACGTCGAGGAAGAAGAAGCAGAAGAGGAAGAAAGCGGCGGTATCGACCCAGAAGCCGTCCGCCTACGTGTTGAGGAGATCGAAGGTTTATTTATCACTGCCAAAAAAGCCTTGATCGAATATGGCCGAGGTAGCGAGCAAGCAAAAGCAGCTTATGCCTTACTTGCTGAACGCTTTATGATGCTCAAGCTGAACAATCGCATGTCTGATCAAGTCATGGCGATTATGCACGATGTCTATGATGATGTGCGTAAGCAAGAGCGTCAGATCATGCGTCTGGTCATTCGCCGTGGACGTATGCCGCGTAGCGAGTTCCGTAAGACCTTCCCAAGTAATGAGACCAACGTCGACTGGCTTACAGAGCGCCTCAAAGGTAAGCCTGCCTTTGCTGAGACTTTAGAGAAAGTCACTGACGATGTGATTCTTTTACAGCGTAAAATCCGTGATTATGAGCAGCAGCTCGATATGGAAATTCACGACATGAAAGATGTTGCACGCCGTATGGCGGTTGGTGAAGCCAAAGCACGCCGCGCCAAAAAAGAGATGGTAGAGGCTAACTTACGCCTAGTCATCTCGATCGCCAAAAAGTACACTAACCGTGGTCTACAGTTCTTGGATCTCATTCAAGAAGGTAACATTGGCCTGATGAAAGCGGTCGATAAGTTTGAATATCGCCGCGGTTATAAGTTCTCGACCTATGCCACTTGGTGGATCCGTCAGGCGATTACCCGCTCAATCGCCGACCAAGCGCGCACCATTCGTATCCCGGTGCATATGATTGAGACGATCAACAAAATCAACCGCGTCTCGCGTCAGCTCTTGCAAGAAATGGGCCGCGAGCCCACGCCTGAGGAATTAGGCGAACGTCTCGAGATGGACGAAGTTAAAGTCCGTAAAGTACTGAAAATCGCCAAAGAGCCGATCTCTATGGAGACACCTATCGGTGACGATGAAGACTCGCATTTAGGTGACTTTATCGAAGATGGTACTATCTCAAGCCCTGTTGATGACGCAACCTCAGCGGGTTTACGTGAAGCCACTCGTGATGTACTAGGTAACTTGACCGAGCGTGAAGCACGCGTGCTCAAAATGCGTTTCGGTATCGATATGCCGACCGATCACACTCTAGAGGAAGTCGGTAAGCAGTTTGACGTTACTCGTGAGCGTATTCGTCAGATCGAAGCCAAAGCGCTACGTAAGCTGCGCCACCCTTCTCGCTCTGAGCACCTACGTTCATTCCTTGAAAATGACTAACATAGGTTCTTGAAAAAGCGCTGTTGAAGCCTTATAAAGAAGGCAAGACAGTAGCAAGCAAAAGTAAAAAAGCTGAGCGAGTCTCAGCTTTTTTGTGTGCAGCTAAAAGATATTAATCTTCAAAAACAATAAGGGTTTCATTATGAGTAACGATCCAAAAAACAATCCTGACAATCAGCAAGCCAACAAAAGAGACGTCAAAGTCACCGAATTAGTGGCCAATGACGGCATCTTAAAAGGTAAAAAAACGGACATTCAAAACCCAGAGCTGTGGGAATTTCCCATGAACTATCCGATGAGTGTGATCGGTCATGAGGGCGAGCATGAGACTCTACTTAATGAGCTTAAACTTATTTTAGGCAGTCAGTTCCCTGATTTTGATTTAGCTTCTATCGAAGTCAAACCTTCAAAGACGAATCGCTTTCATTCAGCGCGGGTCAATTTGTATCTGACTAGCGTTGAGCAAGTTAATGAGCTTTACGCGGCGCTCGATAACGCCCAAACGGTACGTATAGTGGTATAAAAAGCAAGTCTCTTGCGAGCTGCTGCCAAAACGAGTTACCGAGCTATCTAAGCTAAGCCGTTATTTGGTGAGTCATACCTCTTTGTATATCGAAAAGCACATCGAAAATCGTCACTGTTTAGGTGACGATTTTTTATGGCATTGACTGGGCTTATCGGGTACAATCTCTGCCGCTATTTTGCTCTTCGCACTGCTGTTATCTGTGTCAGAGATATCAAATTAGCAAAAATAACAAGCAAGCTATTTTTTATAAAAAATTTTATTAATCTTTACATATCTTCTAAGCCTTATACCATCGCTCTTTGCTTAAATTCAGCGCCTCAACAACATAAATTCAATCTAAAATCAATATAGCATTTTCAAAATATTCCCGCTATATTGTGTCTACTTACTAACAAATACGCTATATGTAGTGCTCAGAGGTTTTGTACCTTACTAGAGCCTTCGGTATTCTTTTGCCTAAAAAAAGCACGGAAGCTTTCTGGTTATAGCTTGCTTAATAAAAGAAGTCGATAACACTATAGGCCAGTTTTTGACTGGGTAACACGACTAACAATTGATAATTTATGAGGGCGGTATGACACATATTGATAATATCCAAGTAACCAAACGCGACGGACGCCTAGAGCCAATAGATTTGGACAAAATCCATAAGGTGATCGAATGGGCCGCTCACGATTTAAATAATGTGTCAGTCTCACAAGTAGAGCTCAAATCGCACATTCAGTTCTATGAAGGCATCAAAACCCGTGATATCCACGAGACTATCATCAAGTCAGCCGCTGATTTGATCTCAGAAGAGACGCCCGACTATCAGTATCTAGCCGCGCGCCTCGCAATCTTCCACCTACGTAAGATCGCTTATAACCAGTTCGAGCCGCCGCATCTATTCGACCATGTCACCACCTTAACCGAAGCAGGCAAGTACGACGAACATATCCTAAAAGATTACAGCCGCGCGGAATTTGATGAGTTAGAAGCCTACCTCGATCACTGGCGCGATATGAATCTTGCTTATGCTGCCGTTGAGCAAATGGCAGGTAAATATCTCGTGCAAGACCGCGTCTCTAAAACTGTCTACGAGAGCCCGCAGTTCCTTTATATGCTCGTTGGCATGTGTCTATTTGCCAATTACGATAAAGCTGAGCGCATGAGCTATGTCAAACGATTCTACGATGCGACCTCACAATTTAAAATCTCACTGCCGACGCCGATCATGTCGGGCGTACGTACACCATCGCGCCAGTTTAGCTCGTGCGTACTCATTGAGTGCGGTGATAGCCTTGACTCTATTAACGCTACCACTAGCGCTATCGTCCGTTATGTGTCGCAGCGCGCCGGCATTGGTATTAATGCCGGTCGTATCCGTGCCCTTGGTAGCCCAATCCGTGGCGGCGAAGCTCAGCATACCGGTTGTATCCCTTTTTATAAGCTATTCCAAACCGCAGTAAAATGCTGCTCACAAGGCGGGGTACGCGGCGGCGCGGCCACCCTCTTCTATCCGCTATGGCATTTAGAAGTTGAGTCGCTACTAGTGCTAAAAAACAATCGCGGCGTCGAGGACAACCGAGTACGTCACATGGATTACGGCGTACAGATTAATAAAACCTTGTACACGCGCTTGATTAAAGGCCAAGACATCACCCTATTCTCGCCTGATGACACCCCTGGTCTCTATGATGCCTTTTTTGAAGATCAAGACAAATTTGAAGAGCTATATACCAAGTACGAAGGTGACGAGTCCGTACGTCAGCGCCAAATACCAGCGGCGGATCTATTTAGTCTCATGATGCAAGAGCGCGCTAGCACTGGCCGTATCTACATCCAAAACGTCGACCATTGCAACACCCATAGCCCGTTTGATGCCAGCATCGCGCCGATTCGTCAGTCTAATCTATGTATGGAAATCGCGCTACCGACGAAACCGCTTGATAACATCAATGACGAAACCGGCGAAATCGCGCTTTGTACGCTATCGGCGGTTAATCTAGGTAAAGTCGAGAGCGTCAGCGATATCGAAGAGCCAGCTGAGCTGATCGTGCGCGCCCTCGATGCTCTCCTCGACTATCAAGACTATCCAGTCAAAGCCGCTGAAAATGGCAGTATGCGCCGCCGTACCCTTGGCGTTGGCGTCATCAACTACGCTTATTATCTTGCGAAGAATGGCGTGCGCTATTCAGATGATTCAGCACTAGGCCTGACCCATCAAACCTTTGAAGCACTGCAGTACTATTTACTCAAAGCGTCAAACAAACTCGCTAAAGAGCAAGGCGCGTGCCCAGCCTTTAACGAGACCACTTACTCGCAAGGTATCTTGCCGATTGATACTTATAAGAAAGACTTGGATAACATCTGCCAAGAGCCATTGCATCTCGATTGGGAAACGCTTCGTGGCGAGATTACTGAGCATGGTCTACGTAACTCTACCCTCACCGCGCTGATGCCGTCTGAGACTTCAAGCCAAATCGCTAACGCCACTAACGGTATCGAGCCCCCACGTGGTCTGGTCTCTATCAAGGCCTCAAAAGACGGCATCCTTAAGCAAGTGGTACCAGATATTGAGAAATTGCGTGGTCAATACGAGCTTCTGTGGCAAATGCCAAATAACGATGGCTACCTCAAGCTTATCGCTATCATGCAAAAATTCGTCGATCAAAGTATCTCGGCCAATACTAACTACGATCCGGTTCGTTATGAAGGCGGCCGTGTACCAATGAAAATCTTGCTCAAAGACTTGCTCAACGCATATAAGCTAGGCGTGAAGACGCTGTATTATCACAACACGCGTGATGGTGCCAATGATGCGCAAGCGGATATGGAAGATGATTGTGCTGGCGGGGCTTGTAAGATTTAGATTTACTTGAATTGCGGGCTTGGCTTTTGGAGTTAAGTCCGTTATCTATAACTAACATATAGTTGGAAAGTTTTAAAATTTGTTTGATATGACAAGTATCAAGCAATAAAAATGGCAAAGACGATTTCTCATCTTTGCCATTGGAGATATTAAATATTGGCGTATCTAATATCAGGGAGTTAAGACTATCGACTTCCACAAGTGGTAAGAAAACAGAATAACTTTCCATTGTAAGGCAGCTATTCTAATTCAAAACTTATCTCTTGTCCAAGACAAACCGTGAAGTGATGGTCACAAATATTTCAACTCAGGAGTAATGAGTATGGAGATTTATTGTGATACCGATAGTGATTCTGGCGTAAGCGCGTTTGAAGTCGGTACCGACTTTATAATTGTACGTTTTACGAAAGGTGGTACGTATCTGTATAACTATTTCACAACTGGCTCTCACCATGTCAATAATATGGTAAGACTGGCTAGAATGGGAAATGGGCTTAACAGATACATAAACTTAAACGCTAAACATACTTATGCTAGAAAAATAGCATAGGTATTTGGTATGACCTTAATGGTTTAGTGTTAGGGTGCTTCGACACCTTAGCACTATTAAGTATAAGTTGCTAAGAGGGATAAGAATTTGAATATTTCAGTTAGTAAAAAACATTTTTTGAGAATTACTACTTGGGATGATATTTATAAAATGAGTGGATATACTGACTCATTAGATCCTAAGAAGGAAAAATTAAAGCAAGTTATTAATAAATATGAACTTCCAAACAAGGGTAGATGCGGTTTATCAAATTGTCGCACACCTCACAATATTGGATGTATTGTTGAAACTGAATCTGGTAGGTTGACTAATTTAGGAAATGACTGTGGCAAGAAGTATTTTGGAGAAAACTTTACGTCTTTGAGTAACAAACTTAGCAAAGAGATTGATTACTCAAACAAAATCGAGAATATAAAATTAGCTAAATTGAATATTGCTGAAAATTATAGAAAATTAAATGCAATAGAAGCTGATTGGAAGAATATTGAAAGCGTTTATAGAGCTATAAAATCTGAAGGTCTTGATAGGCTATACGACCAGTTAGAACAAATGGAACATAGTAAGAGCTCTATTATTGCAATACAGCGTAGAGCTACAAAATCTGAGATTGAGATTGAAGAGGTTAGAACAGGAAAAGATGTTCAAGACCCTTTCTATATTTCTGATAACTTAGGTGACTTGAAAGGTCTAAACTATCTTACTGATAGAATCAAAATTAAGACCATCATTCTAAACAACAAAACAACTCTTGATCGTTTAAATGATTTTGACGAGGACAAGACAACTCTCAAAGAACTTAGCAAAATGATCAAAGAGAATGAAAAATTAAACGATAGTGTTCGTGAAGCTCATAGTATTATTACGGATGGCTTTAAGTTATTTAGTGCAGATAATATGAGACAATTTACGCCTTTGATAAGTAGCAAAAAGCATAGAAAATTAAAAAGGTTTTTAAATCATTGTTTTGAAAGCTAATAAGCCTAGGTCAAGCGAATCTTTCTTAGTTATAGGGTTAGCCTAGGACACCAATGATATGGAAATTGTGTTTAGAAGTTCGCGAGGTGCACCCTATAAACTATGCCCAAACGGAAGGAAGAGTCATTAAGAAAAAAGAAAGACGTCTTAACACGATCGTTTAGCCCCGACTGTAGCGGTATCCTGCCAACGACGATGGCGATGCAGTCTGTGGCTGGACGTAGTATCGAGGCAACAGGAATGCGGCCAGACACGATAGACTGCACGCCAGCGGCTAGGCAGATACAAGCGGAAGGCGGGATTGGCTACTTAAATAGTTAAGTTTAATAGATTAACAAATAAGACCTAATTTTCGTGCTAAAATTAGCCCTATATTTAGGACACAATATTAGTGGAGAATGAATCATGCAACCGATATTTGCGACACAGACAGCTAGCATCTCAGAGCTCAAGACCAACCCTTCGGCACTGATTAAACAGTCGGATGGTGAATCCGTTGCTATTTTAAATCACAATAAACCCGTGGCATATTTAGTGTCAACCGATATGTATGAGCGTATGATGGAAGCCATGGACGATATGGCACTTAGCCAAACCGTTAGCGCACGAACGAATGATGGGCAAGTACCTATAAAGGTTACATTGGATGACTTATAGTCTTGAGTTTCATCCTCTCGCATTAAAAGAATGGAAAAAGCTCGCGCCCAGTATTCAGCAGCAGTTTAAGAAGAAGCTGCAGCAGCGCTTATCAAACCCTCGTGTTCCTGCGTCAAAACTTTCAGGACATACAGATGCCTATAAAATCAAACTACGCACCATAGGCTATCGTCTGGTGTATATCGTCAAAGATGATGTAGTGGTCGTTTATGTGCTAGCCGTAGGTAAAAGAGAAAATAATAAAGTATACGACAGTCTTGCGACACGAAAACCATAATTGGAACATACAGACAAAACAAAAACGGAGGTCATAGACGTGCACTATACCGCAATTATCAAAGACGGTGGTTTGTTTATCCCTAACGTATTTTCAGAGATTAATGATGGTAGCTCGCACATTGTGCAAATAGAAGTGGACATCGAAGCCGCACGCGAGCAATTAGACCCAAGCGTTGCCTTAAACCAAGAAGGCATAAAAAAAGAAGTGACGAAAGCACCAAAGAAACCAGCAAAGCGTGTCACTAAGAAAACAGCGGCAAAACAGCCTCAAGACGAAGGATTAAGCCCACAGCGTAAAAGCGCTATCGATGAATTGGAAGCCTTAGATGATGGTGAGCTCAGCGAGATGCTCAAAGCTTATGTCAACGAAGGGCAGATATCTTTGGAGAACTTGTAGGGTATGCAATCTATATCAAACTCAAATAGCTATAGGAAGTTGCTATAATTAAACGATATTGAACAACCTTCTATAAAGGCGCAGACGATGACTGATGTAGATAATAAGAAGCAAAACGTATCACAATCAGCGCAGGATTTGGGGAATTGTGAAAAGCTGAGCGATGTAGAATTAATTGCAATAATAGAAGCTCGTATAGATGACGAGCAACTACCAGTACGAGTAACTTTAGACGATTTATAATTGTATAACGAACACTTTTATTTTTGCTGGGCTAAAGCCTCAGCCTACACCAACTAACAACCGTATAACCTATAAAGGCAGTTTCATGACTTATTCAATCTTTAATCAAACCGCAAATGATGCGATGAAAGAACCGATGTTTTTTGGTCAGCCGGTTAACGTCGCCCGCTATGACCAACAAAAGCACCCTATCTTTGAGCAATTGATTGAAAAGCAGCTGTCGTTTTTTTGGCGTCCTGAAGAAGTCGATGTCTCAAAAGACCGTATCGATTATAGCAATCTGTCCTCGCATGAGCAGCATATCTTTATCAGTAATCTCAAATATCAGACTCTGCTTGACTCGATTCAAGGTCGTAGCCCTAACATCGTACTGCTGCCACTGGTGTCGATACCGGAGCTTGAGACGTGGATTGAGACCTGGTCCTTCTCTGAGACCATTCACTCGCGCAGTTATACCCATATCATTCGTAATATCGTCAATGATCCGGGCGTGGTGTTCGACGATATTATGCAGAACGAGCATATCTTAGAGCGCGCCTCCGACATCGCAGGCTACTATGATGAGCTGTATCGCAACTCGCAGCTTTATAGCTTATACGGTGCCGGCACGCATAACGTCAATGGCAAAGAGATCAGCGTTGATTTACGCTCATTAAAGAAGCAATTATATCTGTGCATTATGGCGGTCAACGTGCTCGAGGCGATTCGTTTTTATGTGTCGTTCGCTTGCTCCTTTGCCTTTGCTGAACGTAAGCTGATGGAAGGCAATGCCAAAATTATTAAATTAATTGCTCGTGATGAGGCGCTACATCTGACCGGTACGCAGCACATGCTCAATCTTATGCGTAATGGTAAAGATGATCCAGAGATGGTGGAGATTGCCGCTGAGTGCCATGAGCAAGGCATTGAGATCTTCCGGAAGGCTGCTGAGCAAGAAAAAGAATGGGCGGGATATTTGTTCAAAGATGGCTCAATGATCGGACTCAATAAAGATATCCTTTGCCAGTACATTGAGTACATCACTAACTTGCGTATGGAAGCGGTCGGTCTACCCTCCGCCTTTCCAAATTCGAAGTCCAACCCGATTCCTTGGATCAATACTTGGCTGTCGTCTGACAACGTGCAAGTGGCACCGCAAGAGACTGAGATCAGCTCATATCTGGTCGGTCAGATTGATTCCGACTTATCGGATAGCGACTTCGATGACTTTGAATTATAAGATTGTGAGTTATAAGATTTTGAGCTATAAAGAGTTTTGATTTAGGTTTTATACTCGCAGCCAAGTTTAGGCTTTATTATGAACTAATGACGCATTATTTATAATGCTAGGTGAATAATGCTAAATGAATAATGTTAGGTGAATTATGACATGGGTAATGACCAGTAAGCAGCAGTTCTATTTACATGATGACGAGAGTCTCTTGGATGGGCTTTTGCGTACTGGCCATGAGGTTAATTTTCAATGCCGTGAGGGCTATTGTGGTAGCTGCCGCGTACGTCGTATCGCCAGCTCGCATGTGGTCGATTACCCCTTCCCGCCACTGGCAATGATTGAGGACAATGAGATATTGCCCTGCTGCTGCCGCGTACAAGGGGTTATCTATATCGATCATGAAACGATAAAGGACTAAGAATCTATTTTAGCTGGTAACCGTCCCTTTATTTCTTGCCTGTTTTATTTACTTCCTGTAAAAATACTCATAATCAGCATGGCCTGCAAACAATCCAGTAAATCGAAAAACGCCCTATCTCATCAGACAGGGCGTTTTTTATGGACGTCTATTAGTATTACTTAGATAATTAATCTTGCTTAAACAGGAGTGCTTAGGCAACTTAAACCATTATTGAGGGGCGCCTTCGTTTTCGAATAGCTTCATCAGCTCCTCGCGCATACGGTCACGCTCCTCCTCAGTCATCATCGGACGCTCCTGTGACTCACTGTGATAATTCTCTTCAGGGCCACCTTCCATAATGACAGGACGCTGTACCACTTCTTGTGTAGGCCGTTCTGCTAGAGTCACATCGATACTAGCGTTTTTGCCATTACGTAAAATTTGCGTATTTAGTATCGTATTAGGCGGTTTACGCGCGACATACTGAATTAGCGTATTGGCATCAGTCATCTCAACGCCATCGATAGTCAAAATAATATCACCAGTCTCTAAACCACTGAGCGCGGCAGGCCCTTGCGGTACGACGTTGAGCACTTCGACGCCTGTTGAGGTCTCAAGCTGAGTCGGATCGCGCAGCTGCGACTGAATCTCAATACCGAGCCAACCTCGGCTGACGCGGCCATCTTTGATCAGCGCGTTCATCACTTGCTCAACCAGCGCGGTTGGAATAGCAAAGCCGATACCCATCGAGCCGCCTGATCGCGAAAAGATAACGGTGTTAATACCGACCAGCTCACCGTGTGCATCAACAAGTGCCCCACCTGAGTTACCTGGGTTAATAGCGGCGTCCGTTTGGATGAAGTCCTCAAACTTATTGACACCAAGTCCTGTACGACCAGTGGCTGAGATAATGCCTTGCGTCACCGTTTGACCAACGCCAAAGGGATTACCAATCGCTAGCGCAAGATCACCGACGCGAATAGGCTCTTCACGAAACCCTAATGGTGTCAGCCCGGTCATATCGACGCGAATCACTGCTAGATCGCTATCTGGATCGGTACCGATGACTTTAGCACGGCTCTTACGACCATCGCTAAAGGCAACGGTAATCTCATCGGCTTTTTCGACCACGTGCGCATTAGTGACAATATAACCATCTTCAGAGACGATAACGCCCGAGCCTAAGTTAGTAGGTCCTGGGCCTTGTTGCTGGTCACCATGGTTTTCAAAGAATCGGCGCAATACTGGATCATCAATATAAGGATGCTCTGCCATCGCTTGCGTGGTATAGATATTGACCACCGACTGCGAAGCACGCGCCACGGCATTATGATAAGAGGAGATTGGCGCTGGCGTATCAGCGACTGGCGCTGAGGCTTCTTGTTCAGTAGGTGTCGTTCTTGGTGGCTCCCACGTTGCCTTCGAGGGCGTCTTCATACTCATAAATAGCCAAACAAACGCTGCAATTACTATTAATAATAAAGCCCAAGGTAACCACTTCAAAAGCGATACCTGGCTGTTAGGCTTTGGGGAAGACGACATAGAGAACCTCTGTAAATGTTATGCTAATGAATAAAACGCTGATAAATATTATAGTTTAGATAGGGCTACGATAAGCTTTTTTAAAGGCAAAAGCTAAATGAAAGAGACTATATGCAATAGCTACGCTCACCAATTATAGCTTCGCTTATTATACAGTAGTGAGGCATCGTGTAGCCTTTCAGTTATTATGCTCAAAGGTAATTTTATGAGAGTCTAAACTGATTAGTAGCACTCAATACAATGACTCTCGGTCTAACGGTACCAGCTATAGTGAATGCTAAATAAAAAGAGTACAGCTTTTACGGCGTGCTACTGGTATAAATTTTATAGTGGATGGACTATATCCGCTTCAAATAAGCATAATGAATTGACTTAATAGCGATATGTTAAACTAGACTCCATTTAAGTGCTTCATTTCAGCTGCAACGCAAAACCTTTTTACTACTTATTTATTTGTCCTACTTATCTAGGAAATGAAAGCCGTCAAACAATGAAAGTCATAATTAAAACAGCCAGGAGAACTTATGAACCAAAAGCATAATTTAGAATCTACTAGCCCGAATGCTAGTAACACCAGCAAGAGCGAAGTACCATCGATAAGCGCACAGGTCTTGGCCAAATTCTGTGATGATTATCTAGACGCCAATGCGTTTAAAGACTACTGCCCCAATGGTCTACAAGTCGATGGCGGGCGTCCTATTCAGCGTATTATCACTGGCGTAACCGCTTGTGAAGCTCTTATAGATGCGGCCATCGAAGCTGACGCTGATGCCATTATGGTGCATCATGGCTATTTTTGGAAAGGCGAGCCTGAGCCTATCACAGGCATGAAAGGCAAGCGTATTCGTAAACTGATGCAGCATGGCATCTCACTGATCGCTTATCATCTACCGCTTGACGCGCATCCGGTCGTAGGCAATAACGCCAAGCTTGCCGAAAGTCTAGGACTGACCATCACTGGTGCGCTCTACCCTCATGAGACCCATCCCGTTGGTAATATAGCAACTGGTAAGCCGCAAAGTGCAGCAGATTTGGTTGAGACGATTACCCAGACTCTAAAGCGTAAACCTTTGCACATTGCAAGTGACTTTTCGCTCGCTTGCGGCAACACTGATCAGTCACTTGCCCCAAACATAAGAAACAATAAAACCAGTGCTACCCCTTCAGCAAAAACAACGCCCAAGTATATTGAGCGTATCGCCATATGTACTGGGGGCGCGCAAGATATGATTGAACAAGCTGCTCTTATGAATTGCGACGCTTATATTTCAGGAGAAATATCTGAGCGTACCACGCACAGTGCTCGCGAATTGGGCATTGATTACTTTGCTTGTGGTCATCATGCGACCGAACGCAGCGGTATACAAGCGCTAGGAGAATTAGTTGCGAAACAGTTTGATTTGCCTGTGACTTTTGTCGATATTGTCAACCCTGCATGACCGTTAAGTTTTATTACTGCTTTGTTAACGTAGCTTGAATAATTGCTATATATTCCTCATAAAGTATAATTGTAAGAGAATGTTTTGCCATGAGACTTTCCATTAATAAAGCCTCCGGTTATGACCTTGATTGAGTACCGTTTAGTTTTTAGTTGTGATGATTTTCATAGTTATCTGGGTGTTCACTTCAATGTTGCATGAGATGTTAGTCCTTTCAAGGCATCCTACTTCGGTAGATCATTGTCATCGAAAGGCTAGCATTAGCGCTGGATAAGAGCTTATGAGTGGCAGTCGTAATACTATTAACGGCTCGCTATTTGTAGAAGGAAGTACTGTTAAAGGTTTGTTTACTATCTTACCTTTGATCAGGTCTATTGCTTCTGCTTTTATGCAATAACTTTTTCATGGCCTTACCTTAGTACCTTATAGTCCTAACGTCTAGTGAAGAAACTATACCTAGTTACTCTCTTCATTAATCCTATTGCGTCCTTAAGCTTATGGATGTTAGAGGCTATCGATAGTGCTGCTCTAACCAGCAGGTTTGACAAGCTCGTTCAGTCGACTATCTTATAGAGGTGCCAAGTGACACTTTGCTTATTAGACTACTATAATTAAGCTATTGCCTTAGCGATGAGTTTAAAAGTGTTGAAGACCTAAATTTATACGAAGACGAAGGTTTGAGTATATATTTCAGTCTAAGGGTAAGTAGGATGGCTACAATTAGGAGACATCCATGCAGCGTATTACTTATCGTGTAAAAGTATCCGCGCAAGGTGCTAGACGTCGTATTTCATATATATTACGTCCAGCTAGCCGTACACTTAGCACCAAAAGTAAGATCGTTCCATCGGCTAAAGTAACTCGTTTTGCCAAATCCAAAAAAATCGCTCAAGTATCTAGTATTGCGTTATTGTCTTTACCCGCTAGAAGCCTTACTACTATGGAGGTGCCAGTACCGACCTATGATCAGGTCATGCTAGATAAAACTTTAACCATAGCCGCTGTACCTGGGGATAGCACCTACTTTGCTACTGATGGTTTTCAGCATGGTTTTGGTTATGATCTGGTCCGCAGTTATGCTGACGAGCTTGGCGTCACTGTCGATCTAAAAGCTTATGCGACAGAAGAGACGGCGCTTGCGGCATTAAAGAATGGTGAGGCCGATATGGCCTTGACTACCGCTAGTACTCAGCTAACCAATCAGCTTAATCTTGCTTCAGTGAATCTAAGCTGTGGTTATGATACTAGCTTGACTAATAACGGTCTAAATCCAAAGGTAAGCTGGACGTTCAACGATGCTAGTGATTTGTTATCACAAACGGCTAGTAGTTATCTGTGTGATAATATCAAGATCAATAACACACAGAAACTCGCCGCTTTTTATAACCAAAAACTGCTCAAAGACGCTTATAGTCAAAATCACTTCCAGCAGACCTTGACGGAGAAGCTACCTGATTATCAGACTCAGTTCGAGCAGCAAGCACAGAACTATAATCATGACTGGGAGCTACTAGTAGCGATGGGCTATCAAGAGTCACATCTAGATGCTAACGCCGTCTCCCCCACTGGAGTACGCGGTATCATGATGCTGACCAATAGCACCGCAAAAGCTATGGGCGTCTCTGATCGCGTCGATCCGTATCAAAGCATTGGCGGCGGCGCTCGCTACTTAGAGCAAGTAAAAGCTGACTTTGCTGATGTACCAGAATCAGATCGGATCTGGTTTGCGCTTGCCGGCTACAATATGGGGCCTAATGCAGTCAAACGTATTCAGCGTAAGCTGCGTGAGCAAGGTATCGATGATAAAAGCTGGGCAAACGTATATGCCTACTTATCAGATAACAGAGCTTCCAACAGCCGTTACGGTCAAGCCATGCATTATGTCAGTAATATCAGAAGTTATCTTGAAACGATCAAGACCTATAGCGTGTAATAGATAGGATGCTTAATTTATAAAGCTTACTTTATAAAAAGTATTTAGCAATAAAAAGCTGCTCTTATTATTAAGAGCAGCTTTTTTTATTCTATATTAATGAGCTCATTAATATAGAACCAACTTGAGGCACGACTAGTGATTAGGTACGGTTAGACGCTGACCACGTTGTAGCATCGTATCAGGGGCGATATTATTCATATCAGCCAGCTCTTTGGTAGAGACGCCATATTTACGCGCCAGTCCAATCAAACTATCACCAGAACCCACGGTGTAGCTAACAGTCATCTTTGGCACTTTAATCGTCTGCCCGCGCTGCAGTTGCGCGTTTGTGGCTAAGTTATTGGTAGCAGCGAGATCGGCAACTGGTACCCCAAAGCGTGCTGCCAAAGCTATCAAGCCATCGCCTGATTGTACTTTGTAGTTCTCAGTATTATTCAGACTTTTACCCGTACTGGCCTTACTAGTCGATGAAACGCTACTAGCAGCGCTTGTCGTAGTATTAGAGCGACTGCCCGCAGCTGGAATCGTCAAACTGCGCCCTAATATAAGGTTTGAGGTGGTGCTTAAATTATTGGCGGCGGCCAAATCACTAACGCCAATTTTATAGCGGTTGGCTACGCCAATTAAGGTATCACCCGAGCGAATCTTATAGCTAATAGGTTTATCATTGAGCTTATTATCCACTTGTGATGCTGTTACTGGTACTTTAATAGTTTGACCGCGTTGCAATCGAGCTCTTTCATCAAAGCTACTGTTAACGGCTGCTACTTGCGCCGCACTAACACCCAAACTATTAGCAATACCTATGAGCGTCTCCCCAGATTTTACCTTATAATTACTGGTTGCCACCGAGCTGCTAGCACTAGCGGTACTACTACTTGGCGCTGTCGTATCCGCGTCTGCCGGTATCTTTAACGTTTGACCCACATATAGCGAATCTGTACTGCCTAGACCATTGAGATCAGCTAAAGCTTGAGTTGAGATACCAAACTGCTTAGCAAGTGCTATAAGCCCGTCGCCTGATTTAACTCTATAGCTCTTGGTCTCGGTAGTCGATTTTGCCCGGTTACGTGAAGGAGCAGCAGGAGTAACAGCAGGCGCGGTTACTTTACCTGGTACTAACCAAAGCTTTTGACCCCGCAGCAAATCAGCGCGGCTACTTAGATTATTATAAGTCGCTAACTGAGTGACTGATAAGCCAAAGCGATTCGCTGTACCTATCAGTGTATCGCCGCCTTGCACCACATAACTTTCAGGTTGAGCTGGCGTATTAACACTGCTTAAAGGCTCGATAGGTTTGGCATTATATAAGTATAGAGTACTGCCAGAGAGTAAGTTAGCCTTAGAGTCTATTTGATTCCACTCGGCAATATCACGCCAGCTCACCCCTGCACGGCTTGCAATATTAGACAAGGTATCACCACGTTTTACGGTATAAGTGCTACGTTTGCCTTGTGGCTTTGCTTTACTGTTAGCGCTGGTTGCAAAACTAAGCCGTTTCTCTTTACCACTAGCCTCTAACACAGATTGCTGAGTCTGTACGGCAGACAGTTTAATATTACCATCAACCGCGCTGACCACCTCACGCTGATCTGGGGTTTGTAATTGAATCTGCTTGGCAATAAAGTCGCGCTCTTCTTGGCTAAGCGGCGGCTCTTGCACGATAGTATTGTTACTTGTTATCTGCGCTGAAGTCGTCGGTAAGCTGTTGCTGCTTTTTAGCTCGGCGTTGATTTTTTGGGTTTCACTGCTAGTGATTGGCGGCTCAGTTCTGGTATTGCTAGTACTGCTGTATACTGAGCTACTCGAAGGCGTAGCAGCCGGCGAGATATAACTGGTCGTTTGCTGCGGTACGCTGGCGCTAGCAGCATATTCAGCCAGTCCGCCTCCCGTTGAAGGCAGTGATCCGCTGCTATAAGGCTTGCTGTTATAAATAGTCGATCCTGAGGTACTTGGCGTAGCAGCGGTACTTGAAGCTATGACATTACTACTGCCATTACCTCGTAGTGCACTTAGTTTTGCGTCGATATTGACATCGACATCGTTAGGGATAATGACTCGCTGTGGGCCTGAGCCATCAATACGGCCAGAAGTAAGTGCGGTGTTTAATCTTTCAAGCTCATCGTAGCTGACACCAGTGATTTGTGAGACTTCAGCCAAACTGACGCCATAGTTGGCAGGAACACTGCGAAAATGCTGACGATTAGCGATGGCAGGCAGATAAACCCCAAACTGTGATGGATTTGCGACGATTTCAGCGACTGCTAAGAACCGCGGCACATAGTTCATCGTCTCAGTCGGTAATCTTAGTGACCAATAATCTGTTGGTAATCCCTGTGCAGCATTGGCATCAATGGCTTTTTGTACGCGTCCAGGACCTGCGTTATAAGCCGCCAAAGCTAGCTCCCAACTACCGAACTGATTATGCAGCGCGGTCAAAAAGTCATAAGCAGCCCGCGTCGATTCGATAACATCACGGCGACCGTCATAAGTACTGCTTTGGTTCAGGCCATAGATACGGCCCGTACTTGGGATAAACTGCCATAAGCCTGCGGCGGCGGCACTACTAGTACCACTAGGATCATACGAGCTCTCGATAACTGGCAACAATGCCAACTCGGTAGGAATGTTGCGACGCTCCGCCTCGCGCACCGTATGATATAAATAGCGACTGGCGCGCGCGGTCAAACGGTTTAAGTAGTCTTGTCTACTCGTAAACCAGCCTTTCTGCCCTTCAATGCGTTGATTATAGATAGGGCGTCCAGCATTCATGCGATAACCGGCGCGCAGACGGTTCCACAAATCACCGTACTGTTGAATAGCAAGTTTATTACCCTCAACCATAGTCATGTCGCTGGCTTCTAATAGATCTGCCAGCTCATCTAAGCTTTCGGCATCCAAATAAGCCGTTGAATAATCATCGCTAGCTGTTGTTTTCGACGCCACAGTTGGCCGTTTAACAACGACAGGGGTTTGGTTTTTAGCGCCCGTGTTTTTTACTGCTGAGGTGTTACTACAGGCACTAATAAGTAGAGCTGACACGGCAAGAGTCAAGGGCAATGCGATGAACGAACGGGAGTTTGACGGCACAATAGACATGATAATGGCGGCTTCCTAGCAACAAGAATAGATAAAATTGAGAATAGATAAAATTGAGAATAGATAAAAAAAGCTGACTTAAGATGAATCCTCAAGACTTAGATAAGAGTAAGCTCTAATAAAGCATAGTATAGCTTTTAACAAAGTTAGCTTTTAGCAGATAGTATAGTACGCAACATAAGACAAAAACCATAACTATCGCACAGATAATTGCTGGCTAAGCGTATAACTGTCATGTGTCTTTTCGCTTACTTCGATAAGTTTAAAGTGGCGTTTTATACCTTAGTAACCGTATCGAAAGCTTTAGCAAATGATTCAATAAATCATATCAATTCATTAGTTATCATTCACGACTTATCGTTCAGCAGTTACAGCTTATTCGTCATGACTAATTAGTTACGACTTATTAATTAATAGTCACTTGTGATACTGCTCTTAATAGTACAGCATTGCCCGTTGATAAGGTTAACGTCACCCTTGAGGTAGTCACGAATGAGACATTATTGCCATCCTTAACCCAGCTCTCCGTAGTGTTGACATTGGCTTTGGCTTGGTCTCCGGTAATGACAATATTATCGATATTAATGTCGTAGCGGTAGTTAGAGGTCTGGTTCCAACTGTTTTGTAATAATTTTAGATATGCATCTTTATCAAGGCTGGTTGATTTACCTTTTCTGGATAAAGAGATAAGCGCATCGTCAGACACCAAACGCGACACTTGGCTAATATTTTTGTTATTAGCCGCAGTCTTCATAGAGCTGGCATAGTTTTGTACTAAGCTTTGACTCATCGTAGCGGCTTGTGCACTAATAGCGACCATACTAGCTAGAGCCGTAATGGTAGTAACACTTGCACTCTTAATCAATAAAGCCAGTAGACCCTTACTGCTTAATCGTTTCATCTTCATCCTCAGCGGTTATCTTGAAAGTTTTAGCCTATCACTAATTTCTCACAGTCATGTAACACCCTGTGTGATAATTGCATGTCTAAAGCGCTAGCCTATCTTGCCTATCACCCCTATTTGAATCACTAGGGCTTAGATTTGTCAGTACTTTTGTCAGTATTATGATACTCACCCGCTCCAGAATAATTCTCATGCTCGTCGTCACTGAGCTTCATTCCTAAACGTTCAACGCGGCGATCCATCATTTGCCGAGCTAATGCTTGCATATCCTCGACTCGGTCGATCTCATCGACAATCTCAAGGCCTAATAAGGTCTCAAACACATCTTCTAAAGTCACTAGTCCCTTGACTTCACCGTACTCACCGACGGTAATAGCAATATGAATTCGATTTTTTAGCATCAGCTCCAGTAAGTCAAACAATTTCATCTTGGAGAAAACAAAGGTTATTTCTCGTTGAAACTGAGTTAAAGGCTTATGGGTAGCATGATTAACTTTTGCTAATAATATATCTGTTTTTAGCACAAAACCGGTAATATTATCCAAGTCGCCATCATAAATAGGCAGCCGTGAAAAAGTCAGTTTGGGCCGATCCGCTAGCAGCTCAGTAACGGTTTTGTTTTGTTCAAAAGCTAGCATCACTGAGCGCGGAGTCATAATATCTTCGACTTTTATGGCGCCAAATGCTAGAAGATTACGAATAATACGAGATTCTAGCGGGTCAATCTGACCGGCTTCCTCACCTATGCTTGCAAGTGCGGCAAACTCACGGCGACTAAAGACATCGCTCTCTTTGCTTCTTACCAGCAGTTTAGTGAGGCGCTCTGATACCCATATCAGCGGATATAAAAGCACAATAATACCGCGAACAAAATAAGCAACCATACCACTGAGCTGACGCCAATAAACCGTTCCTAGCGTTTTGGGAATAATCTCAGATAAGAATAAAATAGCCAACGTCATAAATGCTGAGAACACGCCAAACCAAGCGCTACCAAAAACGATTGTCGCTTGCGCGCCGGCGCCGATAGACCCAACCGTATGCGCTACCGTATTCAAAGTTAAGATAGCCGCAAGCGACTGATCAATATTATCGACTTTAAGTCGTTTAAGCATCAAAGCTTTGTTAGGGTTCGTCTCTTGTACATCAGCGATATAAGAAGGAGTCATAGTCAGTAGTGCTGACTCTGCAAGGGAGCAGACAAACGAGATACCAATCGCTAGCAATACAAATAGCACTAGTAGTAGCACACTGCTCGTAGTCGCTTGTGCTGCGACGTCTACCGCTGCAGCTGAGCTCGCTGCTAGTACAGAAGTCGGCAGCAAAAGCAATAAACTACTAAATAATATAGCAGTACAAACCGATAGCAACCATTTATAACAGCTTGAATTTTTTATAGGGGGAGGCTCCGCTGAAGCTTGTTGACGACAAGCGCGCGAACGATATAAACGAGAAGTAACCAAAGAGGTAAGCAGCAAGTCGGGTAACCTAAATAATGATTTAAGAAAGGGTAAAGCGAAAAAATAAAGCGCCGCTATAAAGCCAACACTTTTATAAGCATTCGATATTATCATTGATACTCGGGTTTCACAATATTTTGTCTTCACGCGATCGCGATAGAGCTACGGACGATACAGCCTTGAATTTAGCAGACCTGGCAGCATTTTTATCGGTATACTGACACTTGTAGCCGTATTTATTGAGCTGAGTAATTTATTAAGTTGGGTAACTTAGTTTTTATACTGTATTTATATTATATTTCTAGTATGCGGTTTATAATTATACGAACCCTAACCTACTTTGCGCTGTTTATGTCTAGTCTCAATTTAGGTCTAAAACTAGCATTTAGAAGCACTTATCTGCGCTGATACTCACTGTTCTAGTCGCTTTCACAAGCGCTACGCCCGTTATCAGTCTAAGAAAAATACGCTCATGCTATGATTAACAGTTACTAAGTCTCAGATTTTTTGTTACTATGCGTCTAATTTTATTATTGTACATCACTTATTGAGAGAAATTATGAGCTTTTTTATCCAGTCAGCCCATGCCGCTGAAGCAGCTGGTAGCGCCGTCGGTGGTGCGTCACTATTTGGTCAGTTATTATTGCCCGTCGCTTTTTTTGCCATCTTTTATTTTTTGGTTATTCGTCCGCAGTCTAAGCGTACCAAAGAGCATCGCGCTATGGTCAGCTCGCTAACGGTAGGCAGCGAAGTTATATTCGCCGGTGGCTTGATGGGCCGCATCAAGCAAATCGAAGGCGACTACGCCGTTGTGAGTTTAAACAATAACACCGATGTAAAAGTGCAGCGTGCATCTGTGATCTCAGTACTTCCTGCAGGCACTATTGAGAGCGTTTAAGTCTCAGCTCGGTGCTGCTTGATAATATAAGCTAGATTATAGTTCTTGATAGATTATAATCGGTTTTTGTAGTCACTTATATTGTAATGACCGTTCACTGATTACGGTCATTTTTGGCTATTAGCTACCCTGTTATCTACACACTTATGGTCTGCATCACCAGTCTTTTATCAATATAAAGAAGTCATTATGCAATATCCCGCATGGAAATACCTAGTTATCATTGTCGTGCTTATCGTGGCAGGTCTTTACGCGGCTCCTAACCTTTATCCTGATGAGCCTGCGGTGCAGATTACAAGTGCTGCGGCAGGTACTCAGCTGTCTGAGGGAGTGTTAACCGAGTCTGAACGTCTGCTTAACGAAGCCAATATCGACTTTCACGATGGTAGCTTTGAGGGCAACAGCGCCTTAGTACGCTTAGATACTCCAGATGCGCAGCTAAAAGCTCAGGAAGTCTTACGCCAAAACTTGGGCGATGATTACGTCGTCGCGCTGAACTTAGCACAAACGACGCCGCAATGGTTACGCGATATTGGTGCTAAGCCTATGAAGCTTGGTTTGGATCTTCGCGGCGGGGTACGCTTCGTGCTAGAAGTGGATATGGATAAGGCACTAGAGCAGCGTCTTAGCAGCGCCAGCCGTGATGTGCGCCGAGATTTGCGTGCTGAACGAGTCGCAGTAACCGGTATCAAGACCGAAGGTCAAAGCATCGTTCTACACTTCTCTGACACCGAAGCCCGCGGGCGCGCACAGAATATTTTACAAGCGTCCATGGGTAATGACTTTACGCTACAGTCGACTATCGACGATCAGGGTCCTGCGCTGGTTATGTCCTATAACGATGCGATGGTCGATGAGATTAACAGTTATGCCGTCAATCAAAACTTAACGACTTTGCGTAACCGGATTGCTGAGCTTGGGGTAGCGGAGGCATTAGTACAGTCGCAAGGCGCTAGCCGCATCGTAGTGGAGTTACCGGGCGTACAAGATACAGCTGAAGCCAAACGGGTACTCGGTCGTACCGCAAACCTTGAGTTTCGCATGGTCGCTAAAGATGCCGAAAATTATACCGGCGGCATTCCTCCTGCTGGCACTGAAGCCTTCCCTTTTCAATCGCTAGATGGCCCACCAGTACTCTTAGAGCGTCAAGCTATTGTCACCGGTGACAAAGTCACTAATGCGCAGACAGGCGTCGATGAGAGCGGCACGCCTGAGGTAAACATTACCTTAGATAGTGCTGGCGGTAGACTCATGCAAAACGCCACTCGCACCTCAGTTGGCGAGCAAATGGCGGTGCTGTTTATTGAAAATAAACAGCGCATCACTTATGAAGAAGATCCGGCGACTGGGGAGACGACTGAAGTTCGTACACCATACGCTGAAACTAAAGTGATTAATCGTGCCAATATTCAAGCGGTACTTGGCTCGTCGTTCCGTATTACAGGCTTAGATAGTAGCGCTGAAGCTGCTGAGCTTGCTCTACTGCTACGCTCAGGTGCTCTAGCTGCGCCGATGTATTTTGTAGAAGAGCGTACTATTGGCCCCTCACTCGGTCAAGAAAATATCGATAAAGGTCTGTTCTCAACGCAAGTTGGCTATCTATTAGTATTCGTCTTTATGATTATTTTCTATCGTTTGTTCGGTATAATTGCTAACGTCGCTTTGGCTATTAACGTAATTATCATTATCTCTATTATGTCAATATTAGGCTCGTCGCTGACCCTACCCGGTATTGCGGGTATCGTCTTGACTATCGGTATGGCGGTCGATGCCAACGTACTGATATTTGAACGTATACGCGAGGAATTAGCAAATGGAGTAAGGCCAAAAACCGCTATCGTGGCTGGCTTTGATCGTGCTTTTAGTAGTATTTTTGATGCCAACATTACCACGCTGTTGGTGGCTTTTATCTTATTCGCTATCGGTACCGGTCCGATCAAAGGCTTTGCTATTACTTTAGCGATTGGTATTGTCAGCTCACTGTTCACCGCTATTTTGGTGACGCGAGCGCTAGTACAAATCGCTTACGGTAAGCGCAAATCTATTAAACGTTTGAGCATCGGTTAGGAGACTACTATGGCGATCGATCAGAATAATCCGAACAATAAAGACAACCTGCCAACCTCAAATAGCTCAGGCAATCAGTCAGGTAGCAGTGGCTCAGATAACAATCAAAAAGGCAACAAGCGTCGCCGCCGTAATAAGCCGCGCCGTGATGGTAAAGGTAGCAATACTCAAACCAATACCTTAAATAAAACGTCCAAAGGGAGTAAGCGTGACAGCGCTAAAGACTCACAAGCACTAGAGCCTGCCAATGCTTTAGATCCTAGTCGATTTGAAGGCGATGCCGCTGACGACGCTGCAGCACTAGCTGAAGGCGGCATAAAAGCCATTGGCAATCAGCGCATTATTCCTTTTATGAAGTTAGAAAAGCCTATGGGCTTACTCTCTATCTTTATGGTTATCGCTAGTATTATTGCCATTGCCGTTAATGGCTTGAACCTAGGACTTGATTTCACCGGCGGGGTCTCAGCTGATGTCAGCTACGAGCAATCCGTCGAGCAGGTAGCTGTGGTTGAGGCTTTGGCCGATAACGGTTTCGATGACGCTGTCGTTCAGTACTTAGGTACTAACAAAGAGCTGCTAGTACGGTTGCCGCCGCAATCTGATAATATCGATGGTCTCAATACTAGCCTAGACACCGCATTGGACTTACCTAATAATCCGGCTAGCATTAGTAATGTCAATATTATCGGTAGCCAAGTGGGTAATGAAGTCTATCTCAACTCAGTCATGGCGCTGGCCTTAGCTTTAGTCAGTATGCTAGGTTACGTCGCGCTACGCTTTCAGTTTAAGCTATCATTAGGCGCAGTATTATCGTTATTTCATGATGCTATTGTTACTATCGGGGTCTTTGCGCTCTTTGGTTTCCCATTTGATCTGACAGTGTTGGCAGCGGTACTCGCGCTGATCGGTTACTCACTGAATGATACTATCGTTGTTTATGACCGTATCCGGGAGAATTTCCGCCGGGTTCGCGGTATCACTCCGCGTCAGACTATCGACTTGTCATTAACAGAGACCTTGCGCCGTACGATCATGACCATCTCAACAGTGTTACTAGTGGTGCTGGCTATGATGTTCTTAGGCGGTGATGGCTTATACTGGTTCTCAGTGGCGTTATTTATCGGTCTGCTTGCTGGTACTTATTCTTCTACTTATATCGCCAGCTCTATTCCACTAGCCATGGGTCTGTCGCGCGATGATTTTGTGGTAAAAGTAAAACCTGAATTTGAAGAAGAAATCGTCAGCTTCAATGATCCAAAAATGTTTGAATAACTTTTGTATAATGAATCCTTAATCAAAATTTTACAGCTACGACAGCGTGCTACTGGTATAAATTTTATTTGCGTGCTGTGTTCCTAGAGGCTGCACAACATTCATCCCAGTAGCACTGTATTTTTTATAGTGGATTGACTCTTGCCATTTTTTTTAGCTGCTAATGATCAACAATAATTAGCAGCTAGACGGTTTTTATAAAAGCACCTGACTCATTACTGATGAGTGTTGGGTGCTTTTATTTTTGTATGGTTCTTGATTACTCAAAAAATAAAACATCTAAAAAGTAGTGATATGATATGACCATAACCTCAGCAGCAACGACACAACCTATCGATACCCGCTATCGGCATATCATCTCTATCGCCGTGCCTGTGATGTTGGCCAACTTGGCTATGCCGCTACAAAGCCTCATCGATACTGCAGTCGTTGGTAATATGAATGAGGCGGCAAATCTTGCCGGTATGGGGCTTGCGATACAGCTATTATCTTTATTATTAGTTAGTTTTAACTTTTTACAATACGCCTCCTCTGGCCTATCGGCTCAAGCTTTGGGTCAGCTCAGTACTAGTAACTCATCTAGCGGCGCAACAGCTAATAGCTTAAATAATAGCTCAAGCTCGAAGCAAATGGCTTCGGCCTTATTGTCTATTTTACAGCGAGCTTTGGTATTAGCTTTTATTATCGGAGCGCTATTATTATTAGCGAAACCTTGGCTCATCGAGTATGGTCTACGAGCGTTATCGGCTAACCCAGCGAGCGAGATCGCTGCCAAAACTTATTTAGACGTACGCTTTTGGGGAGTCATTGCTGAGCTGATGAATTTTGCTTTTATTGGCTGGTTCGCAGGGCAAGGCAAGACGCGTTACATGCTCTATCAGCAAGGCTTTATTGCGCTATTAAACATTATACTGACGCTATTCTTTGTCTATGGTATGGGTCTAGGATTAGCCGGTGTCGCGTTAGGGACAACCATCGCTTTTTGGTCAGGGGTAGTATTAGCGCTTTGGCTGAGTCGTCAGCATTTGCAGCTGTCATGGCATGCATTATTCACTACCGATGCAGAGCATTTTACTCGCTCGAAAATGCTTAGGCTATTTTCTTTAAATAAAGATATCTTTATTCGTACGCTTATTTTGACTTTGAGCTTTGCTTGGGTGACTCGGCTATCAGCGCAAAGTGGCGACCTTGTTTTGGCCGCTAACGCTATTCTTCTACAAGTTCTCAGTATTTCAGCCTTTGCTTTAGATGGCGTAGCTGTGTCTGCAGAAACACTCGCCGGACAAGCCGCCGGACGACGCGATTGGCGACGCTTTGCTATTATTGTCAAGCGGACAGGTATCGTCAGCTACGCTTTGGCACTCTTGCTCAGCCTGCTTTGGTTACTGGCCATGCCCACTTATCTACAGACGATGACCAATATCGAACCGGTACTCACACTCACCCGCCAGTATCAGAACTATGCGATACTACTGCCGCTGATAGGCGTAGGTGCTTATTGGCTCGATGGTATATTTTTTGGTTTAACTGCGGGTAGCGTGATTCGTAATGCATCCCTACTCTTAGCAGTAGTCTTCTTCCCTATCAGCTGGCTACTCTATCAGCGCTATGATATGACCGGTATTTGGCTCAGTGTTTGGTGTTTATTAGCACTGCGCTTGGTCATTCTCGGTGGGTTTTTATATCGTGCTTATCGGACAGGCAATTATGAGCAGCTGCAACCTAATTAAAAATTAGAATAAGCTAAAAAATAGAGTTGTAGCCGCAAATGTAACGTTACTAAAAGCACTAAACCTTGTAAATACAGGCCGCATCTAATATATAAAAATATTGAAAAACTTAGGACCTAACGTGACAGCTTCTTATTCCAAACAACAAACACAAGTCTCCTACCGGTGGGCAGATGGCTTCAAGAAAAGCTTGGCTGTGGCAATGGGCTATTTGCCTGCTGGTATTGCCTTTGGCGTCCTCGCACAAGTGGCTGGCATTCCTATTTGGGCGACTTTGATGCTTAGCTTATTTCTTTATGCAGGCGCGGCGCAGTATGCTTGCTTGCCCATGCTAAGCGCTGGTCTGCCTGTGGGTAGTATCGCAACCAACATTGCCGCGATCAACTTGCGTCATGTCTTCTATGCTATGCCGCTGTTGCAAACGATGCCCACCCAAAAGCTTGCTAAGACGTATTGCTTATTCGCGCTGACCGATGAGACCTTTTCGGTAATGACGAGCTTACCCGTCGAGGAACGCCAAGCGTTAATTCTGCCTATCAGTCTATTTAATCAAAGCTGGTGGGTACTAGCGTCTCTCATTGGGGTAATTATAGGTAGCGCTCTTAATGATTTAGTGCCGCATTTAGACTTTGCCTTAGTTTGTTTATTTGCGATTTTGGCCTACGAGCAGTTTCAAAATGTTAAGCGGCTCTTTCCTATCGTTATAGCGGTTATTGGTCTTGTATTGGCTTCCTTATTCACCAATGATTGGCTGTTATTAGTCGCTATTAGCTTTTGTATGCTACTTATCTTAGCGCGAGGTTTTTGGTTGCAGTACCATGTATTGGGAGAGAGCTCTGATGACTAGCCAATATCTAATCATAGCCACTCTCGCTATGGCAGCCGTGACTTTTATTACCCGAGCTGTCCCCGCTTTAATTCCTAAAAAAATCCTAGATACGCCTTGGCTACACAGGCTTAATGAGAGCTTACCCTTATCGGTGATGGTGCTGCTTATTTTGACTAGTTTAGCTTATCAAGACTTGTCGCTGAGTCACAGTTTAGCCAGTCCTGAAGTGCAACTGTTGTTAGCTCAGATTGGCGCATTAGCCCTGGTATTTTTAATTTATCATTTCAGTAAACAGCTGCTAGTAAGTATGATAGTCGGTATAGCAGCTCTAAATGGTTTTCTGTGGGTGTTTGCTCAGTTCTTGATTTGAACGCTACTCATTAACAGCGTCCTTAAAAGCGGATACTCAAACATCAAGCAATTAAATATCACCATAAAAAAACGAGCTTCTCCAATTTAAGTAGAGAAGCTCGCTTTTTTTGAGTACGACAAGCATTGACTATGATATAAACATAAGGATTATATCTCCTCAATACCCATCATATCGACTGGTGTATCAGCGACAATTTGTACGCCTTTCTTACCAGTCTTCGCGGTATCATTACGCTGAGCCTGCAGATGATCAAGATAAGCTTCGTTAATTTGTCCGGTGATATAACAGCCATTGAATACTGCACAATCAAAGCCTTCCACCTTACTGTGCTTAGTATCTTTTACCGCATCAATCAAGTCATCTAAATCTTGGAATATTAGACGATCCGCGCCGATAATTTTGCGTACTTCTTCCACGCTATGACCAGAGGCGATAAGCTCACTACGCACTGGCATATCGATACCGTAGACATTGGGATATTTCACCGGCGGCGCGGCGCTAGCGAAGAAAACTTTACGCGCGCCAGCGTCACGCGCCATTTGAATGATTTCATGACAAGTGGTACCGCGCACGATAGAGTCATCCACCAATAACACGTTTTTACCTTTAAACTCTAACGGCACGGCACTGAGCTTTTGCCGTACTGATTTTTTGCGTTGCTGTTGACCTGGCATAATAAAAGTGCGACCGATGTAACGGTTTTTCATAAAGCCTTCACGGTATTTAATATTCATCTTCAGCGCCAGTTCCATCGCTGAGGTACGCGAAGTATCAGGAATAGGAATGACTACATCGATATCATGATCTTCGCCCCACTCAGCCAGAATTTTATCGCCTAGTTTTTCGCCCATACGCAGACGCGACTTATAGACTGAGATATTATCCATAATTGAATCGGGACGCGCAAAATAGACGTACTCGAAGATACAAGGCGTATATTCTTGTTGCTCAACGCACTGATGGGTGTGCAGATTATGATCTAAATCGATAAAAATCGCCTCGCCTGGTTTCACATCACGAATGATCGTAAACCCTGAGCCTGTTAGAGCTACTGACTCTGAGGCCACCATATATTCTGTACCGCCGTTAGCGGCCAAGCGTTCACCGAACACCAGCGGACGGATACCGTTAGGATCACGAAAGGCTAATAAGCCATGACCGGTAATCAAAGCCACCACGCCGTAAGCCCCTTCACAACGCTTATAGACCGCTTTTACTGCCTCAAATATATCATCAGCGCTAGGATGATTTTTGCCTAAGTTTTGCATCTCATGCGCAAGTACGTTTAATAGAACCTCAGAGTCTGAGTCAGTATTTAAATGGCGACGGTCCTCTTTATACAGCTCTTTCGCCAGGCTCTCAGCGTTCGTCAAATTACCATTATGCGCAAGCGTAATACCGTAAGGTGAGTTGACATAGAAGGGCTGCGCCTCAGCGCTGCTAGAAGTTCCGGCTGTCGGATAGCGTACGTGACCGATACCATATTCGCCAACCAACTTGATCATATGACGGTTCATAAACACATCGCGCACCATGCCATTTTCTTTACGCAAAAATAAACGCCCATCTTGTAAAGTGACGATACCTGCTGCATCCTGACCACGATGCTGAAGCATAGTCAAGCCATCATAAAGAATTTGGTTAACGGGCTCATGAGCTGCAACCCCAACGACTCCACACATAGTTATGTCCTATTTTAGAGCAAAGATTAGTAACGAGAAAATTTAGAAATAATGCAACGGCTATATGATGTTGAAACGTCTAAAATTAAAGAGTGAATCTTACCGTAATAACGCAAGTTCGTAAGATATGTTTTAGTTTAATTCCATAAAATCACTATGCTGAAGACTAAATAGCACCGTATTCTCTAACCATGAGTAGAGAATAATGAGATTAAAAATGAACTTGATCTGCAGCTAATATAAATTTACTAAGATTGGTTAATCTGGCCCCAAGCCACGCCTAGCATGTCGGTAGCCAGCTCTTTGCCCATTGGAGCATAGGGCATCAGCTCAGGAGCGAGTACTGAGGTCTGCCACTGCGGCAACTGTACCAATAAAGGCGCACTGATACTGAGTACTACTAAGACCATCAAGACGTTCTTGGCCGCTCCTAATACGCCACCTGCCATCTTATCGAGCACGCTAAGATTTAATGTTTTAAGCGCGCTTGAGAAGATAAACGCTAGTGCATGCATAATAGCTAAAATGACGATCACTACTATCAAAAAAGCCAAAGCGGTCTGCAGTACCGGATTTTCAACTAGACTTGATAACTGCGGAGCAATTGACGTTGCTAGTCGAGTGGCGGCAATCAGAGCGACAAACCAGCCCATTAATCCCACCGCCGTTTTGATCAAACCTACCTGAAAGCCGCGCCATAGACCAATGAGTACTACGATAGCAATGATAATATCTAGACCACTCATCTCTACTGCCTCATTCGTTTAGGGAAAGGTATAAAAGTATTTTTATCCATATCTATCGCTAAGTATATCAGTCAAATACATAGATAAACGGTTAGCCTCTATCAGTACCAAGGCCGGATGTGCAACAGACCCTACTAATCACTCTTGCGTAGTATGATAGGGAGTATCATAAATAGTATCGTAATAACCACCGATAGCTTGAATACAAGACTGTACTAATCCTGGTCCGCGATAGATAAGGCCAGTATAAAGTTGCACTAGTTCAGCGCCAGCTTTGATCTTTTTGACTGCTTTATCACCACTATCGATACCGCCAACGCCAATCAGTGCAACCTTATCCTCTAGCTGATCAGAGAATTGCTGTAAGATTTGGGTACTCGTATGACTCACCGGACGACCAGATAACCCGCCCGCTTGATCGCCATCGCGCAAGTCCTCTACCCCGACTCGGCTCAAGGTGGTATTAGTCGCAATCAAGCCATCAATATCAAAATCTATAAGCTGCTGCGAGATATAATCGACTTGCGGCGGCTCCAGATCAGGAGCGACTTTTAGCACTAACGGCACATAAAAGCCGTATTCAGTAGCCAGTTGGCTATGACGATTTTTGATAGTATCTAGTAGCTGGGTCAACGCTTCACCGCTTTGTAAATCGCGCAGATTGGCGGTATTAGGTGAGGAAATATTGACAGTAATATAAGAAGCATAGGGATAGACGCGCTCTAAGCAATACACATAATCATCAGCGGCTTGCTCAACAGGCGTGCTAGCATTTTTACCGATATTGATACCGATATTGCCTTTATACTTGCAGCGTTTGACATTATCAATTAAATAATCCACGCCTTGGTTGTTAAACCCCATACGGTTGATAATAGCATCAGCCTGTCTGAGCCGAAACAAGCGCGGTTTGTCATTACCCTCTTGCGGACGCGGCGTCACCGTGCCAACTTCAATAAAACCAAAACCTAATTCGGCTAAAGCGTCGATATAATCGCCATTTTTATCCAAACCTGCGGCTAGTCCTACTGGGTTGGCAAATTGTAGACCCATACAAGTGGTGGGCTGCATCGGCTGACCATAAACTAAGCCTAAGGTGCGAGCTTTGTGCGCTTTGTCTAATAAAGACAGCGTCATATCATGAGCGCGCTCAGGATCCATCTTAAACAAAAACGGACGAAGTAAGGCGTAGGACATAGTGACAATAAACCCTGATCAAAGAGTGAATAAAAAGGCAAAATGCTTGCCGTAGAGCGCTGCGATTATATCAGCTTGCTTTAGGCTTAGCCAAAATAACCCTAAATATTATTCTATAAATTTGTAGCTACTGACGACTTGATAGTTAGATAGACTGAGCGTTATTCAACATTACTTATCAAACACAGCAGCCATCAAGGCACTGGCCGCTTATCGCTCAAAGCTATCCAGCCACGAGCAATTCTATATAAATGCCAAATGATCGTAAATAAGATAATCAAGATTCCTAACCCGGTAAATAACCCTGAGCCAATAGCTAGGTTATTGCTTTCGGCTAGCACACTGATACCTAAGCCGCCAACTGCCATTAGCGTTATGATAAGACCGATAACGAACCAGACGATACTATACCAAAAAGTCTTGATTTGCCAATCAAAATGCGTGGCCAGCCAAGTGCCATCAGCATCGTGACGCTTAGCATAATTCATAGCAATAGGCACAATCCATAGCAGCCCTGCCGTTAGATAACTGATGACATAAAGTAGATAGGTGAGATGATTATAAGTGATTAACGAGCGCTGCTGCTTATCATTGAGAGTAGTATTTTGTCTTGAGCGTGTGAGGTCATGGGTCTCTTCAGCATCAATGTTATTTTCAAAGCGAGACCCTGACTTCTCTAAGGTTGGCTGAGATGCAAAATCATCAGAGTTATCAGAATTAGGATTAGAAGGTGAGGTCATAATAAGTATCCCTATCACGCTTGACCGTAATGATGACAAAAAATTAAGGCGCATAATCATAAAACCAAGTTATAGCTTTAATAATAAAGCTTGAATACTCAGTAGCGCCTACCTATCTGATATTGCGGCTATTAAAACGATTTTCAAGATTGCAGGCCAACCTAACCGTTAAGAAGCAAGCGTGGCTTGTACTTGAATTTGCTTGGTATTGATATCTTGCTGCATCTCGAGCTGAGTGAACTGCCAACCTTGCTCACTAAGCTTACCAAGCGCGCTACTGACAAGCGCTTGGCTCGGGTTGGTAAAGCTTAATTGCACCGTATCGCCAACCGCAGCAACCTGAGCATTAGCAATACCCGCATTGGTTAACAGAGAACTGACCGTCGTCGCAGGGGCAACTATCGCGCCATCAGTATTAGCATTGAGCGCGTTGTTGTCGATATTGCTCGCTTGCGCGCGCAACCAAAAATAATCAGCCACTTGCCGCTGGTACTGCGCCTTACTATCTTTCGCAGCTTGATTGACACTATAGCCGCCATAACCGCCAATAAACAGCAATAAAAATAGCGACAAGATTCCTAAAGCCAACTGGTCGCGTGGAGAAAGCGCTTGCCAGCGTGTCCATAATATCGATTGGTAGCGACTTAAACGCTCAGAAAAAGTATGACTAGAGCCACTACTGCTAGTCGCCATATTTGAAGCATTTGAAGAGTTAGTGCTATTACGGCGATGCGGTCTATTCATCACTGAACCTTATTTTACCTAAATGATAATAAGTTATAAATAATTAAAAATGACATATCGTATGGCACTGAACAACTAGATTAAGAGGCTGATAATTTGCCAGTTTCAACGTTATTATCCCCTATATTTACCATTATCTGGCCACTGAACTCGCCTTGCTCATTGCCATTGACGCTTTGCAAGCTGGCCGCTATTCCTTGAGTGACTAGCGTATTAGCAAACTCATCAAGGCTATTGCGATTCGGCGCAATAAGCGTAAAACTAAGAGAGCTTGGCTGCATAACTAGGCTTTGCGCAGTTAATGAAGACTGTTTAATGAGAGGCGATATACGCGCTAGAGTTGCTATGTGGGAAGACTGAGCTTGGCTATCTCTGCGCAATTTTGCTTCCATTTGCGTCTGTAGTAGCGTACGCGAATTAAGGCGATCTTCTGGAAACCAAGACTGAAATTGTTTGCCGATAGCGCTTTGGGTTGCCACACTTGCTTGGTTATAGCGATAGGCTTGTAAACCATCTGCAGCCATTTGTAATACCAGTGCTGATAGCGCCACCATAGCAGCCACCCGTAAATAAGGGGATAGTTTAGTGTCTGAGGTTTTTATAAAAAAGTTCAAAGCGTGACGATCGGGTATATCGACGGGCTCAGGCTGAGCAGCAATCTGAGTTAATAGTAATTGCTGGGCGGCGAATTGTGACAACTCTATACTCGCTACAGAGTCATCGACAGCGCTTACTAGGCATAGCTCACTGAGATGAGGCAAGCGCTCAACCATCAGTGGCAGGTAGCTGACTGCCATGCCCTGCTGCAACGACTGACGCAGTAAAGTGGTGTGTTTATCTTCATACAGCACTACCTGCTGACCTGCACCTTCCTCTGGAACCGGTAACAACAAAAAATCAGGCAGCAGCGCGCCAATACTAAACCCTGCCAGTATCGCGCTTTGTTGCCATGAGTCAATATCTTCTTTCGCTAGCGCATAGAGATGATGATGACTCGCGTAACTTTGCTGACGCACCATCAGCTGCTCGACTGGTGTGATTGAGGTCTCTTCAAATAAGTACTGCTTGCCAGTATCGCCTAACTGCTTAAGCTGATTAGCACTTAGCTCAGTATCCACTTGTAGCACATGTCTAGAAGGAAAATACAGACATAACCGCTTGGCGTTACCACCTTTATAGCTGTTATAACGCTCTTGCAGCTGCTGCCAGTTATCTACTAGCTGCCACTGCTTAGCCTCTGCTTGCCAAACTGCGAGTGGGCTATGCTGCTCTCTTAACCAAACATGTAACAATAGAGGTGTCCTTTGATATTTAGCGGTTGAAGTTGACTATTTTTGAGAAGGCATGATTTATTAGTGCTGACTAAAGCTGCATAGGCACAAAACGGTCACTCTCTTTGGCCATTCCTGACATCACAAACTCCATCTCAAACACTCGCGCTTCAGCTAATGAAAACGCCTCAGGGCTAGCGCCGGTTAGTAAGCTGGCAATATGAGCTATAATAGACATATGACAAACTACTACCAGACAGTTTGCTTCAATATGTCCAAGTTCTATCAGTGCTGCATGAGCATCGTCTGAGGGCGTAATATTATCTTGTATACTAGCTGGCACATCGGTCGCACGCGCTTGGAGCTCAGCTAGCGTCTGCTGCGCCCTATCGTACGGACTGACCACAAAATAGTCAGGACGATAATGTTCCATAATATAATCAGCCGTCTGCGCTGCTTGCTGACGACCGTATTCGGTCAACTGCCGAGTGCTGTCGGATCGATTATCCTCTGGATGAGTACTGCTTGGATGCGGATAGTCTTCAGCTTGTCCATGGCGCATAAGTATAATCTTCATAGCACTCCCTTTGCTAATCATTATTTGATTTACTTTTAATAATAATTATTTATTTTTGTCGTTATTACTGTCATTGTTGTCAATGCTGTTGTCGCGACTATCCTCGCCACTGTCGTTAGTACTGCTAGCAGCATTCATCTGCGCGGTAAGCGACGCATTACTATGGTCATGCGGCATGACAAACTCTACATCACTGCGAAAGCCTGCTTCCATCAAATGTAGCGCGACTCCTAACGCCGCCTTGTCTTCGTAGATGACAGCGTGCAGAGCATGCGTGATGGGCATATAGATACCTTGCTTACTGGCTTTTTCGTGTACTTGCTGAATAGTATTGACCCCTTCAGCGGTTTGCCCTAACTTTTTGACCGCCGCATCGATATTCATACCGCGTCCGAGCATGTTGCCAATTCGAAAGTTTCGACTCAGCTCTGAATTACAAGTAGCATAAAGGTCGCCTACGCCAGATAAACCTAAGAAAGTAAGCGGATTCGCGCCTTCTTCTACGCCAAAGCGGCTCATCTCAGCCAGTGAGCGCGTCAAAAGCATCGCTTTGGTATTTTCACCAACATCGTAGGCAGCGGCCATGCCCATAGCGATAGCATAAATATTCTTAAGCGCGCCGCCAAGCTCAACACCACGAATATCATCACTAGCAAATACTCGGAAAAAAGCGCTGTGTAACGCCGCTTGTACGGCATGCCGTAGCGGCTCTGACTCACTGGCGATCACCGTCGCTGACGGCATATTTTTCATGATTTCAACCGCCAAGTTTGGCCCTGACATTACCCCAAAGTTCACCTCCGGCAACTCATCTTTAATGATATCGCTCATCATTGCAAAGGTGTCTTTTTCCATGCCCTTCGTAAGCGAAACAATCGATTGGCCACTGATAAATGGTTTGATGTTCTTGAGAGTCTCGCGAAAGGCTGAGCTGGGTACTGCTAAAAAGATAATATCTTTATTTTTCACCGCAGCTTCTAAGTCGTAGCTATACTTTAAGCGATTGTCTAGCTTATACCCGGGCAGATACTTTTTATTCATCTGCGTTTTTGCCATAGACTTGACGGTGCGCTTATTACGTACCCAAAGTGTGGTGTCACAGCCGTTTCGCGCTGCTAGGTTTGCCATTGCGGTACCGAAACTACCGCCGCCCAATACTGTCAGACGTATCTTTTCTGGGTTTTTATGTATTTGATCCATTTGTTTGGCTACCGCCGCCTCAACTTTATTAGGGTTTAATTTTTTGCGACCAAATCCTGATTTAGTAGCTCGATCAAGGATACTAGCTATCAGGCCAGTAGGTTTGTTTTCATTGCTATTGTCGTTATTTTTAAGATTGTCGCGGCCTGCAGTTTCTTTAGCTTGATTATTTTCGAGCTCTGCGTTATCAGCATTTTTATCTTGCCTATCTGTATCTGAGGAGCTTGTCATATACTTATATCCATATTGTCAGTGCTTAAAGGATGAATCGAGTAGCTATCATGCACTTTATACTTCTTCATCAAAAATGTTTTGGCGCAAATCTTTTGGCGCAAATCTAGGGCAACTATCATTACTCTTAGCCGCAATAAGTCTTTAAGACTCAAAACGCAGCAGCGGCTCTATGTCCATAGGTTTTCTGCGAGGTTTTGCTTTTGGACTCGTGCCAGTATAAATAAAGGCGACCACATAGTCATCATCAGCAACATCAAAATAAGCTTTAACCGCAGGCTCGTTACATAGCAGACCCGTGCGCCATACGGTGCCGAAGCCTTGGGCCATCAACGCTAATAGTAGGTTTTGCACCGCTGACCCAGCACTAAGCATCTGCTCAAAGGGCGGAACTTTTTTATGCTCTTGCATCTTGGTGACGACCGTAATAATCACTGGCGCTCGCATTGGCAGATTGGCGGTCTTTATTCGGGTCTTATCCGATAGCGTCACGCCTGCTCTCGCCGCCTGCGCTTCTGCTGCCTCAAGTAATGCTTGTCCTAGCTGCTGACGCGCTTCACCTTCGCTCACGATAAAACGCCAAGGCCGCAGTTTTTTGTGGTCGGGTGCTGTTGCCGCGCAGCCAATCGCTGCTCTGATTTGTTCGTGAGTAGGCGCCGGCTCTTGTAGATTGCCAATGGTGCGCCTGGACTTAATCCACTCTATCAACTGCTCATCGCTGAGCATCATACTCTCCGAAAGTGCTGTCTCATCTAGCAACTGTTTGCCTTCCATATCGCTTTGATCATTACTATTTTCACGAAGGTTAGTTTCAAGACTGTCACTCTCATGATTAGAAGTTTCTTTGGTTGCTACGCTCTGTTCATCTTCCTCGGTGATTAAGCGCTCTCTTGGCGTACTCATTTGTCATCCTTTTATAGTAGTCGGCTATTATGATTATTATTGCTTTTATGGGTATAAATAGCTCTTTTACCGTTATCATTTTATCGAGAAGTTTTACACTATTATCCTTTGATTTTTAAGGTGCTTAAGCTTGTAAGGCACTTAAACCTATAAAATGCTTATGCGGCATCATCAAGTCGATGCTTCATTTTTAGATAGTCCTCTGATTGCATCTCAAGCAAGCGTGAACGAGTACGCTCAATCTCAAAGGCTAGTTTCTCTCCTTGATAGAGATCCAGGATAGACTGCTCAGCACGTACCAAAAGTTTAACCCTACGATCATAAAACTCATCGACTAAGTAGATAAAGCGGCGGGTCGGGTCACGCAGGTCATCATCTAACGCCGGGACAGCATTAATCAGAACGGTGCTGAAACGATTGGCAATTTCAATAAAATCAGCAGCGGAGCGCGGCTGCATACATAAGTGGCGAAAGTCGCAAAACAAGATATCTTCGGTGCGGGCATTAATCTTAATCTCGCGGCCATTGACGGTGATAGGCTCGCTACTGATTTTAAGATTGTTCGATAGACTAGCAAAACGGTTGGCAAGCCAATTATGGTTTTCACGCGTCATAGGTGATTTGTATAGCTCTGCTTGCTGCAAGACACGCAAACGATAATCGATACCGGAGTCGATATTCATCACCGTAGTATGCGTCTCAACCTCTTTGATAGCTGGCATAAAGCGGTCACGATGCAGGCCATCTTTGTACAGTCCTGCCGGCTCAATATTTGAGGTAGCAACCAAAGTGACGCCGCGATTGAAAAGCATCGTAAACAAGTCGCCTAATATCATCGCGTCTGAGACGTTAGAGACAAAAAACTCATCGAAGCAGATAATCACGGCTTCGTCATAGATAATATCGGCTACTTTTTCTAAAGGATCGCTTTGGCCTTGGAGCTGGTTAAGCTCTTTGTGCACTCGCTGCATGAAATGATGAAAATGCTGGCGCATCTTACGCTCTATGGTCAGCGAATCATAAAACATATCCATCATCCAGGTTTTGCCGCGGCCGACGCCGCCCCACATATATAGGCCTTTTGGCGCGGCAGGTTTAGATTTAAAAAACCCAAAAATGCCCTTTTTTTCTTCGACCGTATTATTAAGCTGATGATAAAGATCATCAAGATAGCTCATTGCTATATATTGTTGTTCATCTCGGGTAAAGTCTTCAGAGCTGATGGCTTGCTCGTAGCGCTGTAATGGAGATAATCTCATAATACGACTCATATTTAACAAAAGTAAAAAAGTGTTTTGGCCGTCTATTCTTACTAACTTATGTCTTTTACACTGAGACAATAAGGATAGACTCGTCAAAGTAAGGTGTGCTGAAGCAGTTGTGCTTGCTATACCAACCCTACCCTCTAGACCAACACGGCTAAATGTTTACGACTATATTGCAACTTATATAAAGCAATAATTATTATTCTAGCTATACGAATACTATAACGTGCTCTAGGTCTACTATTCTATAGCTATTATATAGCACCTGCACTTTGTAAGTAGTACCTACGCTTTGTAAGCACTCAGCTAGCTGTCAGAACCGAAACTATGCTGCTCTAATAGCTTTTTTAGCTCTGTTAAACGCCCGTGGAAAAAATGCCCCGCGCCTTCGATTACACTGACATCAATCCCTAAACGCTCAGCAAAAGCTTGCATGTTATCAGGTGAGATGACCTCATCAGCATCGCCATAAATCTCAAACGTTTTCTCAATCGGCAAAGCAATATGCTCACTATCGTTTTTTTCGATTGAAGGCGAGATGAGCGCGACATTCGCAATCTCAAAATCGCTTAACCCCCAGACGTGCGGCGACACTAAGACTTGCTCAGCGGTACGAGCAATCACATACCCGCCAAAAGAGAAGCCTCCTAGCCACAGCTTGCGGGCATCGGTCTGTCCTGCTAACCATTGTAACACGGTCATGGCATCGACAACTTCACCTTCAGCATAGTCATGTTCTCCTGTCGATTGCCCCACCCCGCGAAAGTTGAAACGTACTACGTGCATGCCGTTGTCGCGGGCAAATCGGTACATGGTAGTGACTACTTTATTATTCATCGTGCCCTCAAATAACGGGTTCGGATGACATAATAGCGCTACAGTATCGGTATTAGGGTTGCAAGGATTGTCTTGTTGCCAAAGCGCATCAACTTCTAGCACACCAGCAGGAGCAGGAATTAAGGGCATAATAGTAACGATCAGTTAAGAGAGTGAGGTCAATTATGCTAGAAATCTGCTATATTTCAAGTGATTTGCTGTTTTAATCCTGCTGCCACTAAATCATGGCCGGCTTAATACTCGGCCTTGGCACTGACAGCAAGTAAGTACATACAGTAAGCCCCTAGACGTTAAGGCGACAAATGGGTTAAATATATAGCGTCAATAACGACTAGTAACTTTTTGAGCTTTTAGAGATGCTCGGCTTTTGACTCTAGTCTCTTAACACTCGTCTTTCAATATGAACAGGAAGGTAACTTATGACAATATTTAATATAGCACCTAGCAATACTCATAGCATGACAAAGCCTATAAGCTTGGCAGCAACCCTGATAGCAGCACTGGCGCTGAGCGCTTGTCAAAGTACGCCCTCATCTCCAGTTATCCAGCGCGCTGACTCAACTTATGAGACCACTGGACTTGGCGAAACAAAGATACAAGCTCAGCAAAATGCCATCACTAGTGCTAATAAAACTTGTCGTAGTAAACAAGTCATCGTCGTCAAAGACACCGTTAAATATAATGGAATTTTGAATGAGCGTACTGGCCGTATGGTTGGACAGGCTGGCGCGGTAATAGGAACTATATTTGGGACAGGCTCGCCTGAATTGTCACGCGATGATGACTATGAATATACGATTAACTTTCGCTGCCAGTAAGGCTCAAAGCTTATTTAGCGTTTGATCCCTCCCTTAAACACATTAGCTGCCTCTTCAAACTTGAGCCATTTTCTCAATTTGGTTTAGCTTAGCGCTATGTTTTAAGGTAAAGTAGAGGGCTTAAATGTCGTAGCAACTTATTATCGTTTATTTTTATTCTCCCTACTCGGTCTGATTCTATGCGCAAACCTAACCTCAGCTCTGTTAAGCCCTCTAATGCCAAAACTTTAGCGCCTGCCAAAGATTTAGCGACTTTAGAAGCAGAATTGGCTGAGGTTGAGAGTAGTCTGGAAAATAACCTTGAAGACACCGTGCTACGTTTAAGCGACTATTTGAGCGCAGTTGAGATGGTCGTCAAGCAAACCTTCGCCCACCGGGTTTGGGTGAAGGCTGAGATTCGTAACCTCTCTAGCAAAGGCGGCCACTATTATTTTGAATTAGCCGAAAAGGATGATGATGGCAAAGTGGTTGCTAGCTGCCGAGGTAACCTCTGGCGCTTTAAAGCCGCGCGCGTACTCGCTAAGTTTGAACGCGCTACGGGTATGGCGCTCAGTCGTGATCTGACCGTCCTACTTAAAGTATCAGCGAACTTTCACCCTCAATATGGATTTTCCTTAACGATTGAAGATATTGATCCAAGCTACACGCTAGGAGATCTGGCGCGGCAATACGCGCAGATGGTCGATCGCTTGAGCGGCGAAGGCTTAATGCAACTCAATCAGCAGCTAGAAGCTCCTTTCGATATCGAGCACGTGATTGTCATTGCGCCAGAAAAAGCCGCCGGACTAGGTGATTTTCAAGCGGATGCCAATCGTCTAGCGACAACTGGTGCTTGCCAATTTCATTATCATCATGCCACTTTTCAGGGCAATCACGCGCCAAGCGAGATACGCCAAGCTATCGTCAGCGCTCAGCAGCAGTTTTATGAGCGCTATCAGCGTCTGCCTGATCTTCTAGTGATTATTCGTGGTGGCGGCGCGGTTGGCGACTTAGCTTATCTCAATGACTACGAGCTTGCAGCATTAGTCGCTGAGCAGCCGGTACCGGTTTGGGTCGGTATCGGTCATGAGCGCGATAAAGTTATCTTAGATGAAGTGGCGCATAGCAGTTTTGATACGCCATCCAAAGTGATAGCCGCAATTATCGCTCACTTAGCTCGCCTAACAGCGCAAACTTTGACTTATCAAGCACAGATCAAGCAAGCGGCGCAGCGTCAGCTCAAAGTTGCTCAGCAGCAAAGCGTGAGACAACTGAGCCAACTACAATCACAGACTATCGGGCAACTTACCGCGCTGAAAAAAGACAGCAATTACGCTTGGCAAAGCATTCAGCAAAGCGCGCAGCGTCAAGTCAAACAAGCGGCTAGAGTGACTAGCGACTGGCAAGCTCAAATACAGCAAGGCGCGCACCAGCACTTAACAGCGGCCAGTATCGCAGCCAAAAACTATCAAAAAACGTTACTACATAGCGCCGAGCAGCAACTAGCGCAAGCGCAGCGCAACAGCGAACATCTACGCGATATTGTCCTACTGCATCGGCCTACGCGAGTACTAAAACAAGGCTATAGTATGCTAATGGCTGATAAAGGTCAGCAAGTATTGACTAGTAGCAGTCAGCTCTATCCTGACCAAACTATTAAGATTATGCTAAAAGATGGGCAAGCAACGGCGCAAATCTTAAACGTCAAAAGCTTAGAAGCTAATAGTCGTACCAACGACGACAATAACACTCTATAGAAATTTTCATTTACAATGATTTTAATTTAACAGCAATCAAGGAAACCTTATGGCCACTTCGACTCGCAGACGTAAAAAAGCCGCCCCAAAAACCTTTAAGGCGGCCTACGATATTCTAAAAACTAATGCCGCAGAGCTACAACAGCAGGATGAGCCAGATATCGACAATCTTATGACCACAGTCGAAGAGTCTATAGCGGCCTACCGTGTCTGTGAGACTCGAATCAACGCCGTACAGCAAGCGCTAGATGCCGCCTTCGCTGAAGAGGTAATTGAGAAGAATGAAGAGCAGTAGTTGAACTAGATAATAAAATTTTTGTAGGGTCCGTGGGACGAACCCTACATCTAGATCTAATGCTACTTGTTAAAGAGATTTTACTTGTAAATAATTCTATTACTCTGGTTCATCCACCTCAAACACTTGCCGTAAATAAGCCAGATAAGTGTCATTATTAATCATAGTTTTGCCAGGGCTATCCGATATTTTCGCAACTGGCTGACCATTACACTCCACCAGTTTGAGAACAATATTTAATTGCGTCAACCCCATGTCATTGGTGAGATTAGTACCAATACCAAAGCTGGTTCTGATGCGATCCTTAAAGTACTGATGCAGCTCCCACGCTTTTTCTAAGTTTAAGCCGTCGCTGAAAGTGATAATCTTGGTTTTTGGATCGATTTTTAACTTTTTATAGTGGGCAATAGCTTTATCACCCCAAAGATAAGGATCACCGCTATCGTGGCGTAGGCCATCGAATAGCTTAGCAAAGTACAAATCAAAATCGCGTAAGAACGCATCCATCCCTACCACATCGGTCAAGGCTATACCCAAATCGCCGCGATACTCGTGCACCCAAGCTTCTAGTGCTGCCTTTTGCGAGTCACGCAGACGCACATCTAAGGCCTGAAACGCTTGCATAAACTCGTGCGCCATCGTACCTATTGGCGTCATCTCTAGTGTCTTTGCCAAGAGAACATTAGAGGTACCACTGATAATTTTGGGTTCGGCCTGATGCAAAGTCTTGACTACATGCGCTTGCCAGTGTTTACTAAAGCGCCGACGCGTGCCAAAATCAGCAACGATAAAGCGCGGTACATCACGCTCATTGTTGTCCTGCTGCTCGGCATACTGATGCAGCAAAGCCACTTTGGCATCTAGGCGGCGCTGCCCTTCTGCGATGACTTGCGGATTGGATAACGCATTGAAATATAGCTCATTGACGATAGCTAGAACAAATACCTCAAAGAACATCGCTTGAATCATTGGTCCTTCGATATCGATAAACAAGCGCCCTTTGCTATCAGTACTCACAGTGATAAAGCGGCGCTTGAGCTGAAATAGCTCTAAATAATCGACAAAATCTGAGCGCATAAAGCGTAGCGTTCGCAAGTACTCTAATTCATCAGGCAAAAATCGCAGCTGGCATAAACTGTCTAATTGCTGCTCTAGCGAGTCTTTGATAGTCGCTAGTGGATAAGCGACATCATTGTTATTGCGGCAGCGAAAACGATATACCCCATGCGTCTGCGGAAACTGATGCAGCATTGCTTGTAGCATAGTGAACTTGTAGAGATCATTGTCAAGCAATGAGGTAATAATTGGGGTATGAATAACAGCCATGCGGTAACCTTAGCATATGATTTTTTGTAATAAAGGGCTTTTGCAACAAACGACGATAAACAAATCAAAGCCTAAGTATAACGCCATTATCTAGCATTTGCCTATTTGCCGCTTAATAACCTTAAGACGGTTACGATTTAACCAGTTTCACAAGCGGTGCATACCCTGATTGCGGCATGACACTGACGGGGATAAATTGTAACGCTCCGCCATTAATGCAATAGCGCAAACCGCCGCGATCTTTCGGCCCATCTGGGAACACATGACCCAAATGTGAGTCGGCTACTCGCGAGCGAATCTCAGTACGCACCATGTTATAAGATAAATCATCACGCTCAGTGATCACTTGCTTGTCGATAGGCTTAGTAAAGCTCGGCCAGCCGCAGCCCGACTGATATTTATCGGTCGATAAAAATAACGGCTCACCACTCACCACGTCGACATAAATGCCGGGTGCAAATAAGTCATCATATTCATGACTGAACGCGCGCTCAGTGCCCGCCTCTTGGGTGATATTATATTGCGCTTGCGTCAGAGTATCTTTTAGTGCATTTTTATTATAGCCACTGTAGCGTTTTGGATCTAAAGCCTCAGCAACGGTGCTGACAGGCGCAAGTTTGGTTGGTTGAATGTCGTTACTGTTATTACTGCCACTCTCTTCCAGCTTATCATCAGCTAAGCTCAAATCAACATGACAATAGCCGTTAGGGTTTTTGGCCAAGTAATCTTGATGATACATCTCCGCTAAATAAAAATTATCGAGCGCTTCGTTTTCAACGACTATGGGCTGCTTATATTGACTCTGCACTCGTGTCAGCGCCGCATCAATAACAGCCTTGTCCTTTTTATCAGTATAATAAATCCCTGAGCGATACTGCACGCCGCGATCGTTACCTTGCTTATTGACACTGGTCGGATCAATCACACGTAAGTAGTATTTCAAAATAGTCTCTAAGTCGGTCTTATCGGCGTCATAAGTGACTTTTACCGTTTCAGCATGCCCTGAGCCGCGTATAACCTCTTCATAGCTTGGGTTGGCAGTATCGCCATTGGCGTAGCCGGATACCGCATCGACGACGCCAGCGACGCGCTCCATATAAGCCTCTACACCCCAGAAGCAGCCACCGGCTAAGTAGATACTACGTGTCTTAATTGGCAGGCCTTTATCATTATAATAAACGCCCTGTTTTTGCTTGATAGTCTCTATCTTAGGGTTATTATCTAAGGTCTGCGCTTGTACCGATTTGGTTTGCCCGCTCTTGAGTTCTGCAAAGTCATTGTCCGCATTATCCGCTAGCGCATAGGCTTGCTCGGCTGAAATATTGCCTTTAACCAGATGTACTAGATTGCCTTTTTTATCGAGTATCGCCCAGCTTGGGTAGACTTGGACGCCAAGGGTGCTAATTAGCTGACCAGAAGCATCTGCTAATACGGGCAGCTGAGGATAGTCGGCTTGGATACCAGCGTACCAGCTTGCAAACTCGCCTGCAGCTTTTTCGTTGAGATGTCCCGGACTGGCTACGGTGACGACATTTAGATCCGCAAACTTAGGATCTGTGCGCCACTCTTGGGTTTCCGAAAGCGTGCCTAAACATAACGGACACCAGCTTGCCCAAAACTTTATCAAGGTCGGCTTGTTAGGGTCAATAACTGAGGAGCCACTGCTACCTAGTCCTTGTGTCAATTGCGGCAAGGCTTGCATTTGTTTTAACATGTCAGATGGCAGCATATCACGTGAACGGCTCACCCCTTTGTTTTGACTTTTTGGCGTGTTACTCGCGCCACTTTCAGCGTTACTGACTTGACCGCAGGCTAGTAATAATCCGGCGCTCAATACGGTTGTTAAGCTTGCAGCGCTGATCTGCTTGAGCCAAAGCGGACGAGGCTTATTATTTGTCATCATGTTATTTATCCAAATTCATTATCTATAGCGTCGGTCATTCTTTTATAGGCAATATTTATTTTTGGCAAAGTCTTTTGTATAACAGCTTTAACATCAAAAGGTTATTACGGATTCTTGAAAAACGAGAGCCAACTTAAAGAAGGTTTTATGGGCTGTATAGAATAGGTGTTGAAGAGAAAAGAGCTTTGGCTGATCTTTTTTTTCTAAAGTAAGACTATTGTGCATTTAAGCGTGCTACGTTATTTCTAAAGTGAATTAACGCTATGTTAAGCAGCTTGTTTTAGCCATATAATATGAGCATTAATAAGCTAAAACAATGAGGTAATGTTAACAATACTGTCTGAATATTAAGATTCTGTTAATAAGTAATGATATTTTACTCAAAAGAGCGCTATACAAAACTTACTTTAGACAGGTTTTTAGCGCGAAATATCATTATCTATCGTGGCTTAATGCTTAGCGCTCATAAACTGCGCGACATAGTCATCGGCAGGATGGTCTCGCAGCCCATTTGGCGTTCCTGTTTGTACTAAGCGGCCGCCGTTTAAGATGCTAATACGCTGACCGACTTTGACCGCTTCATCGATATCATGTGTGATAAAGACGATGGTCTTATTCAGCCGAGCTTGTAGCTCTAATAGCTGATCTTGTAGTTGACCACGTATAAGCGGATCAAGTGCGGAGAAGGCTTCATCCATCAGCAATATTGGGTTGTCAGTGGCTAAAGCGCGCGCCAACCCTACCCGCTGCTGCATACCGCCCGATAGCTCATCAGGATAGCTATTCTCAAGATTGGGCAAACCGACTTCATTTAGCCAATGACGAGCAATCTGATGACGTTCGCTGACACTCATCTTACGCACACGCAGTCCATAAGCGACATTCTGTATCACCGTCATATGCGGCATCAGCCCAAAATGCTGAAACACCATGCTAACCGTATGCTGGCGATACTGCTGCAGGCCTTTATCATCTAAATCTAAGATATTGATTTCAGAGCTGGTATTGTGAGCTAATGAAGGCTTTTGACTCGTCTCACTTGGCTTGTGAGTGGCGCCGCTATCCTGTTGCGTATTGACCCAAATCTTACCGGTAGTAGGATCAATTAGGCGATTGAGGTGGCGTATCAAGGTTGATTTACCTGAGCCTGATAAGCCCATAATACAATGCAGCTCGCCAGCTTCGATTGATAAGTTGATATCGTATAGACCGACCGAATAGCCAGTTTGCGCCTTAACACGCGTACTATCCATTCCCTCAGCCAATAAGTCTAAGGCAGACTGCGCTTGCTTGGGGCTTGCATTATAGATCTTGCTGATATTTTCTAATTTAATATGATCCATCATTTTTCTCAATATTTATTATTCATGTCCGTGTTTGCGATTTAGACGTATAAGCACAACAAAAAGGGCAACTTAACCAATCGTTGGGCGCCTGCCTTCTTCAATAGTCTTTTGGCGCGCACGCTTACCTTGACCAAAAGCTTGGCTGATACGGTCAATAATAATCGCTACAATGACGATTGCTGTACCTGCTTGTAACCCTTGACCGATATTGAGCGTTTGAATAGATTGTAGTACATCTTCGCCAAGCCCCGGTGCACCAATCATCGAGGCTAGTACTACCATCGCCAGCGACATCATCACTGCCTGATTGATCCCTGCCATAATACTCGGCAGCGCTTGCGGCAGCTTAATCCATATCAGCAGCTGCCAGTGCGTACTACCAAACGAGCGACCCGCTTCGATCATTTCATGATTGACCTGCTTGATTCCTAAAGTCGTCAAACGTATCAAAGGCGGTAGCGCATAAATAATAGTAGCGAATAGCGCCGGCACCTTACCGATACCAAACAGCATCAGCACTGGAATCAGATAGACAAAGCTTGGCATGGTTTGCATGACATCGAGAATGGGGGTAACGATTTTGCGTAATAAGACACTCCCCGACATTGCAATACCGATAGGAATACCGATGACTACAGTGATTAGTACTGAGACGATCAATAAAGCCAAGGTATCGATCAAAGCGCCCCACAGCCCAAAAGCGCCAATCAAAAACAGCCCGACTCCGCAAGCGATAGCAAACCATACTTTACGCACCCCAAACCAAGCTAATACAGTCACTAACGCAATAATCAGCCAAGGGGGAATCACTGTCAACAAGCGCTCAATAGGCAATAATAAATATGTTAGGGTCACGCGACTAATACTACGAAACACCTCTCCATAATCTCGAACCACCAATGCTAGCGTCTTATTAAGCGGGGTCTCAAGCGACCATTCTGGAAAGCTCGATGACAGACCTAATAAATTACCCGATTGGGTAGCGTCATTTAGCGGCGAGTCAATATTCGTATCCCCAGCAGTTGTACCTGTCAAACGAATACCTAGATCAGTCGCCAATGCAGTGGCGGCTTCTGTAGAGAGCCAGTTTTGCCAAATATCAGGGTTCTGTTGCAAAAACAGCAGAGCTTGCTCATCACCGCTACGCTTATTTTCACTCATCTCCAAGATAGCGCCATTGAGCTGGTCGGGAGTGAACTGTACTTTTTTGAAGGCTTGCGTCAATTCTGGATTGCTATCGAGAAACGGAGTAGATACCGCGATAGCTAACGGGGAAACGGGGAAGCCAGTCACACAATCGGAGGTACCATTAGCTAATAATAAATCATCCCAACACTTCTCATCATGTGCCGGAAACTTGAGCGGCGCAAAGTCGTATTTCGCCATCAGCCCTGTCGGCTGCCAGTAATAAAACAATAACGGCTTACGCTGCTCAAACGCTGAGGAAATCTCAGCGTCGAGTGCCGCTCCTGTTCCAGGGCTAGTGACATTAAAGATACGATCTAAGCCGGTATTTTTGAGCAAGCGCACATTGAATATCTCACAAGCCCAGCCTGCAGGACAGTTCATAAAACGAGCTTCGCCAGGGTTTTCAGGATCGGTGAATAGCTCAGCATAATCAGGCAGGTCTTGATAGCGACGTAGACCTGGATTATCATCCATCACGTATTGCGGAACGTACCAGCCTTGCGTCGCACCGCCTTCTAACGTGTCGCCAATGATCGTCACTTTATTATCTTCGATAGCTTGCTCTAAGATGGGGGAACGCCCTATCCACTGCTCACCGATGACTTGTATATCATCTTGCAATAGCGCGTTCTCAAGCGCAGGCCCCGCTCCTGGTACTTCTTCAACGACGCAGCCGTAGCCACTTTCGGTGATGTATTTGAGGACACCTGTGGTGAATTGCCCGCTCTCCCAAGTGAGTGAGCCAAACTTTATAGGGGTCTGACAAGACGATAAAGAATCCGCAGCTGAGGCAGATAGAGGCAGTAATAGTGAGCTTAATAGTAGTAAGCTAAAAGCAATCCATTGGCGCATAATAAATCCTGTTTATTATTTTAGCGATGTCTACTCATGATCAAGGCGAACTTTTATAGCTATTAGTCTTTATGCCTATTAGTCTATATAACTACTGGTCTTCATAGCTATTCGTTTTTATAGCCGTTAGCTTATAGTCATTAGACAGTGATCGCAGTACCATGAAATATGGGTATTAAATAGTATGTATAACCTTCACGAGTTTTGACAGTATTTTTTCAAAAAAATAGCGTTTATCAAAATAAACGCTATTATCTACTTCAAGTCATTTAAAGCAAAAGCTACTTTAGCATCAAGCCCATTGCTCGTTTAAAGAACCCACCATAAGGCGGCAATAGTAAGTTCAAGCCATTGACTTTACTTTGGATAAAGACAGGCTTCATATGGCTTAAGCGCTCAAAACCTGCTTGACCATGATAGGCTCCAGTCCCCGAATGACCCACACCGCCAAACGGTAAATCATGCTGCGCGACATGTAGCACGACTTCATTGATACACATACCACCTGATACTGTATGCGAGCGCACTTGCTCAATCTCATTTTGATCATCACCAAAGACATATAGCGCAAGTGGACGCGGGCGCGCATTGACATAGTCGATAGCGTCCTCTAGCGTGTCATAATGCACTAACGGCAGCACAGGGGCAAAAATCTCATTTTGCATGACTTCACTATCATCATTAGGCTCGCTGACGATAACTGGCGGCATCAAGCGGGTGTCGATATTAGGCTGGGCATCGGTTAATTGATGCACGCCTTCACCAGATAGCTGATCGAGATAGCCTTTTACGCGTTTGAATTGTTGATTATTAATGATTCGGGAATAATCTGGATTATCAGCAATATTAGGATAGTGCTTATCCATCCACTCTTTGGCTAAGCTAATAAATGCCTCATGATCTTTACGCTGTACCAAGACATAATCAGGGGCGATACAAGTTTGACCAGCATTGAGGGTTTTACCCATCATTACGCGGTTGACCGCTGACTCAAGATTGGCACCATTTAAAACGATAACCGGCGATTTACCACCGAGCTCTAGCGTCACTGGCGTTAGATTAGGTGCTGCTGCTGCCATTATCTTTTTGCCGACGGCGGTTGAGCCGGTATAGAGCAGATGATCAAAAGGCAGTTTGCTAAACTCCTCAGCAATATCAACCTCTCCTAATACTACGCAGACCATATCTTGCGAAAAATAGCGCGCCACCGCCTCTGCAAATGCTTGCGCAAATTTCGGCGCCGCTTCACTCATTTTTACCATGACGCGATTACCCGCCGCAAGAGCGTCTATCATCGGCCCTACGGCTAAGAATAGCGGATAATTCCATGGCACCATAATACCGACCACGCCTAGTGGCTGCGGCTGAATCTCATTATGAGCTGGCATATAGAGCGCCGAGATGGCAGCGCGGCGCGGCTTCATCCATTTTTTACCGTATTTTTTTGCGTGGCTGATACCGGTAAAGCTTGGAAATAGCTCTGCAAACTGCGTCTCAGATTCGCTACGATAGCCAAAATCGGCATTGATCGCTTGCGCTAAGCTATGTTGCTTGTCGCTTAACATCAGCTCCAAGTTATCTAATTGCTCATCACGAGTGGCCCAATCATTGATAGGCTGATCGCGGCTCAGCTTATATAAGCGCGAAAACTGTGCTTGCATCTCATCAATAGTCGTCGCAATGCTAGGCGACTTACTTGGTTTGTCTGCCATATGATCACCGGCTTGCTCAATAATATGATCATCAGCTTGATAGTTGGTTTGCTGTGTATCTGTCATTTGTCGTCCTTGTCATAAAAGCTAGCGTCAAGACGCACTAGCGGGTTGCTATCTAATGTAGCCTATTGATTGGCGAATGAAAAGCACGATTAACAGACTTATAGGTTCGAATCTATTTTCTTCGTTTGTCATTTATCTACTTCGACCATAATTAAGCTTTAACTACGCTGCGATTTTGTGCGAGGAAAATAAGGTGAGCTTGCTCCTTTAAACCGTGTTTAAGCGCCTACTAAAACAACTTTTTGCTCATCTTTTTATACGTCTGTTATAAAAACTGCTACACTAAATCTCCTAATTATTTCCATTACGTCAGGCTGATAAGTAAGGCGCGTCCTGTTTTTGAAAATAGAGATAAAAATGGCAAAACCAATGCTGAAGATTACCGATACGCTCGTTAGCAAGACCCTAAATGCTGCTGACTATATTCCGACCAATGATGCTATGCGAGAGCGCATATTAGAACGTATTGCGCTAAAGCAGCAGCAAGGCGTGCGTACCCCCGATGAGCTGTGGATCGTCGATCACAACGATGTCTATACTTTAGGACAAGCAAGCAAAAAAGAGCACATACTGCAGCAGACAGACACCCCTATCATTCAAACCGATCGCGGCGGACAAGTGACTTGGCATGGACATGGCCAGTTAGTGATCTATTGGCTGTTTGACTTAGACAGCTTAGGCTGGAGCGTACGTAACTTAGTCTCTCATGCAGAACAAGCATTAGAAGACGTGATCAATGATTGCCTCAGGAGTTACGGCTTAAGTGAAAGCTCAGCTTCCAGATTCATGGCTCAAGCTCGCCGCGATGCCCCAGGCGTTTATCTGTATTCAGATATGAGCTGTGATGAAGCTAATGCTGACGTAAAAGAGGTTGATAGTATTATGCTAGGTAAAGTGGCGTCATTAGGCTTCAAGATTAAACATGGCTTTAGTTATCATGGTCTAGCGCTCAATATCAACTGCGACTTATCAGCTTTTAACGCGATCAACCCTTGCGGTTATGCTGGCATGCAAATGTTACGGTTAGCAGACTTTATCTCTATGGATGACAACAAAGCGTCACTCAGCTACGAGCAAGTCACCCAACTGCTTATTGATAATATTGCTCAACGTCATACCGGCGATATTGTTCTGCGTCCTGTAGGTCCAAAGTCTTAGACTGCATAATATCGTGCCAGTATAGACTTAAGGCAAACAAGAAAAATAAATGCAAACTTGCTATACTCGCACTCGGCAACCATTAAGCGCTATGATATTTGTCGTTTAATGGCGCGATATACATACAAATCCCTTTTTAATATTCAATAATAGCAACAGTTGGAGACCCTTTATGGCAGATTTTAATCAGATTTTGGATGCTGGTGATGTTGATGGCGGCGTTATCAATGTGGTCGTTGAGATACCTACTGGTAGCAGCCACAAAATCGAGTGGAACCGTGAGCTTGCCGTATTCGAGCTTGACCGTATCGATCCGCAAATCTTTGCTAAGCCTTGTAACTATGGTTTTATCCCGCAGACCCTTGATGAAGATGGCGATGAACTCGATGCGCTAATCATCACTGAGCAGCCCCTACCGACGGGTATCTTTTTGAAAGCTAAAGTCATCGGCGTTATGAAGTTCGTTGATGATGGCGAAGTCGATGATAAGATCGTTGTCGTGCCTGCTGATGATCGCGATACGGGCAATGCTTATAACAGCTTAGAGGACTTACCTAAGCAGCTGATCAATCAGCTGAACTTCCATTTCAGTCATTATAAAGACCTGAAAAAAGCCGGTACTACTGTCGTTGAATCTTGGGGCGATGTTGCGGAAGCCAAAGAAGTGATCAAAGAATCTATCCAACGCTGGAAAAATCTATAAGTTAAGACTTGCGTTTATGACGCCGCTCTCAATTTAATCGTTACTGTCGTCGCTTAGTATTTGAGAGCGAGTTTTTATTTGCTGCGATCCGAATGGATTGCGGCTTTTTTTTGCATAATTTTTCTATATACAAATTTAGGTAACGTTTTGCTTATCCCTTAGCGCTTTTAGAGTTGCTATAATAAACCCTATCTGACCAAATATTACTATCAAAAAAGGCTCCTTATGTTTAATCCAGACGCCAGCTCTCAAGCCATCCGTAAAAAACTGCCAAAGTCGGTCGTCATAATGATCGAAAAAGGTAATCTTGTCATGGCCATCAAGACATTAGCCGCTGACGAGGGTATCAGTATGGACGCCGCTAAAGCGTGTATCGATGAATATGAAGCCGCCCTCAAAACCAAACAACACCAACAACTCACTTCTATCGCCAGTAAGCAAGGCATTCCAAATAGTGCTATTAGCTCAGATAGAGAGGTCGCTAATGAAGATACTGCACCTCTACAAAAACAACGGGTGAAATCTACGCCTCCTGAAGCAGGGTTTAAGAGCTTGCAGCGCGGTGTCGATAGTAAGCTCGATGATATCGGCTATAAAAAACCCCTACTGCCCTATTGGGCTAAACGCCTATTAATTATCGCTGTCGTGATGTTAGGGTTGTTTTGGATATTGTGGCGTATTTTTGGCTAGATGACAGTTTCGTGAGTCTGTTATAGGTGGTTGTTTAATAGTGGTCTGTTTTAAGTAGTCTGTTAATAGGTTTGAAGGGTGAAATGACTGGTTCCGCTGGGGTATACCTCAGGAAGACTAATCTAAATCAATTCTTCTGTATTCAAAACTATTTACTATAATTAGTCTTATATTCATCGCAACCTGATGATTGAAATCCAATATCACATGCTTTGTCATACCATTCTTTAGCAATAGCATAATCTTGACGTACGCCCTGACCTTTTTCGTACATAGTGGCTATAGCATATTGAGCAAACGGATAGTCTTGATTAGCTGCTTTTTTGTACCAATAAATTGCTTTATTATAATCTTGAGGCACACTAGAACCTTTGTGGTACAAATCACCTAAAGTAAACTGAGCCGCTACATCTCCTTGATTGGCTGCTTTTGTATACCAATAGACTGCTTTCATAGTATTTTGACATACGCCATAACCTAAACCGTATATCACGCCTAAGTTAGACTGAGCCGCTACATTTCCTTGATCGGCTGCTTTTGTGTACCAATAGACTGCTTTTACAGTATCTAGATTTATTTCTGTACCTTCTCTATATTTCTCAGCGAGCTCAAACTGAGCTTCTACATCACCTTGTTCGGCCAATTTTTGTAGTTTTGTAACGTCACTTTTTTCCTTATGACTTAATTGCGTCTGAGAAGCTTGTTGATTAGTTGCACTTTGAATTTGTTGGCAACCTATCAGCAGAAATAGTGAGGATAAAAGAAAAAGAAAGGCAGTTGTCATTTTGGATTTAGGAAAGATCATAGAGTCGCGTCACTAACTGTGGTTTATTCGTTAATCATACCATCGATTTATAGCCATTAAACTCATATCTAACGCTAGCTTCTATGCCTGTATAGCGCATCGATCATAGATAGAATATGTATGGTAGGTACACCATGAAGTACACCGCGACTATCTTAGTGAGTTAAAATGTTGACATCATTAGCACACAGCCTAGTATTCAAGTCCTCACTAGGGAACCGAACCAGTGAAATTGGTTTGTCATAGGCATACGTTGGATACCGCTTAGACTTATCTTCTATGTGGGCGCAATTTCTATTGCACCGGCAACAGCACAACCCTGATATGTTCTACCTGCATAGCTTAATGTGGCAATAAATTCATTTTGATAGCCATTGTCATCAATACAGATATTTTTTCGTATATTCAAAATAATAGGTTGCCCGTTTATTGTGCTCTCGTATTCAAAGCCGTTAGTATTAGCGGAGCCCACTACCACAACTGTTGTGGGCTTTAAGAAATCTGCTTCTACACTTAATCTATTTCCTTTAACCACTGTCCGCCAACTTTTTCCTTTATTGCCAAAAGCGGTAAATGCCGCTGATGCTACCGGCATTTTCATTGTAGATTGCTGACTAAGATCCGTGGTTTCGGCTCGATGGTTATTACACGCCACTAGAGCTAAACTGCCCGTTAAGCATATTGTCGTTAGAAGCAAAGAACGCATGATTTTCCCTTTGAATATAATAAGAGAACACTGCTATCTAGCAGTATTCTCTTGGTTTACGTGATGAAATTCAGGTTTTGGCTAGCGCATTGGTTCACACTATTCATTACAGGTATGCCCATTAGTACCTTACCGATACACTCTTTATGTTAGTAATTCTAATGTAACATATCTATAAAATTGGGGCTGTCCTAGATAAGTAAAATTATTTAGGATAGCACTATGAGAAAGAGTAAACTAAGTTGGTATAAACAAAACAGACTAATCGAGCTATTTGTTGCCGGTTCTACCGCGAGAACAGCAGCAAGCTTAGTTGGTGTTAATAAAACGACAGCCAGTTATTACTTTCATAGGCTAAGACTGCTTATTTACGCGAATAGCCAAGACCCTGGTCTATTTGAAGGCGAAATCGAAGTAGACGAATCATACTTTGGTGGAACTCGTAAAGGCAAGCGAGGGCGAGGTGCTGGTAGCAAAGTGCCTGTGTTTGGTCTATTAAAGCCATTAACGCTTATTCTACGATAACGTCATCAACTAAGCTCAACCCTTCATCTACATCAAACGTTAGCCTATGAGCACTTGAGTTGATTTCCTTATCTTGGTCAGCCTGTGTTGGATACTGACGTATAGTGACATCAACAGTCTTTTGTCCATCATAATCTATCGCAGTCAGTGTACTGTACTTACCTAAGAGCTGTTGCCCGTATTGGTTGATGTCATTAGTACGGTAATCTAGCTCAAAAGCACCTAGATAGAGTGCGCTACTAGGTAGATTAGGGCTATCTAGACTGGATTTTTTATCCGTATCAGGATTGGTATTCGTTAGAGTATAAGGCGCAACAAACTTAAAAATGTTTTTATCATTTGAAATGTTCAACGCAGTGATATTAGTATAGTCAAGCCATGCTGCATAATGTTCATTGTTTGACAGGACGCCTTTTACATAAGGCTTTTCATTTTTACTAGTGCTCAACTTGGTAAACTCTGTCAATTGGATTTGATTCTTATGATCGGGAAAAGTGATATAAAATGCTTTACCAACATCAATATTGAATAACTTTTTCATGACGCTAGGGGACTGTGTTTCTAGTGATGTCTCTAATGCTTTGTCAGTTTTTTGGCAACCGGTTAGCGCAGATAAGGCTACTAATAAAATGATTGAGCTGAGTTGTAAAGTCTTCATGGCATCTTCTTAAGTTTATTAATTATTTAAGTCATTTGAATGACTGTTTTTTAAACTGAGCACAGACCCTAATAGGCATCAAAAGATATCATGTAAAAATGGGCAACGTTGTTTTATTAACCACTTTTCTCACTGATAAGTGAGTATGTATGTCTTTAACGCTAGTCAGCTTATGCAACTTACGTGTAAACTCTTCATAACCGTTGAGGTCTGCGCTGACTACTTCCAATAAGTAATCATAAGGGCCCGAGACCACATGGCCATTAATGACTTCCTCCATCTCAGATAACGCATTTTCAAAAGCGATAATTGACGCTTCTTGATGATTATTGAGACTGACTTCCACAAAAAAGCTCATCTTAATGCCAGCTTTCACTCTACTAACGTTCGCTTGGTAACCCTCTATATAGGATTCATCTTCTAAACGTTTCAGGCGCCTAGCACAAGGTGAGGGTGACAGACCAATGCGCTCAGCTAATTCAGCTGTCGATAAGCGTCCTTCTTTCTGAAGCACTTCCAAAATATGACGGTCGATTTTATCCATGTATTGCCTTTCTGGTTTTTTAAGCCAATAATTCTACATTAATTGGCATTATCCACTAAATAAGTATAGATTTGCAATAAAAGAATAAAGATAAAAGCGCGATATTTGATTGATAATTAGGCTTTGTATATAAGCTTAAGATATCGACATGAATACAATCTTTCAATCATCTCCGCGCAAAAACACCTCATTTGCAATGTCTCCGCTAGCGAAAGGCTATGTGGCTATGATTGCCGTGCTACTTATTTGGTCAGGTTTTGCATTGACTGTCCGAGCTATTGGTGGGTCATCGCTAAGTATTGCTGATGTCATGCTCATTCGATTTAGCGTGCCATTACTTTTATTGACACCTTGGGCATACTCCAGTTTGAAGGAGATCAAAAATATCAAATGGTTTGATGTCTTATTTATATTATGTGGCGGCGTGCCCTTTCTTTTACTAGCTTCCTTTGGCGCAAGAACTGCTCCTGCTGCTTACGTTGGTACTATTTTGACAGGGACGCCAGTATTCTTTGCCGCCCTCTTATCTTTTATTTTTTATCGTCAAAAGATATCGTTAAAAAAGTTTTTGGCATTCATGCTGATTCTGTTTGGTGTAACCGCTATGATTATAGGGAATGCAGGGTCTTCGCCTGAAAGTTTGCTACATGGCGTGGCCTTCTTATTGCTTGCAAGCTTGGTCTGGGCAGGTTATACCTTGGGTCTTAAAAATACAAAGTTAAGTCCAATAGCGGTGGCTATCGTACTTTCTTACACATCATTTTTTATAGTATTAGTAATGGCTCTTGTTGGCATTCTAAAGACAAACCTAGGAGTCGTTTCTTTTGACGACGCGCTACCTTTTATTTTGGTACAAGGCGTTGGTGTTGGGGTGGTCTCAACCATTGGGTTTTCTTATGCAGTCAACAAGCTGGGCTCTATTCGCACCTTGCTACTTGGTTCCTTGTCTCCTGGACTGACCGCCTTACTTGCAGCGTTAATACTTCATGAGCCTTTAACAATAGTAGTGGTATGCGGCATAATGTTAAGCTCAATTGGCGTTATTTTATCTAATCGAGTGAAGTAAATGAAAACCAGTAAGCTTGCTAAAAAACCGTAGAGCTGATTTTAATAAACGCATAATTTTTGGTTTGATTATTATTGTTGAGCTATATAACTAGAACCTCCCAAGTTAATATCTATAGCGTACCGATTACGAATAGAGTATGCATGATAGGTTAGGTAAACCGAAGCTGTTTCAATGAGTAGAGATATTGATATCATTAGCTCCTAGACAAAGGTTCAAATCCTCACTAGGGAACCACTCGTTGCTCCCTTAACAAAACTGACGACAAACTAAAAAGGACGCCGAAGCATCCTTTTTATTCATACCAAGTCAACTAAAATGCTATTTTAATGATGCTCGCCTGGCAGGATTCTAGCAAAGGCGCGCTGCGCTAAAGTAGGCTTAGTATCTGTCGTTTGCGCAGCCGATGAGCTTGGGAAGATACGATAGCCGATAGACTGAATGCCAACGTTGATGGCTGGCGCTAGCGAATAAGTTGCAGAGGCAAACTTACCCATGCCGCTGGCGATACTATTGGGTTTTTTCACGATAGCTTTGGCTACCATCATAGCCGCCTCATTAGGCATTAGTGCTGGCATGTAGCGATATAGTTTGGTCGGTGCAATCATCGGTGTGCGCACCAGCGGCATAAAGATATTGGTAATGGTGATGTTATCGCCTTTGACCTCAGCAGCTAAGCAGCGACTAAAAGCATCTAGAGCAGATTTTGAGGCGACATAAGCGCCAAAACGTGGACTATTGGCTAGTACGCCAATCGAAGAGATATTGACGATTTGACCGGTTTTATGCTCTATCATGCCAGGTAAGAAAGCCAAGATAATCTTAACTGCGCCAAAGTAGTTAATATCCATCGTGCGCTCAAAATCATGAAAGCGATTGACTGACTCGTGAACGGAGCGGCGGATGGAGCGGCCTGCATTATTGACGAGTACGTCGATACTGTCGAAGTCTTCTTGGATGAGCTGACTGGTCTTTTCGATATCGTCCATGTCGGTCAAGTCACAAGGATAGTAGCTGGCCTTACCGCCTAATACTTCGATGTTTTCTTTGACGACTTTTAGCTTCTCTTCAGTACGGGCAAGTAAGATAACGTGTGCACCGCACTCACTAAGTAAAAAAGCCGTACGCTCACCGATACCACTTGAAGCACCGGTGATGATAATATTTTTACCTTTGACGACTTTGCTAATTTTTTTCTTTGAAGGGTTTGCCATAAAACATCCTTGTTATTTAATTATTGTATACGTGACTGGCTGTGTGTACAGCGTAACCTCGAGCAGAATATAGCCCCTACTCCTATAAAGACTACATAGTAAGACCTGCATCTTTGACTTTACTTGATTTGGAGAATATATACAATGGTCATCGAGACACTCTAAGCGTAAAAGGTGCTTTGAGAACGTTTTATCTAGTGACTTCATCTCAGCTTTGACGCTGCATACCGTTTGAGCAGAAAAATAAAGGCTTACTATCATTCGTGCGCTTGTAAGAACTCCTCCACTACTCGAAACTGTCCTGCTGTACTCTCCTCGCCATACATCGCTTGACGAAAGGCGTTAGAACTAGGAATACCTGTGGTGTACCAAGCGATATGTTTACGCGCGATACGGCATCCTGAATACTCACCATAAAAGTCATACAGCTCTTGCAAGTGCGCTAACACTATATCTTTGATCTCGCGGATAGTAGGCGCAGCTAATTGTTCACCGGTACGCAAGTAGTGCTCAATATCGCGAAACAGCCACGGCTGGCCTTGTGCGGCACGGCCTATCATCACCGCATCACAGCCCGTCAGCTCATACACTTGTTGCGCTTTTTGCGCGCTATCGATATCGCCATTAGCAATCACCGGAATATTGATGCTGTCTTTGACTTCACGAATCAGCTCATAACGGGCATTACCTGTGTACATATCCTCGCGCGTACGCCCATGAATGGCGATAGCCGCTATGCCTGCTTGCTCTGCGCGCTTGGCAACTCGCAAGATATTTTCACGGCCATTTTCAAAGCCCAAACGCGTCTTTAGCGTCACAGGCGCATCAACGGCATTTACCGCCGCATCAAGCAAACGCGCAACCAAATCCTCATCCTGCAATAGCGCCGATCCTGCGAGCTTACGGCAGACTTTTTTAGCCGGACAGCCCATATTGATGTCGATAATCTGGGCGCCGTTGTCGATCTGATAACGCGCCGCCTCAGCAAGTTTATCCGGCTCAGCGCCCGCTATCTGCGCTGATATTGGCGCAATCTCACCATCGAAATTGGCTCGATATAAGGATTTTTTGCGAGCGTAAAGCGCGGTATCAGCGATAATCATCTCACTCACTGCATGCCCGGCGCCAAAGGACTTACAAAGCCTACGAAAAGGGTTGTCTGTGACCCCTGCCATCGGCGCAACCATCAGACGATTCTCTATCGTTAAGTCGCCAATTTTTAGTGGCTGCAATAACGAGTGATCGTCAACAGCAAGCGATTGCACATTAGGATGAGCTAAGATATCTATCGACATAAAAAACGGCTTGCCCTTCATAAAAATAAGTGAATGAAAACAAACCGTTATTCTAAGGATTAATATCCTTATTGCAAGTGATTAACATGCATGACTAAACTATTTATCAAACACACTGCCCTGCTCTAAAGTAATATTATCATCGTGCTCTTGCATGCGCCACGGTAGACTATTGGGTGATTCATGTAAGAACTTTAAGTACTTCTCGAAGTGATCAATGATGTCGTTAATGACCGACTCCGATTGATAGCCATACAGATCATAAGTTTGGGCGCCGCGGCGCAAGTACACTTGAGCGCGGTATTGATGAGTTTGCGTTGCTTCTTCTGTTTTATCTACTGCTGCATTGTCATCTGTTGAGCCATAAGCGTCTTTGGCATAGTAATCGGGCAGCTCATGATTAGATAAGCGCACTTCGTACCAGAACTCAACATCATCTCCGCGTTGCAGCTCTAGTACCGCGCGATTATTAGTGTCATCGTAATTGACTTCAGGTACCCAGCCTCTCTCAGCAAACTTCTCAGCGACCTTAGTCATCGAGGCCATCACCGTACCCTTAATATAAGCGAGCACTTCCTCACGACTCGGCTGGTCGGTAATATAGTCAATACGATCTCGCCAAGCCTCAAGCTTGAGCAGATGCGGCGGTAGATGATTATTATCGGCTAAGCTTTCATTACGATGCCCCTCGATACGTAGCGCGCGCCACATGCCAAACATCGCAATCAGAATAATCATGGTAAATGGTAAAGCACTGACGATAGCTGCTGTTTGCAGAGCCTGTAGACCCCCTGCTAGCAAAAGTACAGAAGCCACAACGCCTAATATAAGTACCCAAAACGTGCGCTGCCATGCTGGTGTATCACTGCGACCGCCCGCCGCTAGCGAGTCAATCACTAATGAACCTGAGTCAGACGAGGTGATAAAAAAGGTGATAATCAACACCACTGCTAATGCTGAAACGATTTGTGTAAAGGGCAGGTTTTCTAGTAACTTAAATAGCGCAATCGCTTGATTATTTTGTACCTCGCTAATCAGTGTCTCATAACCTTGTACCATAATCATGTTTAAGGCGGTATCGCCGAAAACCGCAAACCAAAAGAAAGTAAAAATAGTCGGTACCAACATGACACCGGCGATAAACTCACGGATGGTGCGACCTCTAGATATTTTGGCGATAAAGATACCGACAAACGGCGACCATGAAATCGTCCAGGCAAAGATAAACAGTGTCCAGCTAGTGATCCAATCGCCTTGCTGATAGGCTTGTAGACTAAAGGTACGCTCAACGATATTGCCTAAATAACTGCCTGTATTTTCCATAAAGGCATTGAGAATAAACACGGAAGGACCAACAATAAATACAAACAACATCAGCGATGTCGCCAATATCATATTCAAGATGGAGAGTCTTTTTACCCCTTTGTCCATCCCAGCCAATACGGATATCAGTGCCAAACCAGTAATCAGAGTAATCGCAATGACCTGTACTGTGGTATTGACAGGGATGCTTGGCACTAAATAATTCAAGCCGGTATTAATCTGCGAGACCGATATACCCAAGCTGGTTGCCAATCCAAACAAGGTGCCCAAGATAGCAAACACATCGACTGCATGCCCAATAGGACCATATATTTTGTCACCGATAATAGGATAAAGCGTTGAGCGCATCGATAAAGGCAAACCCTGCCGAAACGCGAAATAAGCCAATGTCAACGCAACAACACCGTTGATCGCCCAAATATGGAATCCCCAATGAAAATAAGCAATCTGCATGGCTTCTTTGGCAGCGGCAATCGTTTGTGGCTCGGAGAGCGGCGGTGTAGCAAAATGCAATACCGGCTCGGCGACCCCATAAAACAGCAACGCAATACCGTAGCCTGCCGAAAACAACATCGAAAACCATTCGATAAAGTTATATTGTGCATCGCCATGATCCGGCCCAAGCTTAATGCTACCATAAGGCGAAAACGCCAAGGTCACAATAAAGATTAAGAACAGCGCGGTGGCAAGCATGTAAAACCAACCGAAACTCTCAGTGGTAAAGATAAGCACTTGCTCGAATAGACCGCTTGCCAGTTGGGGGTTCACCGAAGCACCAATGACTAATAAAATCATCACAATGGCAGTCGGTATAAAGACTGGCATCAAAATCGTGGAGCGGGATAACTGGCTCATAAAATGCTCTCAAATAATAAAATGGTATATGCGTCTAATACTGTTATATAACCATCAATTTTTCAAAGTATTAAAGTGTCTATTGTATTCACAAATAACAGTTGTTGATAATTAAAACGCCTTTAAAATGATAAAAAACCACCTAAAAATGACTGCTAACTGCCATTACATACGTGACTCATGTAAAAATCCGTATTGATAGATCTATTAGTAAAACTACCTTTATAGAAAAATAAAGCATGAGAAATAGTTTGGCCCTAAAAAAAGACAACTTTTCAGCTGCCTTTCTTCATTTAAAAACAAAAGGTCTACTTATCAAACACACTGCCCTGTTCAAGTGTGATGTCTTCATCATGCTCTTGCATACGCCAAGGCAGAATATTTGGGGAGACATTAACGAAGTGTAGGTATTTTTCAAACTGATCGATGATGTCGTTAATCACCGACTCTGACTGATAGCCATATAGATCATAGGTTTGACCACCACGGCGCAGATATACCTCAGCACGATGATGGTGCTCTTGCGGCAATGAATTCGCCGTATCCTCTGTATAATAATCAGGAATGTCATGCTCAGACAAACGAACCTCGTACCAGAACTCAACGTTTTCGCCACGTCTTAATTCAAGCACTGCGCGATTATTGACCTCATCATAATTAACATCAGGCAACCAACCTGTCTCTTTGAACTTCTCTGCAACCTCATTCATTGATGACATAACTGTGCCTTTGATATAATCAAGCACTTTATCGCGAGTTGGCTGATTGGTCATGTAGTCAATACGGTCACGCCATGCATCGAGTTTAAGTAAATGGGGCGGCAAATGATTGTCATTGGCTAAACTCTGATTACGATGTCCTTCGATACGTAGCGCACGCCACATACCAAATGTCGAAATCAATATAATGACCGCAAACGGCAAAGCACTGACGATAGCGGCTGTTTGTAACGCGCTTAAACCACCTGCGATGAGTAAAACTGCGGCGACCGCACCTTCGGTTACCACCCAAAACGAGCGCTGCCACCATGGCGTATCACTACGTCCACCCGCAGCAAGCGAGTCGATAACCAACGACCCTGAATCTGATGAGGTGACAAAGAAGGTGATAATCAACAATACTGTCAAGGACGATACTATCTGGGTAAAGGGTAAGTTCTCTAATAATTTAAATAACGCTATCGCTTGGTTGTTCTGCACTTCGCCAATCAAGGCGTCATAACCGTCAACCATAATCATATGTAGCGCAGTATCACCAAATACCGAAAACCAAAAGAAAGTAAAGAGAGTTGGCACCAACATCACACCCACTACAAACTCACGAATGGTGCGGCCGCGACTAATCTTAGCAATAAACAGACCGACAAAAGGAGCCCATGCAATGGTCCATGCAAAGATAAATAGCGTCCAGCTACCGATCCAATCACTCGATTGATAAGCTTGTAAGCTAAAGGTGCGCTCAACGATATTGCCCAAATAGCTGCCTGTATTTTCCATAAAAGCATTGAGGATAAATACCGATGGACCAACGATAAACACAAATATCATCAACGCAGTTGCCAACACCATGTTTAGGATAGACAACCGTTTAACCCCTTTATCCATCCCAGCCAATACCGAGAGTAGCGCTGCCGACGTTACCAAGGCAATGATAATGACCTGCACCGTTGTACTCACAGGAACCATGTTGGGCAACAAATAATTCAAACCTGCATTGATTTGCGCTACTGATAAACCCAAACTGGTGGCAATACCAAACATTGTACCCAGAATCGCAAATACATCGACGGTATGACCAATAGGCCCATGAATTTTGTCACCAATTAACGGATATAGCGTTGAGCGCACTGATAATGGCAACCCATGGCGAAAAGAAAAATAGGCCAGGGACAACCCTACCACGCCGTATATCGCCCAGATGTGGAATCCCCAGTGAAAATAGGCAATCTGCATGGCTTCTTTGGCAGCAGCAATGGTTTGGGGTTCTGAAAGTGGCGGACTAGCAAAATGTAGCACAGGTTCAGCGACACCATAAAATAGTAAGGCAATACCGTACCCTGCGGAAAACAGCATAGCGAACCACTCAAGGAACTTATACTCAGCCTCGGCGTGGTCAGGACCCAATTTAATACTGCCATAGGGCGAAAATGCTAAAGCAATAATGAAGACCAAGAATATAGCGACTGCCAACATATAAAACCAACCGAAAGTATCGGTGGTAAACGCCAGTACTGAACTAAATAACTCGCCAGCCGCTTCTGGATTAATCGCTGTGCCAATGACTAATAACAGCATGATGGCGGCGGCTGGCACAAATACTGGCAACAAAATAGTGGAGCGAGGTAATTTACTCATAAAAGATATTGTCCTCAAATTAAGGGCACTTTTATCGAATGAAAAGCTCATTCGTACAGATGAAGTGGTACAGATGCGCCCAACAAAGTATGTTTTTTACCATACTCTGTAATCAAACCCCAGATACAAGCTTGCGTTGTAACATTAATTTAACGCTTGTTACATGATTATTACTAAGCAATAAAAAAGGCAGCTTTTCAACTGCCTTTCTATATCTAAGATAAGATCATTAGAACTCAATACCCTTATTTAATGCAGTTACTTTATGAAGCCTAAAAACAGTAAAAACATATTAAAAAGCTGAAATCGCTGCTGCAAGTTGCTGTGCAGCATGAGCAAGCTCTTCGCTATCTGCTTGGGTAACGGCATGGCGACCCAACTCATGAATGCTGCTAGGAATCAGATGCACATGATAATGAAACACTGTCTGTCCAGCTTCACTACCATTGAGCTGCATTTGAATAATACCTTCACGCTCGAACACCTGACGCTGAGCTTGCATAACTTTTTTGGCAGTCATTAATACCGCGGCGGCATACTCCGGCTCAAGATCGGCTAGATCTACCGCTTTTTGCTTAGGTATCACCAGCACATGACCTTTGGCTTGCGGCATGATATCCATAAAAGCTAGCGTTTTATCATCCTCATAAACCTTATGATAAGGAATATCACCGTCAAGCATTTTGGCGAAAATATTATTGTCATCGTAGCGGCTAGGTTGATTGTTTTGACTCATAATCTATATCCTTAATAGTAATTTTTCGGTTCTATATATAAAAGAATACTGCAATATAGTGAACGAAATAGCAAGAGAGCATAAACCATGACTGGCAGCTTTCAGATAGATTAAAGAGTTATAACCAATCTTTTGCCCTGTCACTCCACTAATTTATTAACGTTTTCTAGCTATCAATGTTATATTAAACCTCTACTCTGATAACACGACTGTTATGGATTTAACTGCCTTGCCGACTCAATCAGCGACTAATATGACTACTGATCAAAATATCCCCTTAAACTCCCAAAATATAGTGTCATCAGATAACATGACGTCTACTGATAAGACTGCAGACAGTACGTCACAAAAGCAAGCAAACGTCATTGATCCTAATGCGATTATCTTGGCGCAAGCACTAACGGACACGGCTATTAGCTGGCGCATTCATAATTGCAAAATCAGCGAAAAAACCGTTAGTCAGGAGTTGCCGCTGCAATTCTTATATCACTATGATAGCCTTGATGATGGTATCAAACAGACACATCCTTTGACTCCAAAGCTGCTGGCACAGTTTAACACCCTGATGAGCGCTAAAGAGGCAGCGGCGGTTTTAGGCATCAGTGCCGACTTGATAGCGACGCCTTGGCATGTCAAAGTAATCGGTTCGTTAGTTGTCTTTAGTGAGGCGCTGCAATTAGCAGTGCGATTACATTGGACCAATACTGCCAAGACTACTGAGCAAATTTATACCCAAAACAAAGCTGATGCGGTGATTGCTGCCTTTAAAGACTGGCAGTTTTTTGGCCGCGTTGATGTACTCTACAAAAACCACAAACAAGCTTTAATCAGCATCGATGAGTACAGTATCGATAAAGACAGCAACGTCGATGATTGGGTGCTGACCCTTGCCGCTAGCAGTGATTATCAATTGCTACCCGCTACCCATGCTCTGAGCATCCTCTCAAAACTTGAAGAACACAAATCTAAACTACCTTGGTTTGAGGCGGCTATACTAGAACGCATTGAGTAGTATCTGAGCCACTGACTATATGCAGCACGCTAGAGTGCAATATGCTATCAATAATAATTATCACTATTCAATTGCAACGATTAAACCAAAAACAAACGCACCTTTTATTAGATTAGTAAGGAATATCACATGGATTATCGCTCAAAAACCTCTACCGGTGGTCGTAACATGGCAGGCGCACGAGCTTTATGGCGCGCAACGGGGATGACGGATGGCGACTTTGGTAAGCCTATCATTGCCATTGCCAACTCTTTTACTCAGTTCGTACCCGGTCACGTCCATCTAAAAGACTTAGGGCAACTGGTCGCACGTGAGATCGAAAGCGCAGGCGGCGTAGCAAAAGAGTTCAACACCATCGCCGTTGATGATGGTATTGCGATGGGTCACAGCGGTATGCTCTACTCGTTGCCGAGTCGCGACTTGATCGCTGACTCTGTGGAGTATATGGTCAATGCTCACTGCGCCGATGCCCTCGTGTGTATTTCTAACTGCGACAAAATCACTCCCGGTATGCTGATGGCGGCTATGCGTCTCAATATCCCAGTGGTGTTTATCTCAGGTGGCCCGATGGAAGCGGGTAAAGTTCTTGCGAGTACAGTCGGTAAAAGCCACAATACCGATGGTGATGACAGCAGTGCCATACGTAAACTTGACCTTGTCGATGCGATGATGGATGCCGCTGATGACAGCATCAGTGACGAAGACGTCGCTACCATTGAAGCCTCAGCTTGTCCAACTTGCGGCTCATGCTCTGGTATGTTCACCGCCAACTCCATGAATTGCTTGACTGAAGCCTTAGGCTTGGCTTTACCAGGCAACGGCTCATTACTAGCAACGCACTCTCTACGCCGCGAGTTATTCTTAGAAGCCGGTCGTACTATTGTATCTCTAGCCAAGCGTCGTTATGAGCAAGATGATGATTCAGTGCTACCACGCTCTATCGCTAGCAAAGCTGCCTTTAAAAATGCCATGACGCTAGATGTCGCTATGGGTGGCTCGACCAATACTATTTTGCATTTATTGGCTGCTGCTAATGAGGCCGAAGTCGATTTTAAGATGCACGATATCGACGAGTTAAGTCGCAATGTGCCTTGTTTGGCTAAGGTTGCCCCAGCCTCACAAAAGTACCATATGGAAGATGTGCATCGGGCGGGCGGCGTATTTGCGCTGTTAGCTGAGCTGGATCGTGCAGGCTTGCTCACTACTGATTTGCCGACCATTCATAGCGCTACTATGAAAGAGGCGATCGATAAGTGGGATATTATGAATCCTAATAATCTTGAGGCACGCGCGCGTTATATTGCTGCTCCTGGTGGCGTACGTACTACACAAGCTTTCTCACAGTCACAAGAATGGTCAAACCTTGACGTTAACCGTGAGTCAGGCTGTATCCGTAGCGCTGAGCATGCTTATACTGCGGATGGCGGTCTTGCAGTCCTTTACGGCAATATCGCCGAGCGTGGCTGTGTGGTCAAAACCGCAGGCGTCGATGAGAGCATCTTAGTGTTCACTGGTCGCGCGCGTCTCTTTGAGTCGCAAGATGCTGCTGTCGAGGCGGTACTAGCTGATAAAATCGTTGCAGGCGATGTGGTTATCATTCGCTATGAAGGACCTAAAGGTGGTCCTGGTATGCAAGAGATGCTCTATCCGACCACTTATCTCAAGTCCAAAGGCTTAGGTAAAGAGTGTGCACTACTTACCGATGGCCGCTTCTCTGGCGGTACTTCAGGATTATCCATTGGTCATGCCAGCCCAGAAGCTGCTGAGGGCGGCGCTATTGGTCTAGTGCAAGAGGGCGATACGATTCACATTGATATCCCCAACCGTACTATCAATATGGACGTGAGCGATGCGGATTTAGCAGCGCGCCGCGAAGAGATGGAAGCACGTGGCCGCGATGCTTGGAAGCCCGTTGATCGCGTACGCCACGTATCCCCTGCTCTACGTGCTTATGCCGCAATGACGACTAGCGCTGATACTGGCGCGGTACGTGATGTCAGTCAAGTAGAGCGCTAATAGCTTCTTTATAAATACTTTCCGCTACCCCTAACAAAAAGCCAGCCTACGCGCTGGCTTTTTGTTGTCTAAAAATAGCTGACCTATCCTTAGTAACCTCGGGTAATCCTACCCGCTACTACCAAAAACCAACGTATTATTTAAAGTGATAACGTTTTTTTGCGGAAATGCTTAGACTTTTTCTGCATTATAAGTAACGATTCAGGCTATTTAGATGTTGGTAAATATTAACTTATAGGCGTACGCAACTCTTATGCTCGAAAACTATAACTATATCCTTCTAATAGGCGGCGTCGCGTTTTTGCTAGGGGCAATCTTCCCCATCATCTCCAAACGTGTACCTATCTCGTTGCCTATGCTGCAAGTCGCTTTTGGGATGATAGTTGGCTATTTTTGGCTCACGCTATCCTTTTTAAACCCTTTAGACAATAGTATCGTCATCGAAAAGGTGACTGAGATTGTAGTGTTAGTGTCTTTAGTTGGCGCAGGTATCAAAATAGACACTGAGCTGGCTTGGGATTTATGGCGTCCTACGTTGCGCTTATTATTTATTACTATGCCGATCTGTATTTTTGCTATGGCGGTACTCGGCTATTACACTTTTGGATTGACTATAGGCGCTGCAATATTATTGGGCGCGGTACTCGCTCCTACTGACCCTGTCTTAGCTTCTAGTATTCAAGTAGGGCCACCTAATACCGGAGGTGAAGATACACCACGCTTTACCCTGACCTCAGAGGCCGGTCTCAATGATGGTCTTGCTTTTCCTTTTGTTTATTTGGCGATTAATATCGCCGAAGCTTACAATGAAGGTCAGCGATTTACTGGGGAGATGCTGTGGTCGTGGTTTACTTATGAGGCATTGTGGAAAATATTAGCCGGCGTTGTCGTTGGTGTCTTAGTTGGCAAGCTCCTAGCAAAAGTTGTTTTTGCTAAGAACTCTGACGAGACCAATATATCGCAAGGCTATACTGTTATTGCCTTAACTTTACTGGCCTATGGCTTAGCAGAATACGTACATAGTTATGGTTTTATCGCGGTATTTATCGCCGCCTTTGCTTTTCGCCGCTCAGAACATAAGCACTCATATCATCAAAAGCTACACGACTTTGCAGAGCAATCAGAGGGCCTGCTGATGTCAGTCGTCTTAGTGGCTTTCGGTATGCTTATTGGTCAGTGGCTACACTCTGGCATTGAGCTGACATGGTCGGTATACCTTGTCAGCTTTGCTTTTTTATTTTTGATACGTCCTATCAGCGGCGTGATAGGCCTCACTGGGCTGAATATGCATCATACCGAAAAGTACGCAATATCCGCCTTGGGCATTCGCGGTATTGGTACGTTGTACTATCTATCCTATGCGCTTAATAAAGATCTATTTAGCGAAGCTGATGCCACTAAGCTTTGGATAGTCTGCATAATGGTCATCTTGATCTCTATCTTCATTCATGGCCTGAGCGCGCCGTCACTATTAAACATGACGCCAGACAAACCGCGCCGATAACTTTTAGCTATACGTGCTTTTATTTCAATAAATTCTTTATATCTTTTAGGACTGAGCATCAATCATCTTTATTACCGCTTCAGTCAGGGCAAACTGACGAATATCATTAAGCATAGTCACATCGAAGTTATGAATAAAAGCAAAAGACAACTGCCGTGTCGGCTCACACCAGGCCACTGAACCGTTATAGCCCATATGCCCAAAACCTTGATCGGTGCTTGGATTAACGCTATCATCGCCACTTTGACAAACGCTAAAGAGTTTATGATAGCCCAAGCACCAATTCATTGCGGCGGGCATCACCGCATCCATACCTACAGCTTGTGGCTCAGACAGCTGCGCAAAAGTATCTGCATCTATCAAGGTTTTACCTTCCCATACGCCGCCATTAGCGAGCATCCCGTAGATAGTAGCGAGGGCTTGCGCTGAAGCGACACCGTTGGCAGCAGGGATAATAGCTTGAAGCGTTTGCGGATTATAATAGTCGATAGGCTGCTTGCTGGCAGGTACTAGTGCGGCGCGGTAATTACTCGCATTAATAGCACTGTGATCGAAGTATAAGCGATTGATTTTTGTAGCGGTCAATGGCGCATCATGTTGATTTTTATCTGCTATTAAAGAGGGTTTTTGCTTGTCAGCCAGTTGTTGCCAACACCCATAGCTTGGTAGCTGCTTATAAGTCGCTAAGGTCTGCTCTGACTCTGCTTTTAGTACTGGCTTGTGGCGTCTCGTTGTCAATGGCTCATTTTCTGACGCTGCATTGGCAAAGTCTTTCGCTAATACAGCTACTTTATCAGCTTTGTCTGCGGGCACACCAAAATAACAGCTCTCAGCGTGACCTAAAGGCTCAGTCAGATAATGACGTAGCGCTGCAGCAAGTGTCATGTCAGTCGCCTTTTCTATCAAGCCGCCTAATACCCAGCCATATACCAGCGCACTATAAGCACTGACAAAACGCTCAGCAGCATCGATCTTATTGATCGGCATCGCCGCCACTTCTTCAAGCATTCTCGGCCAGTCTAATAAAGTCGCATTATCCACTTCGATAGCACTAATGGCGAATAAACTGGCTTGATGCGACATTACCTCTCGTAGGGTAATCTTTGCTTTCCCATTAGCTGCAAACTCAGGCCAATAGCTGGCAATAGGCTTATCGTAAGCCAGTATACCCTCAGAGACCAGAACATGCGCTAGCGTCGCCAGCACCCCTTTCCCAGTAGAAAAGTTAAGCGCTAGAGTGTCTGCTTGCCACTTATCATCGCTTCGTGCCTGTCCTATGCTTGCAGTCGCTATGCATTCGCCTGCCTGATAAACGACCACCGAGCCGCCTGCTGGCGCGTCCTCTAGCTGCAGATCATTGAGCCATTGTTGTAAACAAAGCTGCAAGTCGCTGTTAATACTTCTGGTCATAATACTTCCTTGTATAAAATATAGTTAAAGTAAAATAAAGTGGAATTTATATCACTATCCGGTCTTATCACTGTTTATTTTCAAATTACTATCTCAGTCATCATTTAAGTTATTATCTAAGTCACTCTACCAGCATAAACCTGAGTTTCGATATAAAAAGGCGACTTATAGTGATACAAGTCGCCTGTTATTATCTAACGTCAATTGAATCGCTAGTAAATCATACTCTTAACGTGGCACTAGCAAGCGATTATAAGTCTCTTGCTCTAGCTTTTCGTTCAGCCCATGACTATGACCGCGCTCCATAGCAGTGTCCATCTTACGGCCACGTAACCAGCCTGCACGTAGAGCAACAGCCGCGCCTACTCGGCTGCCTGAGCCGCAGTGCATGACAGTTTTTTTGCCATGGTGTTGACGCAAAATATTATCAAAGGCTAGGATGTTGAGCTGCTTAAGATCAGCAGCGCTAGCGATAGGCAGATGCTCGTAAGCCATCCCCGCTTTATGTACCGCTTCAGCCTCATCAAAGGCTAGCTCTTCATTCGCTTGTAAGTTGATGATTAGCTCCACTCCTGCTTGCGCAAGAGCACTTACCTTTTGCTCATCGAGCGCTCCGCAAACGATAGTCTGCTCAGCTGGACGAAAATAAGGCGCCAGCGTCTGGGCAAGTGCTACGCCGTTGTCAGAGTCGTAAAGAGTATCTGTATCTTGTGATGGTGTCGATTGAGTTGTATTTTGGATCATAGTGATAAAAGAAGTAAGTAGTAAATGAATAATTAAGATTGGCTTTATTGGCTGTGTTGAAGTTGAAAGACTATTCGCTCACTGCCGCAACAATATAAAATATTGACCGTATTTAACACCGAAATCGAAGCGCTTTAACGCTGATAGCAAATATCTATCAGCGTTCATTACTTCAATATAAATAAAACAGTGCTGTTTATTACTGCAAGTTATTGCGAGTCTTCTATTAATTTGACGACGCCAGCTAAATGCGGCTTATCGTTTTTGGCGCTATATAAACCAAAATTACAATGATCATCGCTACTTTCGAGCTTATCGGCTGGCTCAGCGATGAGCTCTACTTCTGAAGGCAAGAAAATAGGCAGCTTGAAAGACACCTCAGCGCTATAAGCATCTGGCAGATCATTCATCATCGCTAAACACTTGGCTTTTGACCACATACCATGAGCGATAGCTTTTGGAAAGCCAAAAGCTTTTGCCGATAAAGGATGCAAATGAATCAAATTAAAATCACCTGAGATAAAGGCATAACGACGACCGATATCCTCTGGCACCTCAAACACTTTATGTACGCCTTTTTCATCAACTATAGGTTTGACGGTTACTGGACGTGGCTTACTTTTCTCAGTGCTATTACCTTTAGGTTTTTTACCACGAGCCAAATAAGTAGAGGTACCTTCCCATATGACGTCCTCTTGCGATTTCACCGTCGTCACAAAATCAAACTGCTGACCTTGCGCATGATCACGCAGATTAGCAAAACTGACTGACAAAGTGACCGTCTCACGCTCACCGATAGGCCGATGCTGGGTCACTAAGTTATCAACATGTACTAAACCTAACATCGCAAATGGGAATGGTTCTTTGACCATCATATTCATCTGCAGCGTTTGTGACAGTACCGCAAAATAAGTAATCGGCACTTTACCGTTGTCACTGAAGCCGCAAATCTTACGATAATCATTTAAGTTGCTTTGATCGATATGCAAATCGTCTACAGTATAAGTGGCTGATGGCAATGCATCTTTACTGACCTTTGTGCTGTCGCCAATTGGCAGTAAGCTTTTGATGATATTGGCATAAGTAGTATGCGCTTTTGGCAGCGCATCATAATGGGTATCTGACATAAATCTATCCTAGGTAGGGCTTGGCAAACTTTTAATGGAACAAATGACCTAACGGTTTCAGTCTCATGGCTATCTATTCCTGTGTTTTTATCATAAAAAAGCCACCCTCGGGCAGCTTTATTAACATTTATTGGTATTTTTTTCGTAAGCATATGTGAGCTAAATTTATTTATATTAATAAAATCAATGACTTACATAAAAATAGCAGACTAAGCGCCTAGTAAGCTTTGACCACAGACGCGCACTGTATTACCGTTTAAGCCACCAGAGGCAGGAGACGCAAGCCAGGCGATAGTTTCAGCGACATCGACAGGAAGTCCGCCTTGGCTCATAGAGTTCATACGGCGACCCGCTTCACGGATAGCAAATGGGATAGCTTCTGTCATTTGCGTTTCGATAAATCCTGGTGCGACCGCATTGATCGTCATGCCTTTGCCCTCAGCCGCTAACTGTCTGGCGGTTGCATCAACTAAACCGATAACGCCCGCTTTTGAGGTGGCATAGTTGGTCTGACCTAAGTTGCCGGCGATACCTGAGATTGAAGAGACACAAACGATACGCGCATCATCTTTTAATACTTCTTTTTCAAGTAAGTATTTATTGAGCTCAGCTACGCTATTTAGGTTAATATCGATAACCATATCCCATTTTTTCTCATCCATATTGGCAAGCGTCTTATCACGTGTCACACCGGCATTATGGATAATAGCGTCAAGACCACCGCGCTTTTTCGCTGCATCAGCAATCTGCTCGCCTGCATCCGCACTAGTGATATCCACAGTCAAAGTTGAACCACTGATTTCGCTAGCGACATTTTGCAAGTCCGCTTGCTGCTGTGGCACGTCAAGACAAATCACATGCGCGCCTTCACGAGCTAATACCCGCGAGATAGCCTCACCGATACCGCGACTTGCGCCAGTGACTAGCATCGTTTTGCCCGCAAGCGGCTGTGACCAATCGATATCGATGGTATTACCTGCACCAACACGGACGACTTGACCTGAGACGTAAGCTGAGCGAGCTGAGGTAAAGAAGCGCAGTGCTGAATCTAAATTTTTCTCGCTGCCCTTTGCCACATAAATAAGTTGTGCGGTGATGCCGCGTTTGAACTCTTTACCTACGGACTTCACAAAACCTTCAAGCGAGCGCTGGGCAAGCGCGGTTTGCACATCGTCGATATCTTCAGGCGGGCGACCAATAATGACCACGCGGCCAGATTTTTCAACGCTACGAGCGACTTGATGAAAAAATTCATATACTTGTTTGAGCTCATCAGCATTACTGATATTACTGGCATCAAATAACAGTACTTTAAACTTATCTTTGCTACCTGTATTTGCTTTGGCTTCGATACCGGCTTCTATTAACGCGTCTTTGGCATCATCACGGCTATTGACATAAACCTCAGCATGCAGGTTCGATAAAATACGCGCAACTGAGTTACTGACACTCATGTCATCGCCTTGTGCACGGCCAATTAAGACGCTGCCACGTACTAAGCGCTGACCACTTTCAAAACGATCTAGACTTACTGGCTGCGGTAGCCCTAAGTTTTTGGCAACTTTTTTGCCAATTGAAGATTGTACAAAATCACCATAACGGTCTGACATAAAATACTCCTGTATATAAAGATGAAGAATAATGAATAGTTATTAAATTGTATAGTGTAAAACGAATAAGATTAGCGACTAACGCTAAATCACCGCTTACGGATAAAAACCGAACAGCTACATTTTGCAGCCATCTAGCTCATAACACTCAATAAGGCGTTGCTAACCTATAGCGTCTGAACAAAACATGTACTTATTATAAAGACTCACCTAGGAGATAATTATAAGTGTTTAGTAAGTACTGTTATATAACCCTTACCCACAATAGGCCTATTATAAAATTCTGCCAACTTGTCATCGCTGACAGTAGCACTGATAGAACTTATTAATGTTTATTAAAAACAGGGTTTGTTGAGAATAGGGTTAAACCGCTTTTAAACGATCTTAGCAAAGCATCTATATTAACCAACTATCGACAGCATCTGCAAACCGAATAAAAGTCAATAGACCCTCTCGATCACAAACGTAGACAGCACAGTTACTCTATAATCATTCAAAAAAAACTCGCTTATGTTAAAATCTGTTCGGTACTTACTATAAGTTATGATCTGTCCTGTCAATGATAACAATATATTATTGAATGAGCTACTCAGTATTCAGCCTAGTCAATACTGCTCAGTCTAATATTTATAGCTCACTGTTTGCAATTTTGTCTTTTTGAGCTGCAAATATTTGCTAAAGCCCTACAAGAAGGTCATTAAAATTATTATGATTAGCAGTTATCATCTTATATATTGATTAATAATTTTTTATTCTTTATACCCTAACATTCACTACTACTTTAAGGATACCTTTATGAGTAACAAAAAAGACAGCCCTATTGTTGGAACGACAGTCGTTAAAGGTGACGATAACAGCGCTAGCACCAAAAAAGCGACGGCTAGCAACCAAAGCTCTACTCCATCTACAGGCAACGATGCACAGTATGATTCTATCGCTGACCTAAAGCAACATACCGATATTCTTGATGCCGAAGGTAATCCAGTTACTGATCAAGATGTCAGTGCCGAAGCGGATAAAAAAGCTAAAATCAAAGAAGACATGGCTAGTGACAAAAAAGCAGCTAAAGACGAAGAGCTTGCTACCCTTGGCGCTGCTCCTGAGTCTAAAACCACTGACAAAGCAAAAAAAGATAATGCTGATAAAAACGCCACTGATAAGAAATCAGCTAGTAAGCGCACTACTACTAGCGAAAGCTCTAAAAAAAGCACCACGACCAAAAACAACGCTAATGAGAAAAAAGCTATGCAAGACAAAAAAGATGAACCAAAAGCTGCCGCCACTAAAAAACCTCGTACGGCGCCTAAAAAGAAAAGTACAGCATCAAGCTCAGAGCAGCAGCGCGTCGCTATCTTAGGCGGTAACCGTATTCCATTTGCACGCTCAAATGGTTCTTATGCTGATGCCAGTAATATCGATATGCTCACCGCCGCTTTAAAGGGTCTCATCGAGCGTTATAACTTGCAAGACGAAGTAGTCGGTGAAGTAGTTGCAGGCGCAGTAATGAAACTAAGCCGCGATATCAACTTGACTCGTGAATCAGTGCTAAACACCGCTCTAAACGCACATACGCCGACGTATGATATCGCCCAAGCTTGTGGTACTGGCTTGCAAGCGACTTTTGCTTCTGCTAACAAGATCGCTCTAGGTATTATCGATTCAGCCATCACCGGCGGCGTTGATACCACTTCTGATGCGCCTATCGCAGTGGGTGACGGCCTACGTAAGGTTATGATCAAACTAGGAGCGGCTAAGACTAACAAACAGCGCCTAAAAGCCTTAATGGGTCTTAATCCAAAAGATATCATTGACTCTCCACAAAATGGTGAACCACGTACTGGCCTATCTATGGGCGAGCATCAAGCGATCACTGCTCTTGAATGGAATATCAGCCGCGAAGATCAAGATGAGCTGGCATTCAATAGCCACAAAAACCTGGCTCGAGCTTACGACGAAGGCTTCTTTGACGACTTGATCACTCCTTATAAAGGTCTGACTCGTGATAATAACCTGCGTCCAGATACCACTTTAGAAAAGCTAGCTAAGCTCAAGCCAGTATTTGGTAAGAAAAACGCCAACCCAACCATGACCGCTGCGAACTCTACGCCGCTCACTGACGGTGCCTCATGTGTACTATTAGCCAACGATGAGTGGGCCGAAGAGCACGGTCTAAAGCCATTAGCTTATATCGTGCATCAAGAGACAGCCGCGGTAGACTTCATCGGTAAGTCTGGCGAAAAAGAAGGCTTACTCATGGCACCTGCTTATGCCGTGCCGCGTATGCTTGAGCGTGCCGGTCTGACTCTACAAGACTTTGACTTCTATGAGATTCATGAAGCCTTTGCCTCACAAGTGCTGTCAACGCTAGCAGCTTGGGAAGATGAAACTTTCTGCCAAGAGCGTTTAGGTCTTGATGCGCCATTAGGCTCTATCGATCGTAGCAAGCTTAACGTTAACGGTTCATCATTAGCAGCCGGTCACCCTTTTGCAGCAACTGGTGGTCGTATCTTAGCGACAGCAGCCAAATTGCTAGATAAGAAAGGCTCAGGTCGTGCGCTTATCTCTATCTGCGCCGCTGGTGGTCAAGGGGTCACTTGTATTTTAGAGAAGTAGTCTGAGATCCTATTATTTATTAGCTAATCGATGATTCGTTAATTTTACTATCGTAAAATCCTAATGCCTTCTGATGATAATCAGAGGGCATTTTTTATGGATGTAATATTTTTTATTGAGGCTACCTTTTATTAATAACACCTAACCTCTTTCTTGGTTTTTCAAAAGATATGGTAAAGTAAAGATACCCCTAGCCCTGCTACGACATTTTTATATTAATGAGTTTTATATGACTAAGATACCATCAGCAATAGACCCTGACTCACTGACCATTCAAGAGCGACGCGAATTAAGCCCGTATGAGAGAGAAAGTTTTGTAGAGCGTATGGACAAAGAAGTGTTCGATGATGAGCTGCGGCGCAAAATGCATCTAGATTTAATCGATACCTATGATGAAGAGCTTGAAAACGAAATTGACGATTATGTGCGGGATTTTCGTTTCGATGGTATTGAGATGAGCGAGCATGAAATTCTAGAGCGGCGTACCTACTTTCAAGAGTTGGTGCGCTTACAACGAGAGCTGATAAAACTCCAAGACTGGGTGGTGGATCGCGGTGAGCGTATCGTTGTGGTCTTTGAAGGGCGTGATTCTGCGGGTAAAGGCGGCGCTATTAAGCGCATCACTCAGCGGCTAAACCCGAGGGTTTGTAGAGTGGCAGCGCTACCAGCGCCTACCGAGCGTGAGCAATCACAATGGTATTTTCAGCGCTATGTGGCCCATTTGCCAGCGGCGGGTGAGATCGTATTATTTGATCGCAGTTGGTATAACCGCGTTGGTGTGGAGCGAGTCATGGGGTTTTGTACCGATGCGCAATACGAGGAGTTTTTTCAATCGGTGCCTGAGTTTGAGCGTATGCTAGTACGCTCAGGTATCCGGCTGGTGAAGTATTGGTTTTCGATTACTGATGATGAGCAGCACTCACGGTTTATGAGTCGCATCCATGATCCGCTAAAACAATGGAAGCTGTCACCGATGGACCTACAGTCGCGTCGGCGCTGGGAAGATTATACTAAAGCGAAAGAGACGATGTTCGAGCGCACTCATATTCCAGAAGCCCCATGGTGGGTGGTTGAAGGTAATAATAAAAAGCGTGCGAGGCTCAATTGCATCGCACACTTGTTAGAGCAAATCCCTTATGTTGAAGTGCCCCGTGATGAGGTAGACCTACCCGATCGTAAGCGTGATGACGAGTATTACCGCGAGCCTATCCCCGATGATATGTACGTGCCTTCGCGGTATTAGGCAATTATAGAACCGACGTAGTATAAGAATCTATGTAGTATAAAAACCTACATAGTATAAGTGTTTTGCTGACTGTCTATCTTGCCGGCGAGCAAACGCTCCACTTCGTTTTTAATTCTTTGACCAGTGACATCTTTACCGATTTGCACCGCGAATCCTGCTGGACGATGGGCATTGGCTTTATGATTGATCCAGACTACTTTGCCATTCATCGGTAAGCGCTCTTTTGAGTTTGGCAGAGTAAAAGCCACAAACACCTCATTACCTAAGCGCTGCTCAAGGTTACTGGGCACAAATAAGGCGCCGTTATCGACAAAAGATAAATAACTGGCATATAAAGTGGTGATATCTTCAATATGACAAGTAAGAATTCCACCGCGTCCTGGCATAGCCATAATCAGCTCCTTGAAGGTTAGGCTTTTAAATATAGAGTTTTATAAGGTTTGTTGCAGGTTTGTCTATTTACGTATAAAAGCTAGAACAGTTGCTATTAGCCTCACTGTAATATTTTCAAAGTGAATGGGTTATAACACTGCTAATGCTTGCATGAGCTTATCATAGGCGAACTTCTCTTGGACATTTTGTTGTAGAGAAATTTTGATTTGTTGCAAACTATCGATAAGACTCTGCATCGACCTCTCTGTCGGCTTGTGCTGCGCTACAGCTTTGGGTAGCTCAGTATCGTTTTGAATACTCGCTAAACCCATATTTATCCGGCTAATATCTAGGAGCATAAGCTCGGTTAATTTGATGAAGTCGCTGAGACTGAGCTGCTGCTGCCAATAATCACTGGCCGCTAAGCTGCTACGCTTGCCACTACGCAGGGCCTGCCAAGTCGTCAGCCATAATGCTCGGTTACTGTACCAATCGGCCTGTGCCAAAGCTACCGCAGCTAAAGGCGCGCCATTAGCGAGCTGTAGCAGCTGCTGGATCTTATCTGGACTGACTGCTTCACGGTTAATAGTACTGCCAAGCGCCTGCTGCACATAGTCAGCTGCGATAGAAGGCTCAATGTGCTGCAAAGGCAATTGCTGTACTCGGCTCTTTATAGTGGGAAGTAATTTGCTCGGCGTATTACTCAGTAAAAACAGATGGACTTGCGCTTGCGGCTCCTCCAATGTCTTTAACAGCGCGTTAGCGGCTGCAATAGTCATTTGTTCGGCATAATCCAATACACAAATCCGTAACCCCTGCCCGCCTTGATAAATAAAAGGCTGTAGCGCGCGAATATCATCGACCTTAATAGTGACTAGCGCCTTACTAGTCGATTTGGCTGACTTGTTACTGCTGTTCGACTTTTTATGATTAGACTTAGAGCCTTCTCGAGCATTCTCATGCTCGGCATCAAGCGGCATACTCGTTAAGGGCAATACTTGTAAGCTTGGATGGGTCCCTGACTTTAGCCACTGACAGCTTTCACAATGACCGCAGGCCCCTTGCCGATGACTGGCTTGCTGATGGCACAATAACCAAGCGACGAAGCGCCAGACAAACGCCCGCTTACCCATGCCCGCCATCCCTGCTGCCAGCAACGCGTGCGGTAGGTTGTGCGGCGGCACTAGTACTCGCTCAGTCAATTGAGTCCATAGCGACTGCTGCCAAGGTAATAACGGCGAAAAATAAATACTATCGGTCATATCCCTTATTACCTTCAATCGTTATCATCAACTGTCATCTGCAAAATAATTATTAATAATCTATTATTTATTTTACTTAGGCTATTTAACTGTTTAACTTTTATAAGCCTATGAGTTATGGTATTGCTGGAAATCGTTTAGGCTCATAGCATTGAGTCGATCTAAGTCTTCTTGCGTATCCACGCCCGCCGGTAATTGCAGCGCGGCAGCAGCAATCGCAATATGACCACCGTTTTCTAAAATACGTAATTGCTCTAGGCTCTCAAGCATCTCAAGCGGTGTCTGTGACCATGACACGAACTGCTCTAATAGACTCACTCGATAAGCATATAAGCCCAAATGACGATAAGCATTTTTTGGCGGCTTAGAGTGCAGATCTTTTGATACGGCCTCTTGATTATCGCAAGCCATCGCTAAAGCGAGATCACGATCACAAGGGATAGGCGCACGGCTGAAATAAAGCGCGCGCTGTTGCTGATTGACGGTAGCATTCACGACTTTGACTACTGAGGGGCGCATAAAACTGGCAAAATCTTCGATCGGCTCATATAAAGTTGCCATGACACTAGCGCTATCATTGACTAGTAGTGTTTTCACTTGTTCTAACAGCAAAGGCGGTACTAATGGTTCATCGCCTTGCATATTAATAACAATATCCTCTTTATCCCAGCCTTTAATGGCAGCCACCTCTGCTAGACGATCGGTTCCTGAAGCATGATCACTGCGTGTCATGACCACCTCAAATCCTGCTTCTGTGCAGATCTTCGCGATGCGATCATCGTCAGTTGCGATACACATATCATCCGCAAAACCTGCCGCTTGCGCTTTTTCTGCCACCCATAGGATCATAGGCTTACCATGTATCGTTAATAACGGCTTACCCGGCAAACGCGTACTTTTGAAGCGTGCCGGAATGACGATGTGAGTTTTAAAAGGTGCAGATGCCATAGCTATTTCCATAATGAATGATAAAACTAGCGCTATCGTTGGATATTTTAGTGAATAGTTGCATTATGCGTGGCAGCGCAAGTAGCGTTGTCTATCAAAGCAGTATTGATACCTAACGCCTTGAGTTGCTGCTCTAGCGTCTGATAGCAAGCCTTAGATAATTCTGCGCTCACAGGTAACACCCAAAGCCTAGCCGCAAGCTCATCCCAGTCATGACTAGACTTAGCTTCTTCGCTACTTGCTACTCGTTGGCGCTTTTGCCGCCATAACGCTTTTATTTTCACCGCATCTTTGCTAGTAACCACGATAGGATACTCAATATATTGTAAAAGCTCTGCCAAACTAAAGTCATAATGATCAGGATAAGGATGCTGAACAACCTCAAAACCAAGCGTTCTTAGGGTATCAAAAAACCGCTGCGGATAACCAATACCACTCACACCATGTACTGTACTGCCAAGCTTAGGAGCGGTTAGCTGACTGATGCTGTCGGCACTGCTCTCTGATGCGTTATGCGCTAGCAACCGCTTTAATGGACTAGGCTGCAAATGCATGATTAATTCATTCGTCGCTTGCAGGCTACCGCTCAAGACCGGAGCATCGAGTTTTTTGTGATAGATGACAGTGCTGTCTTTGAGCCTTGATAGCGGCTCGCGAAGATAGCCTACCGGCAATAACTGGCGATTACCAAAGCCGCGCGCAGCATCCACCACAATCCATTCAATATCGCGCTGCAGAGCATAATGCTGCAAACCATCATCAGCAATGATCAGCTGAATATCTTTATGAGCTTCAAGCAAAGTCGTTATCGCTTGCTTACGATTTGGACAGACTGCCATAGCGACGCCAGTTATATTGACAATCAAACAAGGCTCGTCGCCGACGGCGCTTGGTAAACTATCTGTCGTCACTAGCGCTGGCATTTGCGTACTATCGCCGCCATAGCCGCGACTGATGACGCCGACTTTGATACCCCGCTGCTGCAAATAGTGCACTAAGCTAATAATTAATGGCGTTTTACCACTACCACCTACAGTGATGTTACCGATGACCATAACTGGCACAGGGGCTCGGTAACTGGCCAGCCATCCTAACTGATAAGCCTTACGGCGCACGGCGGTTAGCAGTCCATACAAGCCGCTTATTGGTAACAATAACCAAAGCCAAAGCGCTTTTCGCTGCCACGCATTAGTAATCAGTGTCTCTAGTTTCATAGCGTTAACACTACTCTTTTATTGCCATATCAGTTAGATACTTATTGAGTCAGATGTCCTATGCCTTGCTTTTAAAAGTCTATTCTCAATATAAATACAGCTATGGCTACGTACTACTCAAAATCACGCTCATACATCTGCGCGTAATAGCCTTGCTTTTGGAGTAGCGATTCATGCGTGCCAATCTCCACGATACGTCCACCGTCCATCACCGCGATGCGATCAGCGGACTCGATAGTGGTCAAGCGGTGAGCGATAACTAAGGTCGTGCGATCTTTCATGACATTATCGAGCGCTTGCTGGATATAATACTCCGACTCATTGTCAAGGGCGCTAGTCGCCTCATCTAGGATGAGAATAGGCGCGTCTTTTAGTAGCGCACGTGCAATTGATAAGCGCTGGCGTTGACCGCCAGAGAGCTGCAGCCCTTCTGCACCTATTTGGCTTTGATAGCCTTGCGGCATTTTCATAATAAAGTCATGCGCAAAAGCATCCTTTGCCGCGCGCTCAACCTCAGCTTGGCTCTTAGTCGCCAAACTACCATAAGCAATATTTTCAAAGACACTCGTATTAAACAGCACCACTTGCTGATTGACCATCGCGATCTGCGAGCGCAGGCTCTCTAAAGTAATATCCTCAATAGGCATGCCATCCATAGTAATCTGACCTGAAGATGTCGCTAATGTCCGCGTCAGCAAATTGACGAGTGAGGATTTACCAGCGCCACTGCGTCCGACTAGTGCCACTGTCTCGCCTGCCTTTACTTCTAAGCTAAAGTCTTGTAGCGCCACGGTTGAGTCAGGATAAACTAAGCTGACGTCATTCAATTGTAGAGCGCCTGAGAGCCTTAGACTTAAGGTGCCGGTATCTTGCTCCTCAGGCTCATCGATAAGGGCAAATATCGATTCACCAGCAGCGATGCCTTTTTGTAATTTTTGATTGACGTCTGTCAATGAGCGTACCGGCTTACTCAGTAGTCCAGCTGCGGCAATATAAGAGATAAACTCCCCTGCTGAGATGTTATTGATAACTTGCGGCCGCAATGCCAACCACACCACTACAGACATCGCCATCGCCATCAGTAGCTGCACTGCTGGAGTATTGATACTGTTAGTCACGACGACTTTCATGCCTTGGCGCAGGTTTTTCTTAGAAGTCTTATCGAAGCGCTTGGACTCATAAGCCTGACCGCCATAGTTTTTGACCACCTGATAGCCACCAATGACCTCATTGGTAATGTGACTGACATCACCCATCGTTTGCTGAATGCCTTTTGAAAGCTTAAGATAGCGCTTAGAGGCGATGCGGATCAGCCATAAAATAGGTGGTAAGACTAAGAACAAAATCAGGGTTAAACGCCAATTGCTATAAAGTAAAAAACCCACTAAGGCCACAACAGTCAGACCATCGCGTAACAAGGTTTTCATAGAGTCCGTGCTGGCAGCGGTGACTTGCTCCACATCGAAGATAAGCTTTGAAGAGATGGTGCCGGCAGGATTCGCCAAATAAAATGAGCTTGGTAGGCGCAAAAGCTTATTAAACACCTCTACTCGCAGCTCATAAACTAAGTTTCTAGACACTAGCGCTGAATAATAGTTCCCTAAAAAGCTTCCGACGCCGCGCACAAAGAATAGACCGATAATCAATAAAGGAAATAAATTTTGTTTGGCTTGGTCATTTTGATTAATAGCGTCGGTGATGTACTGCAGCAACTTAGCGATCCAAATCTCAGTAGCCGCATTGATAGCAAAACCAACGACTGTCAGTAATAGCGCCCACCAATATGGCTTTAAATAACTCAGTAGCCGCAGTAAGGTTTTATGTTTGGGCGGTGCTACTCGCTCAGGCTTAGTTTTAGCCTTGTTGTTATGATTACGTAATAGGCGAGATTGGCTCATAAAAGCCCCAAGTTAAAACAAAATGAATTACTCTTACGAGAGCGGCTGAAAACTGCGACAAAGTATACCATCATGAGGGAGAGGATAGCTATGTCTGCAAAAGACTTCAGATCCAAGGTATGACAGACAAAAAACTCAGGATAAGTGCTCTAACTACTCATTGATAGCGCTTACTTTAGCCCTGTAATCTTAAGTGTTTTATTGCGGTAGCGGCTGACCTAAAGGCACGACGGTGCTGATATTAATATTCAAAAATCCCAGTTTGCCAGCGACGTCCATCACTTGTACTACTGATTGATGAGTAGCGTTTGCATCAGCAGCAATCACGAACAGTAGCTGACGATTACTCCCTGCTTCTTGCTGAAGTAAACTGGTCAATTCCGCCGCATTGCTATTGGCAAGTGCTATGCCATTGACTAGATAACTACCGTCTTCTTGTACCGCCACCTCAATACTCTCTTGCTGCTCTACTACTTCAACGCCCTCTGCTTCAGGCAGAATAATATTGAGACGGCTAAAGTGATTAAAGGAGGTGGCGAGCAATAAAAATATAATCAAAAATAACAAGCAATCAATCATTGGCGTCAGATTAATCTCAAGCGGCTCGACAGTAGGCTTTCTAAAACGCATAGCAATCTCTTCGATGGTGCTAACTCTTTGATGGTACTAAATAGTATCAATATGTCAGTATTCAAAATTCAGTATAAAAATATCTATATCAGTATTGGCGCTACCCTCTAACTAAGACTCTAAGCTAACAGATTTGTGTAAAGTATGGTCATGGCTATGCGTGTGCTTAGAGTGCTCTGACTCAGCTTTAGCCGCTGCTAATAAAGGTGAGTCATGAGCGACATTTAGCAGCTTATAATCATAGAGCTCTTGAATCATCAGCCCCGCTTCAGTCTCAAAATGGGCATTGATATCAACGATACGCCGCTGAAAGTAACGATAGGCGACTAGTGCAGGTATAGCGACAATCATACCGGCAGCAGTAGTAATCAGCGCTTGCGAGACGCCAGCGGCCAGTAAGGTTGGATCTTGCATAGCGCCATCGGTAATGGCTAAAAACGAGGAGATTATACCCAGTACGGTACCTAAGAGACCTAATAACGGCGCTATGGCCCCTATAGTGCCGAGCATATTGATATTTTTTTCTAATTGATGAATCTGCACGCTAGCTCGGTTTTGCATGTGCATCGTCATAGAGTCAAGCCCATACTGGCGATAGAGCAAGCCAGTCGCCAATATGTCGCCTAGCGGGGTTTTTTCTTTGACATTAACCAGCTGTGTGCGCCCGATAGTACCATTCTCGCGTAAACGATTGATCAGCTGCTCACGCAGTTTTATTGGCACCACTTTATTGAACTGTAGAGTACTACTACGTTCAATGATAATAATAAGCGCCACGACTGAACAGACGACGATGGGCATCATTAACCAACCGCCTGCTTTTACCAACTCCCACATAAGGCTTCTCTTTTTTTTGAGATTTTTACTAAGCTTTATTTGCCAGATAGCTTCTAGGAACTATTAATGATAGCTATAGAGGCTAGAACAAAAACTAGCTTTGCACATTTAAATGTTTGATAAGAGCGGTCAGCTCGTCTTGATTGTGGAAGAATATCTCGACGCTACCTTGACCGCCTTTTTTGTGTTTCAGCTTCACCTCTGCCCCTAGCGCATCTGTTAAACGCTGGGTCAGGCGCTCGACATCGTGAATTTGCGAGGCGTCTTTATTTTTAGCTTTTTGGGTAGGCTGCAAAATGGACTTGACCAACTTTTCCGCCTCACGTACCGTCATATTCCCATCAATAATCTTTTGGGCAATGATCGGCTGCTGCTTGGCGGACAAAGCTAAAAGCGTACGTGCATGACCCATATCAAGCGCGCTATTTGAGAGATGGTCTTTGACTGTATCGTGGAGCTGGTTAAGGCGCAATAAGTTAGATACTGTCGTACGCGCTTTTCCTACTACCTCAGCGATCATAGCATGACTCATACCGAATTCTGTATGAAAGCGCTGAAGCGCCGCTGCCTGTTCGATAACGGACAAATCTTCGCGTTGAATATTTTCGATCAAAGCTAGCGCTATAGCGAGCTCATCGGACAAGGCACGCTCAATTGCCGGTATAACCGCTTTGTCTGCCATTTTAGCGGCGCGCCAGCGGCGCTCGCCAGCGATAATTTCGTGCGTGACCTCATCTGTACTTTTATCTTCATTGGCTAGTAGCGGTCTTATCACAATGGGCTGCATGACGCCGTGCTGCTCAATAGAAGAAGCCAGTTCTGCTAGCGCCGTCTCACTCATATCTCGGCGCGGTTGGTATTTACCCGCTTGCAGGCGATTGACATCTATTTGTACTAAGCTGATTTGATCTTCTGACGCTGTATTATCCTGCTCATTGCTGCGAGATTTATGATTACGCGTTTTAGCAGGGTTACGAGTAGCACGCACTGATCGCTTAGCTGGCTGTGGGGCATCATCTTGATTAGCAGCTATAGATTTTGTCGACGCTGCCTTTTCAATGACCGTCACATCATCGGTTGTAGGGGTTGTAGCGCTCTGATCTTTACGAGCAGTGTTATCACTTGCAAGGTCATCATTGGCAACATCGTTCTCAGCATTAACGGCGCGCGCTGCCATGTCATCTTGCAATGCTGAAGCGGTGATTTGCTTTTCTTTTTTTATTGACCCTAATAAGGCATCTAAACCTCGATTGGCAGCCAATCCTCGTTTTTTCGCCATGATTCCTTATCCTCTAACGCTACAATAAAAACCAAATGATGATAATGAAGACACCGACTCACTCTTTTTTCGATGCCATCATTTATAAAAATACTGCTCAAGACTAAATGTTTTAAATCTTTATCTCTAACAATTATTTATCTCTAAAGACTTTGTACCCTTAACTGCTTTGCTCGATGACTTCATCCGCAAGTTTTTGATAAGCTCTAGCGCCTTTGGACCAGCGCTCGTAAGCCAATACCGGTATGCCGTGCGCAGGCGCTTCTGCCAAGCGAATGTTTCTTGGAATATGGGTGCGATACATGATATCGCCAAAGTGCGCATCTAGCTCTTGAGAGACGTCATTGGCTAAGGTATTACGCGCATCGAATAAGGTGCGCACGACGCCGCGAATATGCAGCTTAGGATTAAGCTCAGTCAAGCGCTCAATCGTTTGTGATAAGTCAGCTAAACCTTCGAGCGCATAGTACTCGCACTGCATCGGGATAATCACCCCATCTGTAGCCACCAACGCATTCACCGTCAAAAGATTTAAGCTTGGTGCGCAGTCTAAAATGATGTAGTCGTAAGGCTGGCTTTGTTTATTCGCTTGCTCTGCGACTAAGTCGCTCAGGGCTGATTTTAGCAACTCATGGCTGTTGGTTTGCCCCATCAAAGTAATATCCATACCAGCCAGCTCACGATTTGCCGCGATGACATCGAACCCTGCTGGACTTTTAACTATTGACTCTTGCAGCGACACACCATCGAGCAGCACATCTGCTATGGTCAGCTCAAGCTCGTTTTTATGCAGACCGGTGCCGGTAGTCGCATTGCCCTGCGGATCTAAGTCAATCAGCAAAACATGCTTACGCTTATCGGCTAAGCTTGCGGTCAAGTTCACAGCCGTCGTAGTTTTACCTACGCCGCCTTTTTGATTCGCAATGGCTATGATTTCCATACACTCACTCAATTTATTAGGTCTATTACTGATATTTATATCAAAGTTTTTATCTTAATATAGTTTTAACGATAAAGTCGCCTTCAGCAAATATCGCCAAACTGTTATTAGCAAACTATGCTGCCTTATCTTGATCACGGCTGTTTTATCATACACAAAGTGGCGACAGCTTAGACACTTTTATTGGATAATTCAATTAAATGTCGGCTGTCATCCAAACGAGGCACGGTTAGTTTGATGGTTTTTATCTGCCATGCTGGCTTTAGAGCTGATAATTCATCGGTACTTGGCGCCTTGCCTTTCATAGCACATAGATAGCCTTGCTCGGCTAACCGCGGCTGCGCCACTGACACAAAATCTGTTAAGCTAGCAAAAGCCCGCGAGGTGACCACTTGATATTGTGCCTCATGTGCCTCAATACGAGCAGCGATAGGCTGCACATTATCCAGGGCAAGCTCACTGCTGATCTGCCTGATGAAACGAATCTTTTTTTGATTGCTATCGAGCGCGGTGCAGTGACGCTCAGGCTGACAAATGGCAATAATCACTGCCGGCAAGCCTGCACCCGTACCGATATCTAACAAATCCCCGGCTGGTAAATGCGCTATAATAGCCAAACAATCGATAACGTGTTTGGTAAGTGCTTCGACAGGATCGGTGATGGCGGTCAGATTATACGCTTTATTCCACAATAAAAGCTGATCTAAGTATAATAATAACTGGCGCTGCTGGGTATCGGTTAGCGTTAAAGATAACTGCTCAGTTGCCTGTGCCAAGATACCTGCCAGTAGCGGCAACTGCGAGCCAAGCTTTGCAAATCCAGTAGGGTCAATGGTAGGGCTAGCGGACGAGGAAGTGGCAGAAGCTGACATATAACACGTTATCCATTATTTATTTGAACCGATTATTTTATCATGCACCTCAACGCTTGAATAGTTATAGATTGCGTCAATCTTGGTCATCTTATACTATCTACCTTAACCTTACATTTAATCGTTAATACATTTAGTCCTGTTAGACAGGATGACTTTCGCTACTCATCACCTTTATCCCTTAACACCATTTATTTACCAAATTTCTTTTATCTAGATGATTACTATACCTTATGACCAAATCGTTCACTGCTGCTAGCAAACCATCGAATCTCTCAAATCACACAAATCATGATGAGGATAAAGCATCAATGCCCCCTCATCCTGTCTTCGCTGAAACCAAACAGCGCTGCCTGATCGATACCAAGCAGTTAAAGCGTTACACTAAGGCCAATCCTTTACCTAATGATACTCGTACTGCGCCCCCCTTAGATATCGGCTTCGGTCAGCAGCGCGCCCTCAAAGCCTTGCAGACTGCGCTAGATATCGATGCTAGTGGTTATCATGTATTTGCCGCTGGCGAAAACGGGCTTGGCAAACGTACCATCATCAGCCGCTTATTACAGCAAATCGCTGCCAAAGATGCCACGCCTAATGATTGGATCTATGTCCATAATTTTGCCGATCCGCGTACGCCTTTGTCTTTGCGCCTACCGGCAGGACAAGCTAAGCAGTTGCAGCAGCAAGTCAATAGCTTATGGCTACAGGCCAAAAAACGACTCAGTCAGCGCTTTCGTAGCGACTACTATCAAAGCCAGATCGAAGCGATTAAAAATGCCGCTCACGAAAAAGAAAACCATGCTTACGAGGCCTTAAATGCTGAAGGCAAACAATATGACTTAGCTTTGAGCTTTCGCGCCTCGGATAATAAAGCGGTGTTTGTGCATCCTAGTCAATTATCAGCAGCTGACGAAAGCTGCGCTGCTGATGTAGAAGAAAATGAATCTAATCAGCAAAATAAACCTAGCAAGCCTACGCAAGCCGAAAATAACAAAGGTCATTTCACTCACAAAAATCACATGCAAAAACGCTTCAATCAGCTGACCATCGCCTTAGAACAATTAGAAGATGAAGCCAACGACACGATTGAAACTCTACATCGTGATATCGCCCAGCGGACGCTGCAACCTTTATTCACTAAGATGCGCGAGCAGTTCGCAAGCCAACAAGCCGTGCTCGACTACCTGCAAGCGCTGCTTAACGACATGGTCGCTCACGCTCCGCACATCGTCAATGGTGATGATGAGGAGTTTGTTACCGCACTACTAGCCACCACACCGAGTCGTTATGCGGTCAACGTCATGGTCAATCATCAGCCTGATAGCGGCGCGCCGGTGATATTTGAAGACTTGCCGACTCATTTGAACCTACTAGGTCATGTGGAGCAAATCACTCAGTTAGGCACCGTGACAACCGATGTCAGTATGATTCGTGCAGGCGCGCTACATCGGGCTAATGGCGGCTATCTATTGTTAGAGGCCAGTCATTTGCTTGAGCATCCTTATGCTTGGCAAGGTCTCAAGCGCGCGCTGCAATCGCGTAAAATCAAGCTCTCAAGCCTTGAGCAAATGCTAACCTTGACCGGTAGCTTATCCTTAGCGCCTGTCCCTATTGATCTCGATGTGAAAGTTATCTTGCTGGGTGAAGCGGATCTATATTATGAGCTATTAGAGCTAGAGCCGGAGTTTGATGCAGTATTTAAGGTGCGCGCGGACTTTCATGACGATGTCATCCGCAGTCAAGAGCATGAACTGGCGCTAGTCGCTAAGATGGCTGATATTATCGATCATGCCAATCTTTATCCCTTCGATAGTCGCGCGCAAGCGGCGCTTCTTGAGCATTTAAGCTTGCAAGCAGAAGATCAAAACCGACTCAGTTTGCACAGTGATAGCTTGATCAAGCTGCTGCATGAGTCCCATCGTCACGCGCGCATAGATCATGAAAATTCTACGCAGCAAAACGCTAATGAAGCAGTCGTCAGTGCTCAGCATGTAGAGCAAGCCATTAGCGATATGGATGAACGCTCAGGATATCTTCGCGACTTGTACTGGGATGAGTTAAAAAACGGCCAACAGCTGATTCAAACGCAAGGAGTAGCGGTTGGTCAAGTCAACGCGCTAACGGTCGTCAGCTACGCCGATAGTGAGTTTGGTATGCCCGCAAGGTTGACGGCGGTGATTCAGCCTAATATTGGCGCAGGAGATATCTTAGATATCGAGCGCGATGTCGATCTAGGCGGCAGCTTACACGCTAAAGGCATGTTGATTATGACCAGCTATCTGCGTGCGCTCTTTAGTCAGCATCACGCGCTGAACTTTAGCGCCTCGCTAGCGTTTGAGCAAAGCTACGCTCATATCGATGGCGATAGCGCTACGGTGAGTGAGGCTTGTGCGCTACTATCAGCGCTCGCTGATGTGCCTATCAACCAAGCCTTGGCGATTACCGGCTCGATGAATCAGTTAGGCGAAGTGCAAGCCGTTGGCGGTATCAATGCCAAGATTGCCGGCTTCTTTGATGCTTGCCGCGAGCAAGCGCTGACAGGGCAACAAGGGGTGGTCATTCCTATGGCTAATATCAATCAGTTAATGCTCCGTGATGATATTATCAAAGCGGTCGAAGCTGGTAGCTTCTACGTTTACGGCGTGCGCACCATCAATGAAGCGCTCACTTTGATGACCGGTCTGCCCATTGACACTCTCAATAAAAAAGGGCGTTATCATAAAGACACTTTATTTGGCAAAATTTTGAGGCGGCTTATATCATGGGATGAAAGCCAAGCGGCAGATGAGCTGATCGAAGAGAAAAAGGCCGACAAAAAAGCCAGAAAAAAGCGCAAAGCCAAACGTCAAAAAAAGACAGACAAGCGCTGTGACGAGCTTAGCAAAAAACGGGATGATGGTAATACCAACCCTAGACAGGCAAAAGATGACTTAGAGCATAATGATAATGAAGATAGCGATATCTATGACAGCCACGACATAAGCGATGAGCCCTATGAGACAGATTAGGATAAACAATCGTCCCTAGACGCTAGTCATATTTTCTGCGATGATAAAACACTTTGATTAAGGCGGGTTGATTCGTATTGATTGAAACAAGTAAGACAGATTTGCAGCTATAGTCTATATTGAGACTGATGTCGATACTCATACTGATATTGAGCTAAAGCTTTAATCTTAAGATATCCAACTTGACTTTATATAGGTTATCAGCAAATGACTGCGCAAAATACTAAGGCGACTGACACCGACACCATAAAGAATATGAAAAACTCACTGACCGATTCTGAACCCGTCAATGCAGCTAGCGATCTTGTATCAGAGGTGGTGGCTGATTCGGTAGCTAGCCGCCATGGCGCCGCCACCACCGCGCGGCAGTGGCAAGTATTATCACAGCTACAGCGCAATCGCTGGGTCGGTACGACTCATATTTATGAGCAGCTAAAGTTAGCCGGATTTGATATTAGCTTACGTACGGTGCAGCGTGATCTCAATGCCTTAGCCAAGCGCTTTCCCATTGAGAAGAACAACGCCAATCCGCAAGGCTGGCGCTGGTGTGATGATGCGCCACTACAAAGCTTACCGCATATGAACCTATCGCAAGCGGTCGCCTTCAATATGGTCGAAGCCAATCTGACCCAGCTGCTACCGCCTGCTATCTTAGATGAGCTGTTTCCTTGGTTTGATTTAGCACGGCGACAGCTCAAAAATAGTAAAGTCACCCACTCTTGGATCGATCGAGTCCGTATTGAGCCGGCTACTCAGCCGCTAATCGCGCCGCCTATCGATATAGAAAGTAAAGATAACATCTATCACGCGCTATTTTATCAACAACAAATCAAAGCTCGTTATACTCGTAGCAATAAAAATGAGGCCAGCGAATACATCCTAAACCCTATCGCCATTATTCAGCGCGGGGTGATTATCTATCTACTGGCAACGCGCACGGATGATCCCGAGCTCATTATTCGTACCTTTGCCCTGCATCGTTTTGCTAGCGTTGAGATCCTAGAGACAAGTGCCATAACACCTGAAGACTTCTTATTGGATAGCTATCTAGATGCTGGCGGCATGGGCTTTAGCCATCCTCTGCTCAGTCAGTTACCCGATCATGGCAAAAATACCGCTGTTGAGCTAACCTTTACTAGGCGGGCGGGTAAAAGCTTGACGGAGAGCCAGCTGAGTGAGGATCAAACCGTTACTATCAATGATGACGATACTTTGAGCGTAAAAGCTACCGTCAATATGACTTCACAATTGGTCTGGTGGCTGCGCGGTTTCGGTGATGGATTACTGGCTGCCAAACCTGACCTTCTACATCAAGTAGTGTTAGGAAAAACTCATAATCCGCTATAAGCTATTAAGCTCAGCCTATTAGAGCAAGCCTAACCAGCTAAAAATATAATCTTAAACGGCCGTTATTGAAGGAAATTTATGTCAGCCTCTACCCCATCACTGCCTTTATCAGAGAGCTTAAGCGCTCTTGGTTTCGCTACGGATAGATTGTTTTTTGCGATGAATTATCAATTCACTCCGCCAAAAGCGACCGGACTGAAAAAACGGCTCAAACAAAATGACAAAGCTATCGATGTCGATATCGCCTGCGTGCTCTATGATGATAATTGTGTCATAGATGACATCGTTTGGTTCAAGCAGCTGCGCGATAAAGCGGAGTCAGTGCGGCATCAAGGCGATAGCTTAAATGGCAAAGATCGCGGTGAGCAAGCCCTCTATCATGCGCCATTAGATCAAGAACAAATCCGCTTATATTTAGATCACATTCCCGCTCATATTCGCCACGTGGCTATGATTGCCCATTCCTACAATGAACAACCGCTTGCAGGCGTAGAAGCAGGTGAGGTGCATTTAAGTGACGACGAATACAACCGAGCTTTTACCGTCGATCTAAAACACTTGCCGCGTGACTGCTACGGACTTTGGGTCGCAAACTTGCGCCGCGAGGTTGACGACTGGTATCTAACGGTCCAACAGCTGCCTCTAAAAGCTGAAAATATCGAAAAATTGGCGCAGCAAGTTGCCCACGAACTGGCCCGTGCGCTACCGATAGCGCAGCCAACGACAACTAGCCTTTAGATACCCAGAAGATAACCGTTAGCGTAATGACTCGCCGCAGTGAGGGCAGAAGTTTTTTGCTTTAGAGACTTCTTTTTCGCGGCGCTCAAGCTCCTGCTCACGCAATACTTGTAGAACAATATCCTGCGCTTGCTCTCTATCAAGACCTAGCTCGCGGCGAATTTTGTCGATCATCGTCTGATTTTGTACCAGATCAAAATCACTCTCAATCAACTGCTCACGAAAGTCTTGTTCTAGCTCATCACGGCGCTGAGCCAGCTCATTAGCAAGACCTGTCGCCAAGATACCTGCCGGTAGCGCCGCCAAGCCTACCCCCAAAATAGTGATGATAGCGCCTAGTATTTTACCGGCGTTGGTAATCGGCGTCACATCCCCGTAGCCAACCGTCGTTAAAGTCACAACCGCCCACCACATGGCTTTGGGTATCGACTCAAACTCCTCTGGCTGCGCGTGATTCTCAACCAAATAGATACCACTTGACGCCGTCACTATCATAATGATTAAGATAAAGATGACCGCTTGGAACGAGCCTTTTTCCTTACTGATGACTACCAGTAAGATACGCATTGAGGCAAAATAGCGAGTGAGCTTCAAAATACGGAACAAGCGCAGTATTCTTAGGAAGCGCAGATCGATAGTGACAAAAAAGTTTAAGAAAGCCGGCGCAATCGCAACCAAATCGACTAAAGCAGAAGGGCTTTTTAGCCACTCCCAACGTTGACGCCAAGTCGTATTATCAGGTTTGGCCTCGGCTACGCTCCATAAACGCAATAAATACTCTATCGAAAACACCACAATTGAGAAATTTTCAAATAAAGTAAAATACTCTTGATAAGGGTAATACCATTGATCAACAGACTCAGCAATCACTGCTGTGACATTGGCCATGATTAAGAAAATCAGAAAGTAATCAACACTACGGCTAAATAGCGTGTCATGTTCATCATTTTGCAAAACATTGTAAACGAAATGACGTAATTGCCGAATGGGATGAAAGGCCATGCTGATCCTTTTAACAAGAGCGATAGTTGAATAAAGAAGAGAAATTACGAATTATAAAGTTTACCACTCTAAGCGCTCAGCTGATATTTAACAAAACAAAACTCATAGAAAATAGCGACAGTTTTGATTAAAAGTTGTGAGCTTAGAAGATCGTCAAAACTAATCGAGAAGATCCGAAAGCTTACGAAAGCTGATATAGAATAACGAATCCATAAGATTAACCAAGAAAATCGGCTTAGATCAAGAGCTCATAATAGCTATAAATGAGTGTTAGCAGCAATATGATAACAACCACTAAACCTAATTGTAGAGCGCGCTGTTCTATAAGTGAGCTGCTATTGCTACTATCAGAGATTAATGCTAGACCGCATTGAGGGCAGCTATTACTCGTCTCATTTAAGATCGTCATTGACATCGCTTTGCTACAACGAAGCGGCGAATTACTACAATAGCCTGTCATCGGTTTCTCCTTATCTCAAAACCTCTATCAACACTTTATCTCAATCTCTTGAACTTCGTTATTTTTCTATTCTCATTACCTCTTTATTTTTATTATCTTTTTATCTTCAATAACCGTATAAATCCTTTGAGAACCTATCTCTAGGCCTTAATATATTGCTAGATTGTTTTAATCCACTACTCTTTGTAGGGTTTTTATATTATAATAAATACAAGATAAATACTTTATCTTATCACTGTAACATAGGATATCAGAACTGGTGTCATCCCTCACCAGTAATACGCTGATAATCATTTATTACCTCAAGGATCAAATGATGAAACTACAATCCCTAGTTTTAGCTGCTGCTACTGCCCTCACTATGACTTCTGCTTTTGCTGTACCTGCAGGTACTTGGACAGTTGCCGCTGGCGCTCACATGGTTGACCCAAAAAGCGATAACGGTACCTTAGCCGACGGTGCTTTTTCTGTAGAAGTTGATGATGATATTCGCCCAACCGTGAGTGGCGAGTATTTTGTCGCTAATAATGTCGGTATTGAGCTGCTAGCTGCTATTCCGTTTCATCACGACATTACTTTAACCGACGCCAATGGCGATAAGGTCGATGCAAAAACTCAGCATCTACCGCCTACGCTATCGCTGCAGTATCACTTCGATGACTATAACCTGCCTATGAATGTCAAACCTTTCGTTGGCGTTGGGGTAAACTACACCACTTTCTTTAAAGAAAGAATTTATCTAGGTAACGGTAACGACTTAGATATCGATGACAGCGTTGGGGTCGCCGGTCATATTGGTGTTGATATTCCATTCACGCCAACTGAAGCCTTCCGTATCGATGCGCGCTATATGGATATCGAGCCTGATGTAAAATTAAATGGCGGCGATATTGGCTCAGTAGACATCAGCCCTTGGGTTTATGGCGTTGCTTTCGTAAAAAGCTTCTAATATAAAGCAAAACACGATCTAATAAAACATCAAAAAGCCGGCTAAATGCTGGCTTTTTCGTAGCTAATGATTGAGAAAAATAGTAAGTAACTAGTGTTTGTCATAGCTAACAACCCCGAGGGTATTGAATAATTAGCTATAAAAAAAGACCGTCCTGAGACGATCTTCTAATCATAACTACGAATGTTCGTTAGCGTTTATCTATAATAAAATACGGCGCGGATCCGCTAGCAAAGTCGTGATATAACGAGTAAATACCGCAGCATCAGCGCCATTAATCACCCGGTGATCATAGGACAAAGATAATGGTAGCATCAGACGCGGCTCAAAAGTTTGCTTACTCTCATTCCAGCGCGGCTGCATACTCGCCTCAGAGACACCTAAAATACCGACTTGTGGCCAGTTTACCAGTGGCGTAAACGCCGTACCGCCCAAGTTACCTTGGCTTGAGATGGTAAAGCTCGCCCCTTGCAGGTCTTTAGTGCTGAGCTTTTTATCGCGAGCCTTACCTGCCAGCTCACCGATCTCGATAGCAATCTGTTTGAGGCCTTTGTCCTGCACGTTTTTTATCACCGGCACAATAAGACCGTCATCGGTTGCCACCGCAATACCCATATTGACCGTTTTACGTAAGATAATCTGCGTATTATCATCGCTCAAATGGCTATTAAAACGCGGGTGCTGCGTCAAAGCATAAGCCGTGGCTTTGACAATAAAGGCTAAAATCGTAAAACCGATACCTTCTGCTTTCATCCCGCCTTTTAGCTCGCTACGTAATTTTTCGGTCTCAGTAATATCAGACAAATCAAACTGCGTCACTTGCGGCAAGTAAGTATTATAATTGAGCTGCGGAATCGAGACTTTTTGTAGGCGACTTAAGTCTTCTATTGTTGTCTCACCCCAAATCTCTTTATTACTCATATCTGGCAAGCTTGGTAAACTGCCACGCTCTACGCTGCCGCTAGTAGTCGCAGCTTTTTGCGCGGTTAAACTACTCTTAACATGCGCAAATAGATCCTCTTTTAAGATACGATCATTGAGCGCTGAGCCTGATACTTGCGTAATATCTACGCCTAGTTGACGCGCAAGCTTACGTACCGCGGGACCAGCATAAACCTCAGTAAGCTTCTCATTCACTTGCGCTTCGGTCAGCTTGTTGCTTGCGCTTTTTGGAGCAGCCTTACTATCAGTAGCGGCATCATCTTTCGATGGCGATGCTGCTTGCTTGGGTTCATTAGTCGCTTGCTCGGACTTATCTGCTGACTGCTGTGGTTTGGAGTCCTCAGACTCAAATGCTTTATCATCCGCGGCCGAACTATCAGACGTATCAGCGTTACTACCGATAATAACGATAAAGTCTTGGCCATTGGCGACCATATCACCCGCTTGCACAAGAATTTTCTCAACTTTGCCAGATTCTGGCGCGGGTACTTCGACAGAAGCTTTATCAGACTCAATAAGTAAAATAGAATCGTTAGCCTCGACCATATCGCCCACGCTAACCATAATCTCTGCCACTTGCGCTTCTTCAACGCCTAAGTCTGGCAAAGCGTGAGTCGTCGCGCTGCCGGTATTCTTCTGAGTCTTAGAAGAATCAGCATTATCTTTTGTCTGCGGTACTTGCTCATTCTTTGCATCTTCAGCTTCTGTAGATTTACTATCTTCTGTATCGGTTTCAGACTGTTTTTGCTCATTTTTAGAGCTGTCACTAGACTCATCAGCTGCTTCACTATCAACGTCACTATCGACCTCAATGAGCACCATCCCTTCACTGACTTGATCACCAACCTCAACGCTGATTTTGCTCACTTTACCAGCAGCAGAGCTAGGCACTTCAAATGAGGCTTTATCAGACTCTAATAAAATAATATTGTCGTCTTTAGCAATGACATCACCGACTGCTACCATGATCTCACTGACTTCGGCGCTCTCGACACCTAAATCGGGGGCTTTAATATCCATCCTAGTTTCTCCTTATTATCTCGTCACGTAGTTGTGGGCTATTCTTTGATGTCATCATCGTTTAGCAATTTGGCGTCGGCTTGATCTTCGGCGCGACCTTCGCTAGAGATTTCATCATCATCTTCACCGACAAAATCAGGAACAGGATTTGGATTGACGTTATCAGGTGCAGGAGCATCTGGGAAATGATCATAGTGAGGCTGAGTCTGCCAAGCGGGCGGCTGATCGACCTCGATACCGAAGCTCGAAATAGCATCTTTGACTAAGCGCATCTCTACTTCACCTTCATCTGCCAAGCGCTTAAGCGTGGCAACGACGATATGAGCGGCATCTACGTGGAAGAAGCTACGCAGCTGCTCGCGAGTATCTGAGCGACCATAGCCGTCCGTACCTAGTGTGGTATAAGGACGGTTGTCAGGCAGCCAAGCGCGAATCTGCTCTGAGTAGTTACGCATATAATCGGTTGCGGCTACCACGATGCCCTCGTGCGGTGCAAGCAGCTCTGTAACCCAAGGCACGACTTCATCATCCATAGGATGCAAGCGATTGTAGTCATCACAGGCCATGCCATCACGAGTCAGCTCATTGAAGCTCGTCACGCTCCAGACGTTAGCGGTGATATTGAACTCATCGTTGAGAATCTGCGCCGCTTTTTGTACTTCACGCAAGATTACCCCCGAGCCGAGTAGCTGCACTTGGCTTGAACCATTGTCTTCGAGCAAGTACATTCCGCGCTTAATACCCTCTTCCACACCTTCTGGCATAGCAGGTTGGTCGTAGTTCTCATTCATTAGCGTCAAGTAATAATAAACGCGCTCGCCCTCACCATACATCCGGCGCAGACCATCATGCATGATGACGGCTAGCTCATAACCAAAGCAAGGATCATAGGTCACGCAGTTAGGCACTACGCCGAACAAAATTTGTGAATGGCCATCTTGATGCTGTAAGCCCTCGCCGTTTAGAGTGGTACGACCAGCGGTTGCGCCTAATAAGAAGCCTTGTGCTTGACAGTCGCCTGCCGCCCAAGCAAGATCGCCGACACGCTGAAAACCAAACATCGAATAGTAAATATAAAGCGGAATCATCGGCAGAGCATTGACTGAATAGCTGGTCGCTAGCGCAATCCAAGTACTCATCGCCCCCGCTTCGTTGATGCCTTCCTCTAGCATATGGCCATCGATAGCTTCTTTATAGCCCATTAGCGCTTCGCTATCTTCTGGCGTATATTTTTGTCCAGAAGCAGAATAGATCCCCAACTGACGGAACATACCCTCTAAACCAAAAGTACGCGCTTCATCAGGAACGATAGGCACGACGCGGTCTTGGATATCTTTGTTTTTGAGCATAGCCGATAGCAAACGTACAAACACCATCGTCGTTGATTGCTCTTTGCCTTTACTGCCCTTAAGCACGCGATCAAACATCGACAAATCAGGGATATTGAGAGGTATGTGACCACTACGCCGATTAGGTAGATGCCCGCCTAACGCTTCACGGCGACCTTTTAGATACTTCATCTCAGCAGAGTCTTCTTCTGGGCGATAAAAAGGCAGCGTCTCTAATTGCTCATCAGTAAAGGGTAGATCAAAACGATCGCGGAAATACATCAACGACTCATGATCGAGCTTTTTGATCTGATGCGATTTGTTTACCGCTTGTGCTTGAGTAGATAGACCGTAGCCTTTGACTGTCTTGACTAATACCACGGTTGGCTGGCCTTTGGTCTTCATCGCTTCACTAAAGGCGGCATAGACTTTTACTGGATCATGGCCACCGCGATTGAGACGTGAGATATCCTGATCTGATAGCTCATTCGCCATTTCCTCAAGCTCAGGATATTTCCCAAAAAACTCTTTACGCACGAAGCTTGGATCACGGGCTTCATATAACTGATATTCACCATCAACCGCTTCTTCCATACGGTGCTTGAGCACACCAGTATCATCTTTATCGAGTAGATTATCCCACTGGCCACCCCAGATCACCTTGATAACGTGCCAACCTGCACCGCGAAACACCGACTCTAACTCTTGAATGATTTTGCCGTTACCGCGTACTGGACCATCGAGACGCTGCAGGTTACAGTTGACCACCCAAATGAGGTTATCAAGCTTTTCACGGCCAGCAAGCGAGATGGCACCTAAGCTTTCAGGCTCATCTGTCTCGCCATCACCTAAGAAGGTCCAAATCTTGCGGCCTTCCGACTCAAGCAAGCCGCGGTTTTCCATATAACGATGCACGTGCGCATGATAAATGGACATAATAGGGCCAAGACCCATAGAAACCGTTGGGAACTGCCAATAATCTGGCATCAAATAAGGATGCGGGTAGCTCGACAAACCTTTGCCGCCGACTTCACGGCGAAAATTCTCTAATTGCTCCTCATTCAGACGACCCTCTAAGTAAGAGCGAGCATAAATACCAGGCGCGGAGTGACCTTGATAATAGATCATATCGCCACCGAAGTGATCGCTTGCGGCGCGGAAAAAGTGATTAAAACCCGTTTCATAAAGCGTGGCACTAGAAGCGAATGTCGCTAAGTGACCGCCCAAATCGTCGTCGTTCTTATTAGCGCGCATAACCATAGCTAGCGCATTGTAGCGAATCAGCGCCCGAATCTTGCGCTCTATGCCCAAATCTCCTGGATACATCGGCTCATCTTCAACAGCGATGCTATTGATATAAGCGGTATCCAAACGGTTGAACGGTAAGCCTTCTTGTACCGACATGTTGTAGAGCGCTTTTAATAAAAACTGGGCACGATCCTTATCGGCATGCTTAATCACCGATTCAAAAGCATCTAGCCATTCCTGTGTTTCGGTGCTATCGGCATCCTTGTAATAATTCATCTTTACTTGTCCTTTTTATGAGTAGTTCCTGTTTGCTACAGGATAGGTTATTTCCCTTAAAAGCAAGGGTGAGATTTATGAGTTATATAAAGCAATGTTAAAGCCTTTAATTAAGGCTTCTATATTACTTTATGTATAACCGTTATTCATTAAAATAATGAAGAAACAGACAATTTTGCAACTTCCTTGTGCTGCTTAGGGATACTGTCTACTGAATTGAGTTTAAATGCGAGGTTGGCATGAGAGTGACTTTGTCGATTCTTTTAATAAGACATCACAACCTTAAAGTCAGTTTACAAACAATCACTGACCTCTATTATAGGCGCTTATATGCGAAATGTTTATGGCTATTGGTAAATACCTATACGCTAAGCATTTTTTAGAAAAATAGCGCTTTCAGAGCTAGCTATACTAGATGATAAATCTCTTCCTTCTACTATCTCTCTACCGCTTAATTACCAATATTAAGAACATAAGTTTGTTATTTTATTGTTGTTCAGTCAATAGATCTGACAATTTTGAGCTCCTATAATAACCGAACAAATAAAAATTCTGACCAAACTGACTCTATGTATCTTTGCTATGACAAATATTGGTAAGAACACCTTCTTGATGACATAACAAAAAGTTATCAAAGAAATTTACCTTTTTTATTAAAACTGAGCTTTGTATTTTATATATTTAAAACACTAATCCTTCTGTTTACGGGCTTTCCTTTGCTATGGAAGCTCATTTCTTACACAGTATCTATATTCTTGGCATATTTATTGCAAAAATTATATTAAGCATTATTTGCATAATTGCTATATCGGCTTATTTAACCGTTCATCGAAAAGTTGTAGAAATCTATCTATATATAGATTAGGTATAAGCGATAAGATAGCAAACATAATTTCATTAACATTTCATTCTGTCTATTGATTACTACCGTTTATCTAAGTGTTTAACGCTTGTTATAAAAATTAATCGAATCCTAGTTTTTAATGAAATTAGCCTGTCAAAGCAGTACTACCTACGTAAAAAAATCGAATAAATACATATATCTAAGGTGACAAAATGCGTCAGTCTCAAAAGTTTTTCGAAGCTACCGATATTTCTTTATATCGTAGGTATTTGCAACAAATGTTGATTATGACAGGCTTATTACTGTTTTTTTTGAGTAGTGGATCGGCTTTTGCTATAGAAGATAATCCAGGGGCAGTTTGTGATAGCAACTTTTCTCAAGGTAGTCTGACGAATCCTGATTACACAAACTTAGCAACAGCAGTCAACACATCAAATTACGTTGATATTGCAGGAAATGACTCAGGTAGTATTCCCTTGCAGATCAAAATAGATATAACAGAGAGTAACGGTCCCCCTACAGGTAACAGCTCTTTTACTGCAAGAACGGTAAGCAGCAAGGGTGTGTTCAATGTATTCCGTGATTTTCCTTCTATGACCTCCGTTACTTCAATTGATCTTGACTTTCGTAACAGTATTACAGAACAACCTATTTTCTTGACTAATGTGGCACTTAGTGCTTTTGATATCGACTTTGCAAACAGTAGTAATAGCAATATTTTTGATGATTACGTCCTGTTTACGGGAGTTACTTCAAGTGGAAGTACTATTAATGGTAATTATCAAGCAGTAGCTGGTTCGAATATTCGCTCTTTTGATGATAGTAGACCGAATACGACTGGAGTAGGGTTATATGCTGTTAATAATACTGCTAACTGTCCTGCAAGTTCTTTAAGCACAAATTGTCAAGGCTCCGTAAAATTTTCAGAACCTGTCAAGTCAGTAAAAATTCGTTATACCAATGCAAATTATCGAATTTTTGGTAACCCAACAAATCAGGAAGTTTTTCTTAGTCTAGACAACTACTGCTACGTTCCGCAATATTATTTCTCTGGCACTGTATTTAACGATAACGGAGGCATCACTAATACTCAAGCTGATGCGAACAATGCCAATATAAATAGTGGAACCTACTTTAATAAACCTAACTATTTTAATGGCGTCTTCAACTCTCCTCAGGAGTCAGGTATTAGTGGTAGCAGTATTAGACTAACTAACTGTGCCAATACATCTACCAACTATGGTACGCAATCTGTTGTAAGTAACGGTACTACTATTGGCCAATATCGATTTAGTGTGCCTATTTCTACCTTCAACAATAATACCAATATATGTCTAATAGAAAGTAGTACAAACACTACTTTCCCTATAAGAACAACTAGCGAGAACATAAATACAGGGTTTTCAACAACCAAATACAATTACCCAGATAATAACTTTGGCAGAGTAATTGCCGCAAATGCAGCAATAGTGCTCAGAAAAGCTCAGTACGTCAATAATTGCCCTGCAACACTCAACTACTCTGCTTCCAATATCAACACCTCAGGAAACACAGACCCAAGAGTTGGTTTTAGCGAAAGTGGTATTAATGGAAGTAATCTTATTCCTGGTCAATGTATTGCTTACAGAATCACAGCAACCAATCGTGCAAACCTTCCTGTGAACAACTTTGTGATGCGCGATAAGCTACAAACCAAGGAAGATGGTGCTTTAGTTACCTCATTCTTGATTGGGCCCACGTTTAATGATTCTGACTATGCTACAAACAGTGTCGCTATAGGACAAAACGGTTCAGTTATTACCAAAGGGCTTACCTTAAACCCAAGAGCAAGTCGTAATTTTTATTTTAATACTAAGTACGGTACTACCAACGGCAGTACTCCCTAGCTCACTCTTATCGCTCGTTACCTCATCATTACTCAGGCCACAGCTCTTGTGGCTTGAGTGACCTCTCTATGTCCTTGATTCGACAACTGTTTTATATCTTCGCAGGTTAACCATTTAGCAGATTTTTAATACCATCTATCGCTTTTTAGATGTTTATCTAGCTTTTCTCTGTAAAAATGCACCATGTAATTAACATCTCATCTTCGTTAGTGTTATTGCAATTATTTCTTAAAATTGGCATGAATATTGCTTTTATAAATATAAGTAGCTATCTCAGATAACTTTCAAGGGTCTTAAATAATAGATCAGTGATAAAGATCGAGACAAGCTAAGACCGAAATAAAAACATAACTGTTATTAACGATCATGATCTAAGCAAGGATACCTTTATGAAATATACCACTACTCTACGTAAGGCACTAATCGCCACTTTAGCTTCTGTTAGTTTGATGAGCTTTGCTCATGCGGAAGATGCGCTAAAGATGCAGCTGTCTGCCAACAAAGTCGTGACCAATGCTGAGGGCAAGGTGTCTTACATGCCAGTCAACACTGCTCCTGCTGGCACAGTCGTGCAGTACAAGGCCACTTACTCTAATACCATCAATCAAGATATCCAAGACTTAGAAGTGGTGTTACCTATTCCTGCCAACATGGCATTTAACGGTGAGGCTACTCCTGCTAGTGCTCAGGCGAGTATAGATGGCAAAAACTTCGCCGATATGCCTCTCATGCGTAAGGTTGATGGCAAGATGGTCAAGATTCCTTATTCTGAATACCGCAGCTTACGCTGGAATATTAAGCTTTTACCAGCCAATAAGTCAGCGGCTGTAGCAATGAACACTATCGTTAACTAGTCCCTAACCTCTCACCGATCTTCTTATTTACCCTCAACCTAACTGTTTATCTTTGGAGCAATACATGAAATCAAACACTTTTAACTATAGCCTGCTTACCGTCGGTGTCGCCGCGGTAATGGGTTTATCTACTGGTGCTAATGCGGCTGAAGCTACTGCTGTAAGTGCTGCTGCTGCACCCATTAATAACCAAGCCACTGCTAATTACAGTGTTGGAACTGTCCCTCAGCCACAGGTAAAGTCTAATACAGTCACTGTCAATGTTAGTGAAACTTCTAACTTTGCTTTAGTATCAACCGTTGCTGATGGTACTTCAAATGATGATATAGCCGTAAATCAAAAAGCGACTCCAGGCGGTACTACCCCCTTTACTCATGCGCTTACGAACACAGGTAACGTCAACGATACTTATACTGTTAGAGCAACCGATACTGATTCTTCACTTGTAACTGCCGCTCCAAATTATCCACTTGGTGTTGGTACTATTACTTATGCTATCGTTAAGCCTGATGGTACTACTCCAGCAGTTGCTGCTGATTTAGCTACCAACCAGCCTGTATCTGGTACATTGACTAATGGCGGTACTATCCAGTTACCACCAGGCTTTAAAGCTATTATTACTCATGCAGCTACGACTCCTACTTCAGCAGTCGGTAACAATAAAGGCGTTGGTACCCTGCAGGCTACTAGTAATTTCAATTCTCAAGCCCGTACACTAATAAATGAAAACCAAACCATAGTCAAACTTCCAGTATTCAAGATCGAAAAAACAGCCACTTGTGGACCTTCTAATACGGCATGTACTACTCTCGATTTAACTGCGGCTAATCCTACTATCGATTACAGCATCAAAGTGACTAACGCTACTACAGACTATAGTGATACAGCGACTAACTTTATCGTCAGAGACGTACTTCCTTTAGGTATTACGTTAAATGGTAACGTTACTGCGACAGGTGCAAACGTTAGAGCTATAGGTAATGAAGGTGGTCGTCAGGTTATCGAAGTATTAGTGCCTAGTCTAGCAGTTGGTGCAAATCAAGTAATTAGTTTCAAGACTAATGTTAACAAAGACACATTTAATACTGCTAATAGTTCGGTGACTAACCAAGCAACAGTCTACGACAAATTCAATACTGATATTCCTACTTCGACTGACTTTGATATTGTTGACAGTACAGATGACAGTATCCCTGGTAATAACGTCACCAAAGTACCTGGTGAAGGCGCTGGCACACCTGGTGAAGACACAACGACGAAAATTAGCTTTACCAATCGTAATCTAACGCTCGCGTCTGCAACTATTAGAGAGATTGCACCGACTACTTCTACTTCTACTACTAATACTGATGGTCAAGTAACGCACGTTGCTACCATCACTAACCTTGGTCAGGATGTTGAAGGCGATGCTAATAACCCCTTAACACTTACAATTACTGATGGTACGAACGCTGCAGTTGACCCTGTTCTTAACCAGTTCTTCTTGGTTTATACCCCACCAGGTGGTACAGCTGGTCAGCCAATCGCGGTAACTCCTACAAGAAATGATAACGTTTATACTATTAACAGTTCACAATTCCCTGGTGGCATACCTAAAGGCGGTAAGCTAGAGGTCAGATACAACATGAGTTCTACTGCTGCTGTCATTGGTAGCTCAGAGAATACTGTTGTTAAATTAACTGCTGGTGGTACGAATGCTCCTACTATCCCGTCCTTCACTGACATAACTAATGTCAAAGGTCTAACGCTACTTAAACAAGTTGCCCTGCAAGAGAACTGTAGTGGCACTATTAGTAGTTATGAAGGCGTTTTAGGCGCTAATAATACGCTGAGTCGTACTGCTAAGCCTGGCGATTGTATTTACTACAAAATCACCGCGAACAATACTTTTACCTCTACTAGTGGTACTGCCATAAACAACGTAGTGCTATCGGATTTGACCAGTCAGTGGAAGCCAAAATCGACCTATCAGCCTAGTACGGCATCTTCTTCAAACGGTGGCGCTACTACCGTAACGATAGCTAATTCAGGTAATGCTACTACTGAAGCGGTCACAACTAACCTAGGTTCTCTAGCCGCTGGTGCCTCAGGTAACATGACGTTCGCTATCAAGGTTAATCCTTAAGATCATTACCATTATTTTATATCTACAAAATCTATAAGCAGTAAATGCTGCTTATAGACCAACGCTCTAGCTTGAGCGAACCATAGTTCATTAGCCAAGCTAGAGCGTTACTACCCCACCTTTTATGTTTTATTGAATAAGCGACTTATTATGACATCTCATGTAATCAATACGTCTAAACCCATCAAGCGTTGCACAGCTAAGATATCTACGCTGTCGCTTGCTATGTTGCTTATGCAATCAAATATCGTCATCGCAGCCGATGATATAAACCCGAATCTACAAGTTATCAATAATATCGCTAACGCCAGCTATAACGTCAATAGTCAAACTGGCGTTGTGATATCTAGCACCTCAAACCAAGTGCAAGTAAAAGCCTCAGCTCTTCCTGAATACGGTATTAGCTTATCGAATCAGCCTATACAAACGGTTGAGCCAAATAGCGTTGTCAATTGGGTTAATGTCCTTACCAATACCAGCTACAGCAATCAAACGGTTGAGCTAACCCTCGATGTTGCTCCCTCATTATCGAACATTAGAGTCTATCGAGACTTAAATAACAACGGCGTCATTGATGGCGAAGATAGCGAAGTCATCTTCGATAACTTAACTACGCAGATTAAGCTTGGTCAAAGCGAAAGTATTCAGCTTATCGTTCAAGCATTGTCAGACCCGAGTGGCAAGAGTGGTGACACTGCTAGCATCAAGCTTGGCGCAGTGGTATTGGAGGACGCCTCAGTAGTCTCTGCTAGTGCTAATGACAAACTGATCATCGTTGAGCCTGAGATTAACTTTACCACTCCTCAATTTGATGATAATAAAACAACTTCACAGCTCGATGAAAACGTCTATCTCGAAGCCAGCTACGCGCAGTGTAATGTGCAGCTAGACAAGCCTGATCAAGCCTGGGTCACGGTTACCTCTTCACTAACAGGTGATAAATACTCTTTAAAAGCTATTGAAACCGGTAACAGTACTGGCAAATATCAGCTATCCGCGCCAACCCAAAATAACGCCAATGCTATCAATGATCAGATCATTCAGACCTTGGCAAATGATACTCTAACGGCCAGCTTAGATGCGTGTATCGCCCCTTCTGTTGGCACTGGTGCTGAGCAACTACCGAGCGATGACGACTTTACTATTCGTATCGATGATTTAACCACTCAAATCGATATCATTGATGACAACCCAACCTTAGTCGTCACAAAACAGAGTGAGGTTAAGAGCGCCGAGCTGGGTGATTATGTCAGCTATATTATTACAGTGACCAATAATGGTAACTCTACCGCTTATGATGTAGCGCTTAAAGACGCTCTGCCACGCGGGTTTGATATAGTCTCAAATAGCGTTCGTATTGACAAAAACACGGCCAGCAACGGTGTCGAGATTGATCAGACTCAGACCAACGAGTTTAGCACTGAAGGCAAATACCAAGTCCTTAATTTAGGCAGCTTGGCCGCTAACCAGAGTAAGCAGATTACCTATCGCGTGTTGATTGGCGCATCCGCACTGGGCGGTGACGGTATCAACCGTGCCATCGCCGTAGCCAATAATGAGCAAGGTCAAAGCCTAGTCTCCAGAGAAGCACAGTGGCAGATTGAGGTTGAGCGCGGCGTGATGAATACTGATGGTATCATTATCGGTAAGGTCTATCACGATATCAACCGTGATGGTATTCAACAAAAAGAAGATGGCGAGCTTGGTGTCGCTGGCGTACGTATCTATATGGAAAACGGTAACTTTATCGTCACCGATCCTGAAGGTAAATATAACTTTTATGGCGTCAGTGCCAAGACTCACGTGCTCAAAGTCGATCGCACTACCATTCCGAACGCTACTGAACTGGTTACCCAAAGCAATCGTAATGCTGGCGATGCTGGTAGCCGTTTTGTGGACCTAAAATATGGCGAACTGCATCGTGCTGATTTCGCTATCGTTGGCGGTATGGGTGATAGCACCGAGCGTCTAAACGCTGAGCTTATCGCGCGTAGTAAGTCTATCAGTGCAAAAAATAATGCGCTTGAGCAAGCCGTAAAAACGGAGCTGACTTTAGATCCAGATTATGATCGTGCCTACGAGGATAACGTAGAAGCTAGCGGCTGTAATATCAACGGTGAGCTAGATTTAGGTAGCAATTGTGATTCAGCTATCGTCAATGATATGACTACTCCAGCAGCCAATCGTATCGATATGGCAGTGACTACGGTAGCGCCGCCAGTAGAGCAAGAGCTAGAAGAGTATCTAAAAGAAGTTGCTACCAATGATGTGGCCTTTATTAACCTAAATGAAGGCCAGCAGCTCAGCACTTATAAGCAAATGATACAAGTACAAGCGCCACTTGGCTCACTATTTACGCTTTATGCTAATGGTAAAGCCGTATCAGAGCAACAAATCGGTAAAACCGCTGAGCAAGAAAAGCAAAGTGTGACCGCTTTTGATTATTATGCAGTTGATTTGCAGCGCGGCAGCAACACCCTGCGCGGCGTCGCAACTGACATCAATGGCAAAGTTATCTCCGAGCAAACGATCAACGTGCTCACGCCAGATAGCCTACAAGCGATTGATTACCGTACTCAAGATAACCTAGTGCCAGCCGATGGTGTCAGCGACTATCAGGTGGTCATCAGTCTAAAAGATGTTAACGGCCGTCCTTATATTGGCTCTACTTCAATCACACTTGATACCAATATTGGCCGCATTAATTTACAAGATAGTAGTAAAGATCAAGCAGGGACACAAGTCATAGTCAACGGCGGCGAGCTACTGATCCCAGTAATCGCGCCAAGCGTACCTGGTAGAGGCGAGCTAGTCATCGATACCGGTAGTAGCAAACAAGTCATTCCGCTGCAGTTTACCGCGCAATTGCGTCCGCTTATCGCTGTCGGTATCGTCGAGGGCGCTCTTTCCCTCAAAGACTTTGATGGTGGTCAAATCACTGACGCCCAAGGCGCGTTTGAACAAGAGCTAAACGATTTGGCCGGTGACGATGATTACACCGCTTCAGGTCGCGCCGCTATGTTCCTCAAAGGCAAAGTGCGCGGCGATTATCTATTGACCCTTGCTTATGACAGCGACAAAAAAGGCGAGCGTCTGTTTCGTGATATCGAGCCTGGCGAGTACTATCCGGTCTATGGTGATAGCTCAGCAAAAGGTTTTGATGCGCAGTCGACGAGCAAGCTTTATGTACGCGTTGATAAAGGTCGCTCGTTTGCGATGTATGGCGATCTCAAGACTCAGATCGACAATGACGAAGGCATCAAGCTTGGTCAATACAATCGTACTTTGACTGGCCTAAAAGCCCAGTATGAAGATAGCAATACTCGCGTGACTGCTTTCTTAGCTGAGACTAGCACTAGCCAGCGTGTCAATGAGACTCGCGGACTCGGTATCTCAGGGCCGTATCCACTCGCTGAGAACTTCGATGCCGTACTAGAGAACTCTGAAACTATCGAAGTTATCACTCGTGACGCCAATAACCCAGGCCTAATCGTCAGCCGTAAGACCCTTACACGCTTTGCCGATTATGAGATCGATCCTATTAGCCGCAGCTTATTCCTAAAAGCCCCTATCGCTAGCCAAGATTTAGCGGGTAATCCTATCTATTTACGTGTCACCGTAGAAGTCGATGAAGGCGGTGACGACTATCTAGTGGGCGGCGTAGCTGTCAAGCAGCAACTCACCGAAAAAGTCGCTATCGGTGGTAGCTATATCAATAGCGATGATCCGCTAAATAAAGAACAGCTCGCTAGTGTCAATACTGTTATCAAGATGAATGACAAGCTCAAGCTCGTCGCTGAATATGCGATGAATAAGGCAGAAAATCCAAACTTTGAGCCAAGCAATCAAATCAATGCCTCAGAGCTTGACGGTAACGACGCTGATGGCGATGCTTTGCGCGTAGAGCTTGATTTTGATAATAAGAAAAACACCCGTGCCAAAGCTTATTACAATGATACTGATGAGGGTTTTGTCACAGGCGCTTCTCCGCAAACCGCTGGCCGTCAAGAGTCTGGCTTTGAGGTCGCGCATCTAATCAATGATAAAAAGACCGCGCTTAAGTTAGAGGGCGTACGTACTAAAGATGAGACAACCAACGCTAGTCGCCAAGGGGTGCTCGCAAGTATCGAGCAGCGCCTAAGCACTAATGTCGTCGGCGAGATTGGTCTACGTTACTATAAGCAAGATGCGACAGCGGCCTCACGCAGTATTCAAGAGGCAACAGACGTGGTCGACGTCACCGATGATACTCTCTTTAATGATGACGTTATTAATCAATCCGCGCTTAGCGGTGTTAGTGATGCTGATAAAGATATTGAAGGCACTACCGCGCGCGCTCGTATTACCGCACGTCTGCCCAAGCTTAATAACTCGCTAGTATTTGCAGAGTATGAGCAAGATATCGATAACAGCGAGCGTAATGCTACCTCTATCGGTGGTGAGACGCCACTCGGTAATTTGGGCCGATTATATGCGCGTCACGATCTGATTAATAGTCTCTCTGGCAGCTATGGTCTAGACGACACTGAGGAGCGTCAACGCACCGTATTTGGGGTCGATGCCAACTACATGAAAGATGGCAAAGTCTATAGTGAATACCGTATGCGTGATGCGATCAGTGCCCGCGAAGCAGAAGCCGCTATCGGTCTGAAAAACAAATGGTATGTCCAGCAAGGCTTAACCTTAAGCACTTTATTTGAGCGGGTTGAGTCTTTAGAGGGCGATACAGAAAATACCGCTACAGCAGCTGGCATTGGCGCTGAGTATTTAGCGCAGGAAGACTACAAAGTGTCAGGACGTTTAGAGAAGCGTTGGGGCGAGACTAGCGATACTCTGCTCGGTAGTGCTGGTATTGCTTATCGCTATACTGATGAGATAACTTTACTTGCTAAAGACATTTACTCACAAGTGGATTATGATGATGGCGATCGTACTATTAATCGCTTTCAGTTAGGTGCGGCCTATCGTGACTATGATAGTAACCAGCTCGATATGCTAGCCAAGCTTGAGTATCGTTTAGACGATAATAATACCGGCGATGACACTTATCAAAAAGACACGGTTATCTGGTCATGGAGTGGTAACTACCATCCGACCCGCCCGCTCACCTTGTCTGGTCGCTACGCTGGTAAATACACTGAATTTAGTGCAGAAGGCATTAGTAGTGATAACACTGCCCATGCCTTATATGGTCGCGGTCTGTATGATTTAACTGAGCGCTGGGATATTGGCGTACAAGCCGGCACTTATTGGAATGAGCAAGCCAATGATATGGCTTATATGCTAGGAGCTGAAGTCGGCTATAGCCCAATGACTAACCTCTGGTTGTCGCTAGGCTATAACTTTATGGGGTTTGAAGATGAAGATATTGCTTATGACGATACCACGCAGCAAGGCGCTTACTTTAGATTACGCTTTAAATTTGACGAAGACTTATTTAAAGGTAATGATACTAGCACTAACCCACGTTTAGATCCTAACTCTACCTTATAAGCTATTTAATAATAGCTTTTACTTTAATTTAAGGCCTGCTCTATGACTACTATGACAAACAAATCGGGCACTTTAAAGACTACCCTACTTTCAGCAGCATCTTCATCATTTGCGCTAATGTTAGGGTTGACTGGAATTTCTACGGTACAGGCTGCTGTTTCGCTTGACGAAGATGTTGTCATTAGTCCTACCACTACCGCTGTCAACTGTCATATTGACGCAACCAAAGCTCAAAATAATTATCAAGGCAACCGTCAGCGCGCAATTGCTTGTATGCAGCTACAGCTCAAGAGCTATCAGCTCGCTAGCATGAGCGCGCGCCAACAGTACTTTGCCTACAAAGCCCAAGCTTGGCTCAATTACGCCAATCACGAAGACAGTATCAACAGCACGACTGCGGCGGGCGATTATGCCTTTGATGAGGCAAAAGCTATCTTACAAGCATTACAAAAAGGTGAAGAGCTGCAGCTAAGCTTGATCGCAGATATCCCTGAGACCTCAGCGCTGATGCGTCCCGATCTTTGGGCCAATATCAGTGCTCTAAAAGACAGCGGCGGTATCGCTAGCGCTCCGCGTGAGCTTGCTTTTAGTGAAGTGAGCTTGGTATGGGCCGCCGCCGACCATTGTGAGCATGGCTCTCGTAGCTCAAGCCCGCATTTTCGGATGGCGGATCGCTGGCTTGAACAAGCGCGCGAAGCTTTTGTCAATGCCAGTGACGCCGCTGCTAGTATCGCCATGCAGGAGCTGGCGGTCAATTACTTCAAGCAGTATGAATCACTAGATCCAAGCGATAATGTTTGCCGCGGGCAAGTGCTAACTTCGCCAATGCCAATCTCGCTGTCAATAGCTGAAGCTGCTATCAATAATCAAATTAAGATAGCAAGTGCCATTCCTAGCACTGAACCTACGGTCAGCTATCAAGTGATTAATTAACTTTTGGTCAATCATATGATAGCTGATCTATCTTAAAGTCGATACCTTACTATTAGCGTATCGACTTTGAGATAGGTACGGTTAACTTGTATAAAAGTTAACTATAATCAGCCTCTATCTCTAGCCTTGAACGCTTATTCTGTAAACTCTCAGTATTCGTTCTATTATCAGCATCAATACTTATTTGATATTGGATATGAGCGAGGTCATCTTCAACCGTCTCATAGGCTATCTCCACCACCGACAACAGCTTGGTTAAAAACTTCTGCGCTGTGAAGCGTCCATCGATATAGCTACCATCAAGTCCTAAATACTGATTCGACAACACATGCCGTAAGCGCTCACAGGCAGGTAGCGTATGTTTGGGTAGATACCCCATCTTTTGAGTAATATGTTGTGGTCGTAGCTCAAGCTTATGTATTTGCTGAATGATTTGCAGGGCTAAAAGGTGACGCGGCTGGTAGTGCCGAGTATATATAGAAGAGTAGCTATCTTGGGTAGCTGTCGAGTTAAAGCTAGTAGGCATAGTAGACTCCTGCAACTCCGACAATAAGTGATAATTTTGTCATCATGTATTTAGCTGACAAATAGATTAGGCACAAATGAGAGTGTCGGAGTACAAGCTCATGCGCTTTACCAGTATTATTTTATATCGTGCTGGAAGTTGCAAGATTGGTCCTGTTATACATTGTGAAAATGATATGACCAATCAATTAAACCCACGATAAATTATTTAGGAATAATAGCACAGCAATAACAGCCAGTTCAATTATAGCCGGTCTCATAATCCAATCAAATTTGCAAATAACCCTTAGCCAAGCGACTTATTGCGTACTGTCATTGCTATTATCTTTTTGTCGCAGTTTGAGCAGGAGTTTTTGTTGCCAAGGCAGACGCTGATACGCTTGCAACTGCTGTGCAAGTTGACGCTTTTTTTGTAATATCGCGGTGTTTTGAATAACATAAACCGTACGACTAAGACGATTGATAACTTGCCCTGCACTATTTTCTATTATCGCTTGAATCGTATGCTCTCCTGGGTTGAGATCGATTGTGGCGATTGACGCAGTTACGCCTTGCGAGATCAATTTATCATCTAGATAGATACTAATGCGATCGCCTGCTTGCAGCGCTGGGCTCAATTGTAGATTGACGGTGATGATTTGTCCTGGACGCTGATAAGCGCGCTCGGCCTTAGGTTCAACCATCGTCAGCTGATAATTGACCGCAGCTTGTAAAGTTGGTTTTGGTGCTGCTGCCAGCTGACTTGCTTGCTCGTTGTCATTGGCGCTAGTATTTGTACGATTGATATTAGTAGAATTAATGTTACTACTATTGCCAGTAGTAATCCCTGTTTCGCTAATCTGTTTGCCCGCTTGCTGCTCGTACGTCTGCGGACTATCGGTAAAGGTGACTTGACCGGTACGCTCATCGACGACTTTATAGATGGCTGCCGCATTTGCTGATAACGTATAGCCTCCAACCGTCATTATTGAGAAAAACGTTAGCAAGCTTATCGCTGATTGTTTTAGTTTGAGAGTCATAGTCAGTTAGCCAAGATAATAGTGATATTTACTATTATGCTTTATTTTTATAGTTGATGCCGTAGCTACTTTGAAAATTATAAACAAAAAAACCAGCTAAGATTAACTTAGCTGGTTTTACTTATCTTAACTCGTTTTGTTTATTCGCTAGCGACTAGCAGCTATAATATAAGTCAAATTCAACCGGATGCACGGTTACATTGACGCGCTGCACTTCCTCTTCTTTTAGCGCAATAAAGGCTTCTAGCATCTCTTCTGTGAACACATCACCTTTTAATAAAAACTCATGATCATCACGTAGAGCTTGTAGTGCAATTTCTAGGTTTTCAGCAACCGTTGGGATTTGCGCTTCTTCTTCTGGCGGCAAGTCATATAGGTTTTTGTCCGCGGCATCGCCTGGATGAATCTTGTTTTGGATACCATCAAGACCCGCCATCAGCAGTGCGGCAAAAGTTAAGTAAGGATTAGCCGCTGGATCTGGGAAACGGGCTTCGACACGCACCGCTTTTGGGCTGCTCACATGTGGGATACGAATAGACGCTGAGCGATTAGAGGCAGAATAAGCAAGCTTAATCGGGGCTTCATAATGCGGTACTAGACGTCTATAGCTGTTGGTCGAGGGGTTAGTAATGGCATTTAACGCTCGCGCATGCTTAATGATACCGCCGATAAAATATAGAGCGGTCTCAGATAGACCAGCGTACTCATCACCTGAGAAGGTGTTGACGCCATCTTTTGAGATTGACATATGTACGTGCATACCAGAGCCATTGTCGCCGACTATCGGCTTTGGCATAAAGGTGGCAGTCTTGCCAAATTGATGGGCGACATTATGTACCACATATTTTAATTGTTGGACTTCATCCGCTTTACGCACGAGCGTATTAAACGCGACGCCTATTTCAGACTGACATGGCGCAACTTCGTGATGATGCACCTCGACACTACCCTCGCCGATGATCTCTTCGATACGCTCACACATGACTGAACGCATATCTTGCGAGCTGTCGATAGGAGGTACTGGGAAATACGCACCCTTAACACGCGGACGGTGTCCCATATTGCCCCACTCATAGGACTCATTGGTCGACCAGGCCGCTTCTTCAGCAGTGATTTTATGGCTAACGCCGGACATATCAATCGACCATTTTACGTCGTCAAAGACAAAAAACTCTGGCTCAGGACCGAAATAAGCAGTATCGCCAATACCTGTAGATTTGAGATACTCTTCAGCGCGACGAGCGATAGAGCGTGGATCGCGATCATAGCCCTGTAGCGTTGACGGCTCGATGATGTCGCAAGTCACGACGACGGTAACGGCATCAAAGAAAGGGTCCAAAAAAGCGGTCTCTGGATCAGGTCTTAAGATCATATCTGACGCTTCGATACCTTTCCAACCTGCAATGGAGGAGCCATCGAACATTTTGCCATCTTCCATCACCTCTTCATCAACGCTATGCGCTGGGAAGCTGATGTGCTGCTCTTTACCGCGAGTATCAGTGAAGCGAAAATCCACCCACTTAGCATTTGAGGATTCAATAAGATCTAATAATTTATTCGACATGAATAATCTCCGTTAGAGTTGTCAGGTTTTGGTTATTAAAATTTGCTATGGTTTTTGTGATTTGGCGCTTAGTCTAAGAGTCGCTATACATACCGCCATATCTGTATGAAAAACTGCGCTATATCCTAAACCTCTTTATACACTAAATATAATAAGGCATTTATCAGACGCTATTTTAACAACATCTTATCAATGCTGCTCAACTGTTATACAGTTATATAAACCGCCGTCTACAGTAGTAACGGTGCAACTGCTATGCCAAAGTGTCATCAATGTCGTAATAAAAGTGCCTGTGCTCATGAAGCCGTCTCAAATCAAGATAATTTATCATGTTAAGGAGACGACCTTAGGTATAATTATTTTTAATATTGTTAAGACAAGCCTCTTAATGAGGCAAAAATGCACTATACAGGTGCTTTTTAGATTTTAAAAGCTAAAATAGTGCAGCTGGCTATACTGCCCCTACACTATTTCAAGTTAGACGAAGTATATATATTGTTGATTGCTGACCGCCTTTACTTATTAACACCCTAGAAACTTGCTAGCGCTAAAAATAGTGGTAAGATAGCAAAACACTAACCAAGCACCAAACACTCTCCCTCTACATGAGTAAACGCCAATGATTCTAATGATCGACAATTACGACAGCTTTACGTACAACATTGTACAGTATTTCGGTGAACTACAGCAGGACATCACCGTTTGGCGTAACGATCAGGCCACAATTGAGCAGGTTAAAACGCTCGCTCCTAAGCTGATTGTCATCGGTCCTGGTCCTTGCGATCCCGATCGTGCCGGTATTTCCCTTGAGCTGATTGATACCTTTAAAGGCGTGATTCCTATATTAGGTATTTGTTTGGGACATCAAGCAATTGGTCAAGCCTTTGGCGGACAAGTCGTCAAAGCTGGTGCGGTCATGCACGGCCGTTTGTCCTCGGTTTATCATAATCATGAAGGGGTGTTCAAAGATTTGGCTAACCCTACTGACTTTACTCGTTATCATTCTTTAGTCGTGGACAAAGCCAGCCTACCCGACTGCTTAGAGATCACCGCTTGGACACAAAACGCTGATGGTAGCATTGAGGAGATCATGGGCGTGCGTCATAAGCAGTTTGCGATTGAAGGGGTGCAGTTTCACCCAGAATCAATATTAAGCACGGCTGGCTACCAGCTACTAAATAACTTTTTGCAAACTCATCATTTAGCGGTGTTAGACGCAGATGAATTACCGCAAGTCGGTTAGTGACAGTCGATAATGACAGGTTGCTGACGGTTAAAGTCTGTTAACGATTAGAAACTGCTAAAACTGATTAAAATCAACCCTGTAATAAACGCAAAACATAATAATAAGCGAGGCATCATGAGCGCCGAAAATACGACTAACCCCCTATCCCAAAATACGCCAGAGCAGATCACACAACTCTCAGAGGAGCAAGTCCATAAACTACTGACCTCCGCTTTAGATCGGATATTACAGCGTATCGATCTAACCTTTGATGAGATGCGTGAGGTGATGCTAGTCATCATGCAAGGTAGATGTAACGACGCTTTGATGGGTGCTATATTGACTGGCCTGCGGATGAAAGGCGAATCTATCGACGAGATTACTGCTGCTGCCAGTGCGATGCGCAACTTAGCGGCTAATATTGAGCCTAAAGGGTGTGATTATCTGGTCGACATCGTTGGTACTGGCGGTGATGGCGCGAATTTGTTTAACGTCTCCACCGCCTCTGCCTTAGTGGCCGCTGCTGCAGGAGCGCAAGTCGCTAAACATGGCAACCGTGGGGTCTCAACCAAGTCTGGTAGCTCAGACTTATTAGAACAGGCCGGTATTAGCTTAGCGCTAGACCCCGCTCAGGCCCTTAAGTGTATAGAGAATGAAGGGATTGGCTTCTTATTTGCCCCTAATCATCATAGCGCCATGCGTTATGCTAATCCCGTGCGCCGTGCCTTAAAAGCGCGGACTATTTTCAATATTTTAGGGCCCTTGACCAACCCTGCTGGCGTGCCCAATCTGGTTATTGGCGTCTTTACCTCCCAGCTTTGTGAGCCGCTTGCTAAGGTTATGAAAAACCTAGGCGCTCAGCATGTGATGGTCGTCGGTGCCAAAGATGGTTTGGATGAAATCAGTCTTGCCACCTCTACCACCGTTGCTGAGCTCAAAGATGGCGAAATAACGGTCTATGAGATGATGCCAGAAGATGCCGGTGTCGAATCACAAACCCTTATCGGCCTCGATGTCGACTCACCTAAGCAAAGTCTTGAGCTCATCAAAGCTGCCTTATCAGGCGAAGAGACTCATGATCGATCCGTTCTCAAAGCGCGTGATATGATAGCCCTTAATGCCGGCGCAGCTATCTACACCGCAGGGCTCGCTAGCAACTATCCTAATGGGGTCAGCCGCGCACAAAAGGTGATTCAAAACGGCAGTGCTTTGACTAAGCTTAATTCATTAGCCGCTTATACTCAGCAGCTAGCCGCTCATGCTTAGCTGTCATCTAACGACTACTCTATCGCTCTGAATTTGGATATTCCCATGACCGCAAATACAACAACAGATATCGACATTCCCTCAGTACTACAGCGCATTGTCGCTACTAAAAAATTAGAGGTGGCTGCGGCCAAAAAACAGCTCTCACTAGTAGATCTACAAGCTAAAGCTGAAAAAGACACGCAGCCTCGTCGCGGCTTTGCTAATGCTTTACGGGCAGCCGATATCGGTATTATCGCTGAGATTAAACAAGCCTCACCCTCTAAAGGGATTATAAATCATAATTTCTCGCCTGCTTTATTTGCCCAGCAATACGAGCAAGCCGGTGCTAGTTGTTTATCAGTATTGACCGATCGTGACTATTTTCAGGGCGATGATCAGTACTTACTGCAAGCTTATAATGCTGCTAGCCTGCCAGTGTTACGCAAAGACTTTATGATCGATACCTATCAGATTTATGAGTCTTATCTGCTTGGTGCTGATTGCATTTTGTTGATTATGGCTTGCCTTGACGATGCGCAAGCCTACGAACTGCACGCGCTGAGTATTGAGCTGGGTATGGATGTGCTGATAGAAGTTCATACCAGCGATGAGCTTGAACGCGCATTAAGATTACCGCGCTCTATCCATAATATTTATGGTATCAATAACCGCGATCTAAATACTTTTGCGGTGGACCTACAAAACACCTTAAAGCTGAAGGATAGCTTGCTTGCAACCCTAGCTAATGATGATGCGACTGTAGAACCACTTATCGTCACCGAAAGTGGCATTCATAGCGCCGATGATATTGAGCTGATGCTAGGGCAAGGCATTCAGCATTTCTTAATCGGTGAGCAGTTTATGAAAACCGATCATCCAGGACAGGCGTTACAATCCTTACTTGCGAGCGTGGATACACAAGCGTAAAGTATTCCTACTACTAGCACTGTGAGAGCACTGCAGCTAAAAAAGCTTAATTATTCATTCTTATCAACCAAACAGATTTATACTCATTATGGCAAATTCTCTATTTTCAAAAGAAATGCAAGATCAGCTCAAAGAGCTCAAAGGACAACTCAGTAAAGGCCGTGATACCAATAGCCCTGAAGGCGAAAATCAAAAGCCGACTGAGCCTGTCTCTCTGCCGACGCAAAAACAGGTCAAAAAAACGGTCAAGCAAATGGACAGCGAGCATGTTGACGATGACAAAGTACTGTTTATGCAAGCGATGCATGGCGTTGATCAATTAGAAGACAAAAATGTGCGCTCGCCGGTTAAAGCGAATAAAGCCAGCAAACCTGACGCCGCCACCCTATCGAAACGGGCTGCAGCGCAAGGTAACGAAGACGGTGATTTAAGTACTGGCTTATCTGATATGCAAGCGCTATTGAACCCAGTAGCGAGCGAAGCTTACTTATCTTACAAACAGCCTACGCTACAAAATAAAGTCTTTACTCAGCTTAAGCAAGGTAAGCTTCGCTGGTATGACGCAGTAGATATCCACGGCTGCACCATCGAAGAGGCGCGCGAAGCCATGACTCAATTATTGGTGCAAGCTAAGCGAAATAATGAAACGATGGTAAAAATCGTTCATGGTAAAGGCTCTGAGGCTATCCTAAAAACTTGCGTCAATGGCTGGTTACGTCAGCTACCAGAAGTACTAGCTTTTTGTTCAGCACCGCCAAAAGATGGCGGTAATGGCGCGGTTTTAGTGCTGCTAAAAAAGCCTAAAGCTGATGGTGAATAAGTTATCAATATTGTAGTTTTCAACACTATAGTTATCAATATTATAAAAAAAGGACTGCATAACGCGGTCCTTTTTTATCACTAATTTATGACTATTTTTATAGTTGGGAGAAAATATAATGAGTATTCAAACCTTCACAACCGCAGCCGAGCTAACAACCCATATCCAAGCCCTTATCGAGATAGAACCAAGATTTGCGCCTGTCTATAAGCAAGTAGGCGTGCCGAGTTTACGGCGTAATGAAGGCGGGTTTGCAGCCTTACTACGAGCGATAGTCGGCCAGCAGCTATCGGTGGCTGCCGCTAGTAGCATTTGGCAAAGATTGGTTGATGCGAACTTAGTATCACCAAAGGCGCTTATGCAAGCCGATGATGAGCGTTTGAGAGCGCAAGGACTCTCTAGACAAAAAATCCGCTATGTCCGCTCTTTACTCGAGCATAATATCGATTACCCTGCTCTAAAAGCGATGAGTGATAGCGAGGTCATTGATACTCTGACCGCGGTTGTTGGCATAGGACGCTGGACCGCTGAGATGTATTTGTTATTCTCTTTAGGCCGCGCTGATATTTTGGCTGTCGATGACTTAGCGATTCGAGTAGCCGCTATGGCGCTGTTAGAGTTGCCTGAGCGCCCTACTCCAAAACAGCTAAAGATAGCAGCGCAGCCTTGGTCCCCTTATCTTAGCGCTGCCAGCCTACTATTATGGGCACACTATGGCTGGCTACGAAACAAAGAAGCTATGCCGGTATAAGTGCCGGTATAATCGCTTCTTTTATCGCCGTTTTGTGCATAGGTGATGATGAGAATTAATGCTTGTTCCAAGGCTGATTCCAGATAGAGATATTGAAGCTCTTTTTAGTGCGTTTAAAGTGGCGCTTGGCTAGCCTCAGCGTGGTAATTTGCTTAGACTTATTAGGATTACTGACTTTGTTTTTAGCCATTTTATCCTCTTTTCTCTCTTTTACCGTACTCTTGCCACTATCCTTCTTGCTACTATCAATATTATCTGCTTGAACCGATGTTTGGGTAAGCTGCGAACCGCTATTCTCCTCAGCCATTGCAGCTGAAGCTTTCATTTCACCATCTGACCCATTATCAGGCTGCTCTTGAGCGACATCATCAGCAGTCTCAGACTCTGAATGATCGTCAAGATCAGTTTGATTGACGAGTAACTGCTGCGTTGGTAGCGCATGCTCCACTTTGTAGTCTTTGACTTTGGTCAATATATCGACTAGCAAAGTATCTTGTTTACCATAAAACTCAATCACATCGAAGGAATTAACATAGGCTCTTAGCTGAATAATATAACAGTCTTGACGTAGCTCTAAGATATTAGCCTGATTCCACTCTTTGTTGGTCAGTTCGTGCTCTTTCAGTAGCGTATCTAAATCATTGACCATCTCAAAGATCACGTTGATATCAGCACTGCGTTTGATATATAAATTATGCAAAAAATGAAACATATCACGCGAGGTAAAGTTCTCAATCTGCATGGAGGAGAAATCACCATTAGGTACGGTGACGATAGTACGGTTTAGGGTGCGCACCCGTGAAGAGCGAATACCGATATCGATCACTGTTCCTTCATAAGTGCCAAACTTACAATAATCGCCTATCCGTACTGGTGAGTCCGCGACCACCACCACACTACCCACTAAGTTTTCAATGGTTTTTTGCGCACCAAGTGCCAAGGCAAGACCACCGACACCTAGAGCGGCAATACCGGTTGTTAGATCAAAGCCTAAATTACCGAAGATGACAATCACAGCAAAGATGAGCAGCAGCGCCTTGGTTATCTTACGCATCAGTCCCAGGATAGAGACTCGCTCAATGTAGTTCTTTTTATAACTTAAATTAACGGCGCGGGTAAACAACACATCTACCATACGCAGCAGTAGCCAAGTTACCGCCAACCAAGAAGCAATATCAGTGAAGCGATTGATCGGCTCACGAAGCGTCACAGAGACCCCTGAGTAGACCATGACCTCAGACAATATTAGCGCCATAATGACTACAGACAGCGGTAGTATAATCTTATCCGGCAACGGCAACGGTTCACCACGCACTCGTGGATAGAACACACGCAAAAATTGATAGCAGAGCCATACCGCGATATAAGTGATTAAAAAACTACCTAAAGCCAGCATGATAGCGGCAACCAAATCTGCCAACTGATAGCCAAATAACTTTTCGTCCTCTAAACTCTCCATGGTATAACGCGATATCAGTGTTGGCTCAGTGTTTTCGATAACATCCGGTACTAAGCTCAACGTGCCACTAGAGAACTGCCAATACTGTTTACCATTTTCAGCGACGACACGCTCTAATATGAGTGAAACATTCTTATCATTAATACTGATGTTACCGACTTTTTCTTGATTGGGTGGCAGTTGATCTGCAAGGTTACCTTCTGGCGTATTGTTGATTTGCAAATCAGGCTGGAAACGCCCTCCTGCATCCAAGGCTTGCTTGAATTGGCGAACGATAGGCGTTGGATTGTCTGATTTGGATAAATTAAGATAATTACTCGCCAGTAAGTAATCGTTTTCACTCAAAGCATTAATAAAGCTTTGTACCGTTTGCCTAGGGGTGTCGCGCCCAAAAGAGTCTGGTATCGGTGATCTAGCGCTCTCTTCACTGTTCTCGCTTCCATTACTCCCAACACCCAAGGCGCTTGGCTCTGCCGCAAATGCAGGCGCCGATAGCACCCCTACAAATATCGCTAGCAAAAGCGCAATGATAGTGAAAACTTTGGGAGACGGTATTGGTGTTGTAGCTGATTCTTTGTGACGCGCGATAGACAAAACAGACCTCATCATTTAGTTATTGGGTTCGGTAACCTGACATTTGAGTTGGTATAAATATTTAAACCACTACAGCCTGCAAACCATCGTTATGATAACAACTATTTATCACTAAATTATTTATCTTTACCTACTTTTAGGCAAATTATTTTGTAAGTTGCAAAAACGTATTTTTGCTAAGCTGCATTTTTATATGGAATAAGATAATCTGCCATTTTGTAGCAAGACTTATCTTAGCTTACCTGCGTCATAGTTAGGCTGAGTAGCACTCAGCTTATACTGAATAATTATTCATTTAAAATAGCTTACAAACCGTTATAATTCAGCAATAATAAAAGCCTTAAAAGGGTATGGCTTTTTTAGTGGCTCTAACTTTTGCTATGACTACCCTAAACCTTATTGACTTTGCCTTATATTATCTTTGACTATTTTTGTGTGATTGGCGCTTTTCTCTGCTTTCTTTTGATTTAATAACTTTGGAAAACACTATGCTGTTGTTAGCTTCTTCTACCCCTTACCTACGACTTTGTATTTTGAGCACGATTGGCCTATGCACGATGAGTGCTACCGCTGTAACGACTTTGAGCCCTGTTAGCGATGACTCATTACCAGAAGTTGAGCTAGACAAAATCGTGGTAACCGCTACGCGTACGCCAACTAAGACCAGCAACGTTATTGCTCAGACTCGGGTGATTAATCAAGAGGAATTACAGCGTTATCAAGGTCAAACGGTCGTAGATGTTCTTAAGAGTCAATCTGGTATAAACATCTCGCAAAGCGGCGGTATGGGAACTATTAGCAATTTTTATATGCGTGGCTATGATAGTAAGCAGGTTCTCGTTATCATTGATGGCATTCGTTATAGTTCTATCTCAACCGGCACTCCATCATTAAACCTATTACCCGCCGAGCAAATAGATCGTATTGAAATACTATACGGCGCATCAGGTTCTAGTGTCTACGGCTCAGACGCTATGGGCGGCGTTATTCAAATTTTTACGAAAGGTAATAACGTAGAGCAGTCTAACATTTCTACCACAGCTGGTTACGGCAGTAATAATCACTATCAAGTGGGTATAACCGGTCAGCTCAAAAATAATACTTCATCATTAAGCTTAGGTATCAGTCGCAATGAAACGGATGGTTTTAATGCGATTGCCAACTCTGACTCTTATGATTACAACGATGATGACGATGGCTTTGAGTCTACTAACGCAAGTTTGGCCTTAAAGCATCGATTCACTGACGAATTAACTGCAGGAGTCAGCGGTTTATACTCAGACTCTACAACTGAGTTTGATTCAGGAGGAAATGCTTTTCCTGATGTTCATTCAGATCAGAAAAATGGCAGTGCTAATGCTTTTGTTCAGTATCAAACTCCATTAACGATCACTAAGCTCAGCTATGGTCAAAGTATAGATAAATCTACCTCTTATGATGCTAACTCCATTGATTACAACGAGGGTAGCCAGTTTGATACTACTCAAGAGCAGGCACGCTTAGAGACTAGCATCAATGCGCAACCTGGCACAGTTATCGTTGGCGCAGAATGGTTATCGCAAAAATTGGATGCCTCAGACGTATTGGTCTATCCTCCTTACCCTGACACTACTCCTCCTGTTCAAACCGCATATAACCCTGATGACAGAAAGGTAAAAAGTGCTTTTGTGGGCTATCAATTAGCAGATACGTATTATGACCTGCAAGCTAACTACCGCGTAGATGACAATTCACAATATGGTAATGAAAGCACTTACAATATAGGCGCAGCTATTCTTCCGTTAGACGGTGTGCGTATTGGTGCTAGCTACTCTACGGGATTTCGCGCGCCAACTTTCAATGATTTATATTATCCCGGCTATAGCAATCCAAATTTGAAGCCTGAAACCAGTAAAAATACAGAAGTGTTTGTCGAATATAACAAAGGCAATCAAGTGTCGCGTCTGACAGGCTATCATACCGATGTTGAAGATTTGATTGGCGGCAATACTAACACTGCTGAAGCAAAAATTAAGGGATTGAGCCTGACATCAGATTGGCAGGTTAATTCTTTCATTTTTGGCTTGGGCTATGATTACCTAAAAGCAGAGAATAATACCTCAGGAAGTTCTAATAAAGGTAACGAGCTTGTCTACCGTCCCAAAAATAGTGGTTTAATCTATGTTGGTTATCAGCAACCTAGCTATGATTTGCGTCTTGAAGCTAAGCATACTGATGATAGGTTTTCAGACGTAGCCAATCAAACCAAGCTAGATAGCTATACCCTAGTCAACTTGAGTAGTAGTGTTTATATCAATCCTAATCTTCGGGCTAATCTACGTATAGATAATATCACTGATGAGGACTATACCCTTGCCAGTCAATTCGGTAATGAATATGCCACAGAAGGTACTAGTTATTTCACCTCACTAACCTATGACTGGTATTAAGCTTATTTAGAACTGATTAAAACTTAAGTTACCAATAATAAAGGCTATCACTCGATAGCCTTTATTTATGCCAGCTTCTGCCATCAGCGTTCACTAATTATATCCACCAAATGGTGACAATCTGCATTGCATATATTACAATAACGACCTCCGAGAGGTGTTGCACCATAAAAGCTAATTCGTAATTTTAACTTTTAAAACTATGCTAATAGCTCTTTATGTTAGGCTCGGTAGCTTTTTATCAAAAGCATGAACAACGGCACCTGCGTTTTATTTTTTATCATACATCTATTACTAATAGGAGCATATGATGGACGCAGTGTCTAACATCCCATCTGTCCACACCATCGATCCCACTTTCACTGACTATAAAGTCGCTGACATCAGCCTTGCTGATTATGGTCGCCGTGAGATTACCCTTGCCGAAGCTGAGATGCCTGCCCTAATGGGTTTGCGTCGCCGCTATGAGGCCAATCAGCCGTTAAAAGGCGCCAAAATCGCCGGTTGTATCCACATGACCATCCAGACTGCCGTGCTTATCGAGACGCTTACCGCGCTTGGTGCCGAAGTACGCTGGACCTCTTGTAATATCTTCTCGACCCAAGATCATGCAGCGGCCGCTATTGCCGCAGCTGGTATTCCGGTGTTCGCTTGGAAAGGCGAGACTGAAGAAGAGTACGAATGGTGCCTGCGTCAGCAAATCCACGTTGGCGGAGAAGAATCAGAACAGCTTTGGGATGCCAACTTAATCTTAGATGATGGTGGTGATTTGACCGCCCTTGTACATAATGACTATCCGCAAATGCTGGATATCATTCATGGTATCTCTGAAGAGACTACCACTGGTGTGCACCGTTTGGTTGAGATGCTCAAAAATGGCACGCTCAAAGTACCCGCTATTAACGTCAATGATGCAGTTACTAAATCCAAAAATGATAATAAATACGGCTGCCGTCATAGCCTAAACGATGCCATCAAACGTGGTACCGATATGTTTTTGGCGGGCAAACGCGCTTTGGTTATCGGTTATGGCGATGTTGGTAAGGGTTCCGCGCAAAGCTTACGCCAAGAAGGCATGATCGTACGAGTCTCAGAAGTCGATCCTATCTGTGCAATGCAAGCATGTATGGATGGCTACGAAGTGCTATCTCCATACATCAATGGTGATAACACTGGCGGTAGCGATAGCATCAATACTCGGCTATTAGAAGACACCGATATGATTGTCACCACTACTGGTAACTATCACGTCTGTGATAAGCACATGCTAGCGGCATTGAAGCCTGGCGCTGTAGTTTGTAACATCGGTCATTTCGATACCGAAATCGATACGCAGTTTATGCGTGATAACTGGCGTTGGAGTGAAGTGAAGCCACAAGTGCATCAGATCTTCCGCTCGGATGATGACAATGATTATTTGATTTTGCTTGCTGAAGGCCGCTTAGTCAACTTAGGTAACGCTACTGGTCACCCTTCACGAGTGATGGATGGCTCATTTGCTAACCAAGTATTAGCGCAGATGTACCTATTCGATGAAAAATTTGCGGATCTGCCCGTCGATGAACGTTTCGATAACTTATATGTCAGAGTCCTACCGAAAAAGCTTGACGAAGAAGTTGCCGCCGCTATGGTAGCGGGCTTCAATGGTACGCTGACTAAGCTGACTGAGAAGCAGGCAGAGTACTTAGGCGTACCAGTCGAAGGCCCGTTCAAGCCTGAAGAATATAAATACTAAATCCAAGGAATGTGACTATGAGTAAGCCTGCTTTCTCCTTTGAGTTTTTCCCCGCCAAAACTGAGCAGGGACATGAGAAGCTAATCGCTACTTTTGATGAGCTGAACCAGTTGTCACCAACGTATTTTTCAGTGACCTACGGTGCTGGCGGCTCGACTCGTAGTCGCACTTTAGATATTGTACAGGCGCTATGCAAGCGCAGCGATACGCCAGTGGCACCGCACATCTCTTGCATCGGTGATGATAAGGTAGAGATTGCTGAGCTGCTAGACCTTTATAAAGAACTAGGTATTAGCCGTTTGGTCGCGCTGCGTGGCGATTTGCCTTCAGGACAAGTCGGCATGGGCGAGCTACCATTTGCACTGGATTTAGTCAAATTTATCCGCGAGCATTCAGGGGACCACTTTCATGTCGAAGTCGCCGCGTATCCAGAGATGCATCCGCAAGCCAAAAGCTTCTTATTCGATATTGACAACTTAGTCAATAAGTATAAAGCGGGCGCTGATACAGCGATTACGCAGTTCTTTTATAACGCCGACAGTTACCTTCACCTACGCGACATGCTTGAGCAGCGCGGTATTGACACTACCGCTCAGCCGCTAGTCGCTGGTATTATGCCGATTACCAACTCGAGCAATCTAATACGCTTTGCAGATAGCTGCGGCGCTGATATTCCGCGCTATGTGCGCAAACAGTTGGCGGACTTTGGTGATGATCGCAAAGCCATTCGTGAGTTTGGTTTTGATGTCGTCTATCGCCTCTGTGAGCGTTTGATAAGCGAGGGCGTGCCGGCCATGCACTTTTATAGCATGAACAAGGTCGAGCCGAATAAGCGCTTAGTTGAAGCTTTAGGCCTAGTCCCTGAAACTTTAGTCCCTAACACTTTAGGCCCTGAAACTTTAGGCTCTAAAACCTTGGCTTCTGAGACGGCTAGCATATAAGCCTATAAATAAGGTAGCTCATTGCTAAATCAGCTTAAGAAAGTATAATTACTGGTACTCTTGAAGTGCCAGTTTTTTTTGGCTACTTTTTATATCGTATTCTACCCTAACAGGAACCCTTCAACGTGCGACGTTTTTTCTATGCCACTAACAATAACGAGTATCCAAAGCTTAGCAGCGTAGCCATAGGTCAAAGCCTTGGGTTAAACGAAGCCATCACTCATCATTGGTGCCGCGTACTGCGGGCCAGCATTGGCGATCAAGGTATATTGTTCGATGGTTTTGGCGGCGAATATCAAGTCCAGCTACAAACCATCAGTAAGAAGCAAGCGACCGCGGTTCTACTCGCTTATAATGATGTCGATCGCACCGCGCCGATAATTACTAAGATCGGCTTGGTTATGAGCCGCGGCGAGCGTATGGATTATGCGATCCAAAAATCAACAGAGCTTGGCGTAACCGCTATTCAACTGCTCAGCAGTCAGCATGGTGAAGTCACTCTTAAGCCGGCGCAAGTCGAAAAGAAGCTTGCGCACTGGCAGCAGATTGCTATTGCCGCCTGTGAGCAATGTGGCCTGAATCGTCCGCCGCTGATCTTAGCTCCTTTACCTATACAGCAATGGCTAGCACAAAGCGCGGCTGACAACAGTGTGGACGCAGCAAATATGTCTGTATCGTCCTCGTCATCAGCAGTCAGCGCTAGTATTTCCATTTTAAGTCAAGATGAGTATTATCAAAAACTTAAATGCCCAGCAGATCTACGTTTACAATTGAGCGTGCCCGCCGCTGATCAACCCTTGATGCCAGTTGCACTAAGAGAGGTGTTAGCGACACAACACCCTTATCTTCAGCTCCTCATAGGACCCGAAGGAGGATTAAGTGTAGAGGAATGCCAGCAAGCAGCACAAGTCGGATTTTTGCCTTGGCAAATCGGTGCGCGCGTACTGCGTACTGAAACCGCGCCCGTCGTCGCGCTGTCGAGTTTATATGCTTTGTCGCAGTAAGCATTATAAAACAATAGTTCGTTCAATATACAGCAACATCTATAGCAACCTTTTTGCTTATAATGATTAGTTAATATAAAGCCTCTGTTTTTATCACGAGATTCGCGATGCCCCCTTTTGAGCCTCTCTCCCCCACCTACAAACAACAACTGCTTACTCATTACTATCAGCAGTTAGATCAGGCCGTTTTTATTTTGGATGCTGATAAGCGCTATTTATCGATGAATAGTACCTATGAGAGATTAACCGGCTACCGTGAAAACCTGCTGATTGGTTACCCTTTTGGCACTTTTATCACTCAGTGCTTCACAAGACATAAGCCTGAGATTTTAAAAGATCTGGCTGGTCACCTGCAATATAATAAGAGCTTCCAAAAAACCTTTACCTTACCGAATAAAGATCATCAAGTTTTAGATTACCTTATTGTTTTTGAAAAGTTCACTGTCGACGACCAAATTTTTTATATTGGCGCGGTACAAGATACTGACGCTGGGGTAATCAAGGAGCCGCGATCAGCGTATCTACTAGATGAAGATATGATAAAAAATACTGCAATAAACAATAAACACTCAGCGAGTCTACCTGATCAAAAGCAGCTCTTAGCCCAAGCGATTGCTGATAACCAGTTCGTCGCTTATTATCAGCCTAAATTCAATCTAGAGACTAAGTCCATCATTGGTTTTGAAGCCTTAGTACGCTGGCAGCATCCGACTCGCGGCCTATTAAAACCCAAAGACTTTATCGATGATATTATCAGCTACGGCCTCTCTTTCGCGTTATTTTCTCAGTTATCAGAGCAAGCCGCGCAGCTGTTAGTCAAATGGCAAAGTATGGATTTTTTGGCGCATATCTGTATCAATGCTGATGCCGCCGAATTTAGTCATCCTGATTTTAATCAGACAATTAGCCAGCTATTAGTTAAATATCATATCGAGCCTTATCGGCTGCATATAGAAATGACTGAATCCTCGCTACTGCCAAGTAACGATAATATACAGCAGCGACTCACCGATCTCAAAGCACTCAATGTCTGTCTGGCGTTAGATGATTTCGGTACAGGTTACGCCTCTTTGAGCTATTTACAACAATACCCTTTCGACTTTATAAAGATTGATAAAAGCTTTGTATCAGAGCTCGACTCAAACCCAACTCAGCAAGCTATTGTGCAAGCGATATTAGACTTAGCGCTTGCTTTAGATATGCAAGCTGTCGCTGAAGGCATAGAAACTGAGCAGCACTATGAGCGGCTGCGCGAGATGGGCTGCATATATGGACAAGGCTATTGGCTAGGCCATCCGGTTAATGCTGAAGCTGCCACTCAGCTGCTCAGCGGCTCGAATTACTAATTAAAGCTGCAATACTTTAATAAAAAATAGACGCTAATGCTTATACTATAAAGGTTGCAAGGCAGGTTGATGACTTATCAGTATTAGCTCAAAACTTGTATAATTGTTTATGAAAGCCTATCTTTTAAAGGTAAGCGTTGAAGGCTGAGTGATGCTGTCACTGGCCTACTCTTCAGATCGCTATTGTTATCATTACAGTATCCCTCTTTGATGGTTATCATGGCAATTTTAGATAGCTAATATCAGCACTTTTAATCGATAATTAACGGCTATAGGTCGTTATTGGTGACATCCAAAAACAAAGGACAAAATAACATGCAATACAAAGCGCCCCTACGTGATATCCAATTCGTCATGCATGAGCTACTTGACAGTGAAAGTCACTATAAGCGTCTACCAAAGTTCCAAGAAGCAGATCGCGATTTGATGAACAGTTTGTTTGAGATGGCCGCAAGCTTTGCAGAAAACGAGCTATCGCCATTGAACCAAAGTGGTGATGCCGAAGGGTGCCATTTTGATAATGGAAAAGTAACCACTCCTAAAGGGTTTAAAGAAGCTTATAAGCAGTATTGTGAGCTTGGCTTCCCGGCTCTATCTGCTGAAGAAGAGTTTGGTGGACAGAACCTACCCTTCTCTTTATCTACTGTGATCAATGAGATGGTAGGTACAGCGAACTGGTCATTTTCTATGTATCCTGGCCTCTCACACGGTGCTATTCAAACCATCGAACACCACGGCACTGATGATCAAAAAGACACTTATCTAGAAAAAATGGTCACCGGCGAGTGGTCTGGTACGATGTGTCTGACCGAAGCGCATGCAGGCTCTGATCTAGGTATTATTCGTACTAAAGCGCAGCCTAACGACGATGGCACTTACAGTATCACTGGTCAAAAGATCTTCATCTCAGCCGGTGAGCATGACTTAACTGATAATATCATTCATATCGTGCTAGCCCGTCTGCCAGGCGCACCTGCTGGTACTAAAGGCATCTCATTATTTATTGTTCCAAAAATTAATGTCAATGCAGACAGCAGCTTAGCTGAGCCAAACCAAGTAACTTGTGGCTCTATTGAGCATAAGATGGGCATCAAAGCTTCTGCTACTTGTGTGATTAACTTTGACGGCGCAACTGGTTATTTGATTGGCCCTGAAAACCGCGGCTTGCAGTGCATGTTCACTTTTATGAACGTGGCACGTATTGGTACTGCCGTTCAAGGGGTAACTGCTGCTGAGTATGCGTTTCAAGGATCACTGCCTTATGCAAAAGATCGCTTAGCGATGCGTTCACTATCTGGAGCTAAAGCGCCAGATAAAGCTGCTGATCCTATTATCGTTCATCCTGCAGTTCGTAATATGCTATTGACCGAAAAAGCATTTGCAGAAGGCGGCCGCGCTTTAATTTATTATCTCTCACACTTCGCTGATACCGTAGCCAAAGGTGAAGGTGAAGATCGTGAGTTTGCCGATCAGATGTTGTCATTACTCACACCGATTGCCAAAGCTTTCTTAACTGAGACCGGCCTTGAAGCGGCTAACCACGGTATTCAGGTCTATGGCGGGCATGGTTTTGTTAGTGAATGGGGTATGGAACAAAATGTTCGTGATACGCGTATTTCTTGCTTATACGAAGGTACCACTGAGATTCAGTCTATTGATCTATTGGGCCGTAAAGTCTTGGGATCGCAAGGCAAACTACTTGCCAACTTTGTCACTATCATTCAAAAGTTCTGTGATGATAATAAAGACAATGACGACATGGCACAGTTCACAGCGCCACTCATCAAGCATGTCAAACAATGGGGCGAACTGACTACTGAAATAGGTAAGCAAGCGGCTGAAAACCCAGAAGCAGTTGGTGCAGCAGCAGTCGATTACTTATATTTCAGTGGTTATGTGACTGTCGCTTATCTATGGGCACGTATGGCATTAGTCGCTCAAACTGAGCTTGCCAACGGCAATAGTGAACAAGCCTTCTATGATGCGAAAGTCAAAACAGCGCAGTTCTATTTTGCTAAATTGCTTCCTCGCACCACTACTCATGCACAGCGTATCGGTACAGGTGTTGCCCCATATATGAGTATGGATGTTGACCAATTTGCTTTTTAGGCGACTGCTATAACGAACGGTGAGTCTGCTTTATTTTAGCTGGTTTTATCAGAGGCAATATACTTAGGTATATTGCCTTTTTGATTTTATGCCTATTTTTATTGATAAGCTTTAGCTGTCTATTAATTCTGCTTTATGTGCCTTACTATTTTTTAAGTCAGCTTTAAGGATGACAAGGTCATTATAAAACTTTTGGTGCACCCAGTATTCACGAACAAACACACATGGTAATGCGCTAATTTGCTAAACTTTAATAAATGCAATGCTCTTAGTATTTTTGATAATCGATATGCTAGCCTAGCTTGTCACAGTTAACGACGCTAGATTTTAAGCTGGGCTCTAAGCCAGTTTCGCTACTGATACTTGCCGGCTTTTCTACTACATTTGAATGAAAGGATTTTTTATGGCTGTTTACAATGCCCCTCTTAATGACATGCGCTTTATCTTAAACGATGTCTTTCGTGCCCATGAATTTTGGCAAAGTACTGATAAGCTTGCTCATGTTGACATGGATACTGTCGATATGATCTTAGAAGAGATGGCAAAGTTATCAAAAAATGTTTTATTACCGATCAACCGCAGCGGTGATGAAGAAGGCGCAACTTTTGAAGGCGATGGCGTAGTAACGACCCCTACTGGCTTTAAAGAAGCCTATAAGCAGTATGCTGAATCTGGTTGGGTAGGATTAAGCGGTGATCCTGAGTACGGTGGTCAAGGCTTTCCTAAAATGGTAACGATGCTGACTGAAGAGATGATCTTTACCACTAACCAATCTTTTGCCCTCTACCCTAACCTAACTGTTGGCGCGACGCTGTGTATGAACGCGGCGGCAAGTGAAGAGCAAAAAGAAACTTATCTTGAGAAGATGTACAATGGCGAATGGTCAGGTACTATGTGCCTCACGGAACCCCATGCTGGTACAGACTTAGGCATTATCAAAACCAAAGCGGTGCCTAATGAAGACGGTAGCTATAAAATCTCTGGTACTAAAATCTTCATCACCGGCGGTGAGCATGATTTAACTGACAATATCATTCACTTGGTATTGGCCAAAACGCCAAACGCACCAGAAGGCTCAAAAGGTATTTCTTTATTTATCGTCCCTAAATTCTTAGTTAATGAAGATGGTAGCTTAGGCGAGCGCAACACTTTAGCTGTCGGCTCTATCGAGCATAAAATGGGCATCAAAGCCTCAGCCACTTGTGTGATGAATTTCGACGATGCCAAAGGCTGGATGGTCGGCGCCGAAAACACTGGCTTATCGTCAATGTTTGTCATGATGAACTACGAGCGTGTAACTATGGGCTTGCAAGGCTTAGGTGGCTCTGAGCTGGCTTATCAAAACGCCGTTATCTATGCCAATGATCGTGGTCAAGGTCGTAGCGATACTCAATTGCAAAGCCCTGAAAAACCTGCCGATGCGATTATCCATCACGCTGATGTGCGCCGCATGTTACTCAATGCCAAAGCTAACTCGGAAGCATCACGCTGCTTTGCGATGTATGTCGCACAAAATCTCGACAAAGAAAAGTTCAGTGATGATCCTGAAGTTGCCAAAGCAGCAGCAGCTCGTGTGGCTTTATTGACGCCAGTTGCCAAAGGCTTCTTAACCGACAAAGCGCTTGAAGCCACGGTTGATTGTCAGCAAGTATTCGGCGGTCACGGCTATGTCCGCGAATGGGGTATGGAGCAAATCGTTCGTGATACGCGTATTGCTCAGATTTATGAAGGCACTAACGGTATCCAAGCCCTCGATTTATTAGGCCGAAAAGTGGCGCGTAATAATGGCAAATACATCAATAACTTTTTAAACGAGATTCGTGAGTTTGTGAACACCATGCAAGCGGATCATAAAGTTAAGCAAGCGACACTAACAGCGGCTGATAAAATCGAGAGCTTAACGACAACGGTACTTGCTAACATCAGTGAGCGCAAAAACGAGATCAATGGCTGCGCGGTAGACTTCATGCACGCTTTTGGTTATCTCTGCTACTCTTATATGTTTGCGATGATGGTCGAAGCCGCTGACGGTAAGGAAGGTGAGTTTTATACCAATAAAGCGAAGCTTGCGGATTATTTCGTTGGTCGTATTTTGCCGCGCATCGATGCTCATGTACAGATGGTCGAAACGGGTAGCGATCCGATGATGGACTTTGATCTTGCTTATTTTGACACCGCAACTAGCTAATACGGTTACTCGTTATTACAGCGCTAATAAGATTGCATTGGTCTATGAGACATTGGATTTTGTCTTATTATCTGTATTGGCAAGGCTCATTGTATTCACAAGTTAAATAGTAGTCATTTAATAAGAAAGGACAGTTTTGAGCTGTCCTTTTTTTGTCTGTATTACTTTTTTATTCCTATAAATAACTGCTAACAAAATAATTAACCTTAAACTCTGGGTTGCGATTAAAATATCTTGTGAGTTTACGTAGATCAGCAACTGACTTAATGCTTGCTAATTTTTATTCCTCAACGGCCTACTCTATAAAAACAACTAAGGGTACCATGTGTCTGAAATAAAACGTATTTTACAGCAAATTACTGCCTTAAGTGATGTGCCAGAACCTTCCGTGCTCAAACGCTTAATCGATGAGCTGCGAGTGACTGATAAAGAGCCTGCGCTTGCCAACCAGAAGATACAGGCACTTATCGATATTTTGCAAAAACATCCAGAATACGGAGATGGGCTTGCCAGCTTCGTGATAAAGCTGATCATTGAGTATCGTCAAATTGCCTTGTATACCGATACTGGTATCATGTCAGATCAGGGGTTTTTTAGTAGTTTACGACGCCTGATAGGACATAGATTTTTGCCTTTGCTTCCGCAAGAGGACTCTGTCGTCGAGCTGGTCGGCTATCTGTTTGATAAAAACACTGATGAGCGCTGGCTGGCTCATATCGATAAAGATAAATGGGTTGAGCTGGTTGCCCTTCTGCAGATTAAAGAGGAGCATTTATACTTAGTTGCTACCGCCAAAAATAGTATATTAAACGCTATTATTATCCTCTCCTACCGCGTCAGCGGCATAGGGCTGCATCCTGAGCTGATGGAATCTTATCCGCAAATATTGAATTATTCCGCCTCTTTTGTGGCCCAAAATCAAGAAGCAGTGCTGTTTGTCAATCAGTACCGTCAAGCGCATGAGCTCGATACCTTAACTGACATCACCCCTGAGCAAGCGGTAGATGCTGCACCGTTATTGGTTATGCTAGAGCAATGTGAAGATGTAGTTGCAACCGTTCGAAAGCGCATCTATAAGACGGGTATCTCTATTCGCTTAACCAACATGATGATGCGCCTTGAGCAAAGCCTGCAGCGTATTCGTATCTTGACAGAGCTGGTTTCAGATGTAGACCATAAGCGTGATGGCGCTATTATCGAGCTGATTCAGTCTGTGATCAGTACCGCCAGTCGTCGTTATAGTATCGGCTATCTGATCGATAATAATACTAAGCTACTCTCCAAAAAAGTCACCGAAAATGCCAGCCGCGTTGGTGAGCACTATATTAGCACTGACAAAGCCGGCTACAAAAAGATGTTCAAAAAGGCTTCTATCGGTGGTTTCTTTATCGCGTTTATGGCGACCTTAAAGATATCCGCTTATCACTTAGCCCTAGCCCCTATGGGTCGCGCTTTTATTAATAGCATGATCTATGGCTTAGGTTTTGTCTTTATCCACGTCGTCCATGGTACGGTGGCGACCAAACAACCGGCGATGACGGCAGCAGCTATCGCATCTACTATCTCTGATGGCTCCGGCAAAAAATCCCATCAGTTAACTAAGCTGTCTGAGTTAGTCGTCGATATCTTGCGCACCCAGTTTATCGCTATCATGGGTAACATTATGCTTGCTATGCCAGTTGCTCTGCTTATCTCTTTTGCTTGGTGGCAATATAGTGGCGTACCGATGATCGATCCAGATAAGGCGGCCAGCTTACTGCATGATCTCGACCCCTTTCGCTCTCTTGCGCTACCGCATGCTGCCATTGCTGGGGTGTATTTATTCTTATCAGGTCTGATCGCAGGCTACTATGATAACTTGGCCGTTTATAACCATATAGGCGCGCGTATTCAGCGCCATAGGCTGCTAAAGCTCATTTTACCAAAATCTTGGCTTATGCGTTTAGGTGGTTTTGTGGAAGCTAACCTTGGCGCGATTATGGGCAACTTTTTATTCGGCGTATTCTTAGGCAGTACCGCTACGATTGGCTATATCTTTGGTCTACCCATTGATATTCGCCACATCGCCTTTGCCTCAGCCAACCTTGCCCATGGGTTATTTAATTTACCCGCTGCTGATATGAGCTGGGGCCTAATTGCGATCTCGACTTTGGGTGTTGCCCTAATCGGTATTGTCAACTTGATGGTGAGTTTTTCATTAGCGCTTTTTGTTGCTTTACGCTCCAAGGAAGTACGCTTCTTTGAATGGAGTCGTCTCACACGGCTTGTCTTCGGTCATGTGATAAGCCATCCTTCTGACTTCTTTTGGCCCCGTTCCATGCCGATGAGTTATGCCCGTATCGATAGACAGGGGCATATGATATTTGAGGACAGCTCGGCGCAAAAAGGTAAGCAAGCCCTACCAAGCAACTATGTGATAAGACGGCTGTCTGATGTCAAAATATCACCAGAGGTGGTGCAATCGGTCGCGCAAGAAAATACCGATATTCATTACAACAACCCCTCCTCTACTACGCAGGCAGGCGCTACAAACGCTTCAATGCAAAACAATACAAAAAATACAGCGCAAAACACTGCTGTCAATAAACTTAAGAAAGTTATCGATTTGGATGATGGGCTAAGAGATGAAGAGCTAAATAGTGTGCCTTATGCTGATGATATTCAATATGAGCAAATGAATAAGACTTTAGAGTCTGAAACTTTGAATTCCAAAGCAGCAACTGACTCTGAGGATAAAACGGCTAATAATGCTAAATCGCCATTACCAAAACCTAAAAAACCGCCTAAATTACCTAATTAGTAAAGATAATTTGGACGGCTTGGCTATAGCCTGGAGACGGCAAGTGGAACTTAGAGTTTTCTTTTACCCTTTATATAACCTTTGTTAGGGCTTAGGACAATAAGCGCTTGAGGTGATTACCTTGCCATCGCTCAATCGATAAGCTAATAGATAATTGCCCCAAACGCAGCCGCCATCCAGAGCTTTGGCATGCGGCAGATCCACATCGCCCTTTAGCGCGGCCCAGTGTCCAAAGAGCACCTTGCGGGTGCGGGGTACTTGCCACTCAAACCAAGGTAAAAAATCTGTTGGCATAGCTTCCTCTAATTTACCCGTAAAGCTAAACTCTAAGCTGCCATCTTGTTGGCATAAACGCATCCGCGTAAAGTAATTGCTAATAGCGCGCAGTCTGGTGTAGCCACTGATATCGTCGTGCCAAATGTCAGCTTTTTTGCTGTATAAATGCGGTAGCAGCTTATCGAGTTTCTTTTTACTGCCTTGCAGCTGCGCTTCTAATTCGCTAGCGTAGCCTGCAGCTTCATCAATCGCCCAGTGCGGGGGAATACCCGCGTGCACTAGCACAGTTTGCTCATCAGGATAGGCTAAGATAGGCTGATGACGCAGCCACTCTAGTAGCTCATCTTTGTCCTCTGCGACAAAGATGGGCGCGGTTTTATCTTTTTTCTTTAGCTTAGCGGCCCCGCGCCATACTGCGATCAAATTGATATCATGATTACCTAGTACGGTTACGGCAGCGCCTTGCTCACACAGCGCTTTGACCTCACGCAGCGTATTGAGCGAGTCTTCACCGCGTGCGACTAAGTCGCCTGCAAACCATAACTTGTCTTGTTTTGGATCAAAATCTAAAGTCTTTAGTAGCTGCTTAAAGGCGGCATAGCAACCTTGTAGGTCGCCTATGACATACTGATGACGAAAACTCATAAAACCTCAAGAGTCGATTATTATTTTTGAAACTGAGAGCTTAAATTCTCAAAAGCTAAAAAACGCTGATGTCCTACTTTGCTCGCATTACTCTGTTCGCATTAAATCACCGGAGAGATTACTAAGAGTGACAAAGTCGCTAACACTCAAAGTCTCAGGCCGCGCTTGCGGATCAATCTCACAAACCGCAAAGTCATCTGCGCTTAAAGTTGGTAGTAAAGCGGACTGTTTAAAAATAGCGCGTAGGGTTTTACGGCGATGGTTGAAGGTTTCACGAACGACGATAGCGAAGTGTTCTTCATCTTCAGCAACTATAGGTTTGATGATATGCGGCGTCAAACGAAAAACCGCGCTCGTCACTTTCGGCGGTGGATTAAAAGCCCCACGCGGTACCGTCAGCAGATAGTCGGTCTCGCAGTGATACTGCATAATCACTGATAAACGCCCATAAGTCTTGCTGCCGACATCCGCAGTAATTCGCTCAACCACTTCCTTTTGTAGCATAAAATGCATGTCTTTGATTACATCAGCAAACTCAAGCAAATGAAACAAAATCGGCGTCGAGATATTATAAGGCAAATTTCCCACGACTCGCAGCTTGCCTTTGTCTGCACTATAAAGCTCACGGTAGTCTACTTGCATGGCATTGGCTTTGATAATGGTGAAGTTAGGATGACTATTGGCCCCAATACGAATACGTAAGCTATCGGCCAAATCGCGATCTAGCTCTACCACTGTCATAGCATTCACTTCCGCTAGCAATGGCTCAGTCAAAGCGCCCATCCCTGGACCAATTTCAATCAAATTATCATCCTGTTCCAGACGTATACTATCGACAATCTGACGAATAATGCTGCTGTCATGCAAGAAGTTCTGACCGAAGCGTTTACGCGGTTGATGTTTGGCAGTGCGCAAACTGGCCGAGAGGGTTTGAGCGTCGAACAAAGGTTTTGACATAAAGGTTCTTTATATAGAATTTAGAATTAATAAGGGTAAATTTTTTGTGCAACGAAGCTTTATTAGCTGCAGCATTTAACATGACCAGAATTATAACATAGCTCATAATTAAGCTGTATTGACGTCCTAGCGTTTATAGCGTAACAACGGTAACCCTTTAGCTATAACGCTTTATTTGCCATATCATTAGCCATTGACAGCGCTTGGTAAAGACTGCTGTCATTAGCACCAATTTGCCCTGCCAAGTCAAGCGCGGTGCCATGATCGACTGAAGTGCGGATATAAGGCAGCCCTAAAGTTAGATTCACCGTATCGCCAAAACCATGCGACTTGAGCACTGGTAAGCCTTGATCATGGTACATAGCGATGACCGCATCACAGTTATTTAGATGCCTAGTGGTAAATAAAGTATCGGCTGGCATCGCCTCAGAGATATCGACTCCCGCATCAATAAACTCCTGCAATACTGGATTGATAATATTGATCTCCTCAAGTCCCAAATGACCACCCTCGCCAGCATGCGGGTTGAGACCACAAACCAAGATACGCGGCTTATCCATACCGAACTTTGTACGCATATCATCGAGGACGATTTGTACCGTTTGCCGTACATTATCCGGGGTAATAGCAGTGGGCACGTCTTTAAGCGCTAAATGAGTAGTAACAAGCGCCACTTTCATCGCTTGATTGGCTAGCATCATCACTACTTTATCGCAGCCACTTTGCTGCATAAAGAACTCAGTATGACCGCTGAACATGGTGCCATCAGGTAATTTGATATCAGCATCTATTAGCGCCGACTTTTGCAGCGGACCGGTGACGATAGCCGCTATTTTTTTACTGGTAGCCAGCTGGTGAGCTAAGGTGAGCTGCTGCGCGACCATCGCTGAGTTATTAGTATCGATTCGCCCTGCCACTACCGGAGCATGACAAGGTATATTGATTAAGGTAAAGCCGCTATCATTCGGCTTAGTCTGAGCATCAGCTGACGTTATAGCACTTTTATTGTCAACTTTATCGTTATCGTCTTTTATTACTTGCCAATCGATCACCTGCCATTTAGGGCAGTTTTTTAGCGTACCCGCTTTGATCAATTCCTCAGCTCGCGCGGTCATCGCCTTGTTATCAGCAGTGACCCAAATAGGCCGATCGAAATCCTGCAGCTTACCGGCATCAGCAAGCATCAGTACGATATCCATACCTATACCAGCAGGCTCTCCTGTGGTAATCAGTAAAGGTCGCTTCGGCAATAAGTCTTGCATATCAAATCTTCCTTTTGTATTAAATAATTGATTTTAGTTAATTTTTTATTATATTTCTTCTACTTTAGTTTAAAACTTAAAAAACAATATGACGATGATTAACGACTGACCAAGATAGAGATAATTAACGTTCACCGCTAAAAAAAGGGCATAATGTGTTAAACTTCGCTGTTAATTGTAGCATCAATAAGCTAAATTTTATTTTTCGTTTTAGTAGACTCAGCAATCCTCACTTATAAATAATTGACTTAAAACCTATAGTAGTTATTGCATCATTTTGTATTGTTTTTCATTTTAATATTAGGCGCTCATGGCAGATACCGACAAAACCGACGACTTACTCAATCAGCAGCCCCCACACAATATTGATATCGAAAAGGCCTTACTGGCCTCTTTGATGAGTATTGAAGAGGCGTACGACAAGATTGCCGATATCGTTACCCAGGACGATTTTTATGCTGGGCGTCATCAGCATATTTTCGCTGCTATCGCCCACTTGGCAGCAGTGAATGAGCCTTATGATACGGTGATGGTACACGATTGGTTAGAGGCGCAAAAGCTCCTAAAAAGTGCTGGCGGTGATAGCTATCTAGCTGACATTTTGAGTCAAAGCCCAGCGACTTTATTTAACCTGACCGCTTATGCCCAGCGCGTCCGCGAGCTGTCGACTTTACGTCAATTGATTGCCGCTAGTAATGATATGCTCAGCCTCGCCTACAATCCAAAAGATCAATCGGTCAGCGATATCTTAGATAGCGTTGAGGCGACTATTTTTAGTATTAATGAGCAACATAATAAACGCGCCGAACAGCGTGGCCCTGTCGGCATTACCTCCGTACTGACCAATGTCATCGACAAAATTCAAGAACTCAAATCCAACCCTGATGGCATGATAGGCCTGCAAACGCCTTTTACTGAGCTCAATAATAAGACCCAAGGCTTGCAAGCAGGTGATCTAGTCATTGTCGCGGCGCGCCCTTCTATGGGTAAAACTACTTTTGCGATGAACTTGGCTGAAGGGATTTTATTCAACGAAGATTTGCCAGTGGTGGTCTTCTCGATGGAGATGCCCGCTGAATCTATCGTCATGCGTCTGCTGTCCTCTTGGGGCGCGATCAACCAGACGCATTTGCGCTCTGGACAGATGAATGAAGATGAGTGGGCGAAGATGATGAATGCTATTCAGCATCTACAATCCAAGCATCTGTACATCGATGACAGTACTGCGCTGCCACCTTCAGAGCTGCGCTCACGCTGTCGCCGTATTGCCAAAAACCATGATGGTAAAATTGGCGCGGTTATCGTTGATTACTTACAGCTGATGAAAGTCCCTAGCCTCGATGGCAACCGCGTTGGCGAGATCTCTGAGATCTCACGTAGTCTAAAGGCGCTCGCACGCGAGCTTGAATGTCCAGTTATTGCGCTCTCACAGCTGAACCGCAGCCTTGAGAACCGCCCTAATAAGCGTCCAATTATGTCTGATCTTCGTGAGTCCGGTGCTATTGAGCAGGATGCGGATTTGATTATGTTTATCTATCGTGATGAGGTTTATAATGAAAACTCAGACCATAAAGGCGTCGGCGAAGTCATCATTGGTAAGCAGCGAAACGGCCCTATCGGTACAATACGCCTAGCTTTTGAAGGACAATTTACCCGCTTTACTAACCTGACACCTGAATACTATCAAGGCGTCACTTTCGATGATGAGTAATGCTTGCCATCTACCCAATCAGGGGCTTTGAACTCGCTTAAAAAACTCCTTATACCCTAAATATTTCCCAAAAATTTTGCCAGAAAGAAACCTATTATGCGTACCGCCACCGTCACTATTGATCCTCAAGCCCTCACTCATAACCTGATGCAGGCTAAACGCCTAGCGCCTAAGTCAAAAGTACTAGCAATGGTCAAGGCCAATGCTTATGGTCACGGCGTCGCTATGGTATTACCGGCCTTGCAGCAAGCGGATGGTATTGGGGTCGCAAGCTTTACCGAGGCATTTGAGGCGCGTCAGTTGGGCTGGGACAAAAGCATTGGTCTAGTCGAAGGGGTATTCAGCGCTGATGAGTGGCGGCAAGCCATCGACTCTGGTTGTAGCTGCGTGATTCATCATCAGCCGCAGCTTGATTGGGCGCTTGCTAATGTACCTAGCCCTGATAGCGCAACTCGCAACGTTTGGCTCAAATATAACACCGGTATGAACCGCTTAGGTTTTGATGATCAGCAGACGATTACAGCGGCAAAACAGCTACATCAAGCCGGTTATCAGCTTATTTTAACCACGCATTTTGCCAATGCTGATGACCGCGAGCATCCTTTGAATGACCTGCAAATTCAACGCTTTGATAAGATGCTAGCGCTATTAAAAAATACAGTTAGTGAAGACATCCAAGGCTCGCTTTGTAACTCAGCAGGACTCGTTAATTTTCCAGATCATCATTATGATTGGGTGCGTCCAGGTATTATGCTTTATGGTAGCTCGCCAGTCATTGATAAGTCAGCATTTGAGTTAGAGTTGCAACCGGCGATGGAATTTAGCGCCCGAATTATGGCGCTATCTACCGTAAATACAGGTGAGGCTATCGGTTATGGCAGTCGCTGGATTGCAGATAAACCCACTAGAACGGCACTTGTCAGCATAGGTTATGGTGATGGCTATCCTCGCGTGGTAAATAACGAAACGCACGTTTGTGTACTTGTTAAAGATAAGTCAGTTGGCTCTGAACAAGGCTATCAGAGCTATCAAGACTATAAAAGCTATCTCTGCCCGGTGCGCGGACGCGTGGCGATGGATATGATAGTCATTGATGTCAGTAGCGTCCCTAACGATATTGCTTTAGATAGCAAAGTGATTCTTTGGGGCAGTAGCCCTCATGTTGATGAAGTCGCTGCCCAAGCAGGAACTATCGGCTATGAGCTTCTCTGCCGCTTGAGCGCACGACCTGAGCGTATCCAAGCGCTCCAACCTTTCTAGTTTTTGAGCCTCATCTTATTATGCTCAATCCGCAAAAATTGGGCATTTACATTAAAAGTAATTACGCTATACTAAAAGTTTGTTATCACCGCGGTCAGTGTCCTGAGGCACGACTACCAACAACGGCTGATAGCCCATTATTTAATTGACCGTGATCGACTGCTAGGACTGCTATGAGCTTGCGCCATTTTCTAACTTTATCTGATTTAAGCAAACAAGAACTAGAAACCCTGATTAAACGAGCCAGCGAGCTACGTAAAATGCAACACGCGGGCGAGATTTATCAACCCTTTGTTGGCCGAACGCTTGGCATGATATTTGAGAAGTCCTCTACCCGTACGCGCATCTCGTTTGAGACCGGTATGGGTCAGTTTGGCGGCAGTGCGATTTTTTTATCGCCGAATGATACGCAATTAGGTCGCGGCGAACCTTTAGAAGATTCAGCCCGCGTCATATCGAGTATGGTCGATATCATAATGATTCGCACCTTTGGTCACGAAAAGGTCGAAACTTTTGCTAAATACTCTAGCGTGCCTATTATTAACGCTTTGACTGACGACTTTCATCCTTGTCAGCTACTCGCTGATATGCAAACCTTTTATGAGCATCGCGGCAGTATTGAAAACAAGACCGTCACTTGGGTTGGCGATGGCAACAATATGTGCGCCTCCTACATGCAAGCGGCCAATCAATTTGGCTTTGAGCTACGCGTGGCCGCGCCATATGGCTTTGAACCTGATCCTAAGCTTATGGAGCGCTTCTCGCATTGCGTCAGCTTAGTCGAGGATGTACAAGATGCAGCAAAAGACTCGCACCTTATCGTCACCGACGTGTGGGCCAGTATGGGGCAAGAGTCTGAGCAAAACACGCGCGCCCGTCGTTTTGCACCCTATCAAGTCACGCCTTCTTTATTAGATAAAGCTGATCCAGAAGTAGTGTTTATGCACTGCTTGCCGGCCCATCGCGGCGAAGAGATATCACACGACATGCTCGATGATCCGCGCTCAGTGGTCTGGGACGAAGCGGAAAACCGCTTACATGCGCAAAAAGCACTGATGGAGTTTTTGCTCAAAGATAAGATTAAATTATCGGTTTAACTGATCGATAACCGATTCGTTTGAGAGCAAATGTTTTTTAAAACAGATAGCAAAAAGGCAGATTACTTATAGTAATCTGCCTTTTTTTAGTTCCAAGCTTCAAACGTTTAACGATAAACAATGACGCCTATTAACGCGTTATCGTTTCAACACCACTACTACTGGCTTTTAATAAAACATCAGCTTGATTCGCCGCAAAGATGCCATTACACACGACCCCAACGATATTATTGAGCTCTTTTTCAAGTGCAATAGGGTTGCTGACATCTAAGTCATAAGTGTCGAGAATGACATTGCCATAATCAGTGACAAAGTCCTCACGGTAGACTGGCTCACCGCCCATTTGCGCTAGCTGACGAGCGACATATGAGCGCGCTTGCGGCAAGACTTCAATCGGTACAGGAAACGACCGGCCTAGTATCTCGACCGTCTTGCTGGCATCCACCATACAGACGAACTTATTAGACGCTGCAGCGACGATTTTTTCACGCGTCAGTGCTCCGCCGCCGCCTTTGATAAGTTGCAGATGCGCATTAACTTCATCAGCACCATCGATATAGACATCAAGCTGGCCTGCAAAGTTTAGATCGATAATCTCGATACCCAAAGTGCGCAATTTGTCTTCTGTTACTTGTGAGCTTGCAACCGCGCCAGCAAGCTTGACCGTCGGCAGCAGCTCAATCAGGCAGTTCACCGTACTGCCCGTCCCTACGCCAAGTATCATGTCATCTTCGATATAACTTAGAGCAGCGTTGGCTGCGGCTTGCTTTTGTGCTTGCTGATCACTCATCATAAATCCTTGGCAGAACAAACGTACCGTCTTGAAAAAATTAAAGGCTAAAAAAGGTAAAATGCGCGGCTATTATAACCGATGACCTTGATATATGTCAGCGTAAAACCAATTCTAATAATGAGGTATTCCACCCGGAATTGATAACTAATATAAATGCCTTTTAAAACCCAGAGACATGAGGTAACCAAAACACCAAAGCCAACAGCGTGGCTAGTAATACTGGCGGCGTAATGAGCAGGCCGATTTTCATATATTGCCCCCAGCTGATTTTATAGTCCTTCTCTGCTAAGACATGTAGCCATAATAAGGTCGCAAGGCTACCAATGGGCGTAAACTTCGGTCCCAAATCATTGCCAATCACATTGGCATAAATCATCAGCTCGCGAGTGGCAGCCGGTACTTGCGCGCTATCAATAGCCAATGCACCTACCAAGGTAGATGGCATATTATTCATGATAGAAGCTACAATCGCTGAAAGAAATCCCGTGCCTACTGTGGCGATGATATTGCCTTGCTGCCCTAGCCAATTGAGTATTTGGGCACCATAAGCCGTTAGCCCTGCATTACCCAAGCCATACACCACCAAATACATACCCACAGAAAACAAGACAATTTGCCAAGGCGCGTTACGTACAACATCAGGCACCGAAACAACCGCATCTCGCCCGCCTTGCCACCAGCGGCCTGCGATTGCCATTAATACCAATGCCGCTGCTCCAGTAACGAGGGAAATAGGCACACCTAATGACTCGGTGGCAAAATAAGCAACCAATAATAAGGCAAGTAGCGGAAAAGCGGCTTTAAACACCAACGGATCTTCGATAGCAGACTCTGGTGCGCTCAGATTGGCAATAGAATAGTGTGTTGGGATTTGGCGGGCATAGACCACCCACAGCACTGCTAATGTCGCGATGACAGAGACAATATTGACCGGCACCATGACCGCCGCATAACGTCCAAAGCCAATATCAAAATAATTAGCGCTGACGATATTGACCAGATTAGAAGTCACTAACGGCAGGCTGGCGGTATCAGCAATAAAGCCCGTGGCGATGATAAAAGCCAACGCCGATGGCGGTGAAAACTTAAGCCGTAGCAAGATAGCGATGACAATCGGTGTCAGAAGTAATGCAGCGCCATCATTGGCAAAAAACGCCGAGATAAACGCGCCCAATATCACAATCATGGGAAACAACAACCGTCCCTGCCCATTGCCAAGTCTGGCCACATGTAGCGCCGCCCAACCAAAAAACCCCGCTATATCCAAGATAAGCGAGATGATAATTAGCGCTACAAAAGTAAAGGTCGCATTCCAAACGATGTCCCATACAATACCGACATCGGATAACTGCACCACGCCAAAAGCTAAGGCGATTAAAGCCCCACCCAGCGCGCTCCAACCAATACCCAAGCCTTTAGGCTGCCATATCACCAAAACCAAAGTCACGATAAAGATAGTTAATGCGAGCATGGAGCAACCTTATTTACAGCGTGTTGATTATAACTAGGAGATATTACAGCGACTTTTGATTGACACGTTGCGACACTGCTTCGGCACTTTCTACCCGTTCAGAGTATCTATCAGTCAGATAAGCTGAGCGTCCACGAGTCAGCCATGTAAACTTTACCAGCTCTTCACAGACATCGACAAGGCGCAGATATAAAGGCGACATATCCATGCGATTGTCATCATTGAATTCTAAAAAGGCCTTAGGGATAGACGATTGATTGGGGATAGTAATCATACGCATCCAGCGCCCCAGAATGCGCAGCTGATTGACGGTATTAAAGCTTTGACTGCCACCGCTCACTTGCATCACCGCTAAGGTTTTACCCTGAGTTGGTCGTACGCCGCCCAGTGCGAGTGGTATCCAATCGATTTGTGCTTTCATAATGCTAGTCATACTACCGTGACGCTCTGGACTCACCCACAGCATGCCTTCTGACCACTGCGCCAACTCGCGCAGCTCTTGTACCTTTGGATGATCGATATCAGCATCATCTGGCAGCGGTAGACCCGATGGATTAAACATCCGCACCTCGCAGCCATACCACCGCAGCAGCCGACTTGCTTCCTCAGCCGCCAGCCTGGAAAACGAGCGCTCACGTAATGACCCGTATAGCACTAGTATCTTAGGCGGATGACGTGGGTCAGTTGGCGCAACCAGCGACTCAATATCGATCGGTTGTAATTGACTGGCATCAATATTGGGCAGGTCGTCTAGCTTTAACGAACCCTCTGCGTGAGGCTGATTTTTATTCGCTTTTGTCATGATAAATCGTCTCGCCGTCCTCTTTTGTAAAGCTGCTCACTGGATTTTCTAACAATTCAAACACCCGCTCTGATGGTCGGCATAATGCTGCACCCTTATCCGTGACCACGATAGGACGGTTGATTAAGATAGGATGGGCCATCATCGCATCGATAATTTGATCATCAGATAACTCAGGATTATCTAAGCCCAGCTCATCATTGATGGTTTCTTTGCTACGTAGTAACTCTCTTGGCGAGATATTCATCTTTGCCAATAGCTCGACCAACTCATCACGGCTCGGCGGATTTTTTAGATACTCCACCACTTCTGGCTGTTCACCTGATGCCTTTATAATGGCAAGCGTATTGCGAGAGGTACCGCAGTTTGGATTATGAAAAATTAATGGTTTCATAGCGATTTCACCTATTTTTTGAATCTAGTTATTAGGGCGTGCTTTACAGACTGTCTTGTTTATTAGATTTGGCAGTCTCACAGCCGCTTAAACTATCCAGCAGCGAGGCACACAGCTCTGGATGTCCCGCACAGCAGTCTTGCAACAAAAACTGCACGACCGCCTCCATATGCGACAACGACGCGCGATAGATAATTTGCCGACTTTGGCGTTTTGACACCACCCACCCTGCTCGTGCCAGCACGGCTAAATGCGCGGACATGGTGTTATGCGGCACACATAGCTGACGGGCTATTTCACCTGCAGGTAGGCCGTCAGGCTCTTGACTGACCAGTAGTTTAAAGGCCTTGAGACGCGTGTCTTGAGACAGTGCCGCAAAGCTTGCGATAGCGTTATTTATTTCCATATGTCCAATAATACAGACATATAAAAATAATTCAATAGGTTTAAATTCACGACCCTATAAGAAGGCTGTTTTTTACTTAAAAATCATCAAGGCAGTAAAACTGCTATAAAAACTGCAATTGTGTCTTGCAAGATAGGCAAAATCAGCATAGGCTAATCTATTTAAATTTTTTGCCTCCATTTGCTTTTTTAACTCTCTTTTAGGAATTATTATGCTATCACATTGGGTACGCGCCATCTTGCAAGCCACCGTCTATGACGTTGCTATTCAAACGCCACTAGAAGCTGCTCCCAAGCTGACCCAACGTTTTGCTAATGACATTCGCTTTAAACGCGAAGACCTGCAGCCGGTTAAATCCTTTAAATTGCGCGGCGCTTACAATCGTATCAGTCAGCTGTCTGATGAGCAAAAAGCACGCGGCGTCATTTGTGCCTCAGCAGGCAACCATGCGCAAGGCGTGGCTTATTCTGCACGCAAGCTCATGCTTAATAACATCATCGTCATGCCAACGACCACACCCGACATCAAAGTTGCGGCCGTACGCGCCTTAGGCGGCAATGTCGATCTGCATGGCGACAGTTTCGATGAAGCCAACCGCTACGCGATTAACCGCGCTGAGACCGAAGGCTTGACCTTTATCCCCCCATATGACGATGAGCTGGTCATTGCCGGTCAAGGCACCATCGGGCTTGAGCTCACGCAGCAGTGGCGCAACATGGATTATGTGTTTGTAGCGGTTGGCGGCGGCGGCTTAGTCTCAGGGGTGGCCGCATTTTTAGGCGAAGTCGCGCCGCACGTCAAAGTCATCGCCGTAGAAGCTGAGCAATCAGCATCACTCAAAGCTGCTTTAGAAGCGAATGAGCGCGTTAAGCTTGAGCAAGTCGGTCTGTTTGTCGATGGGGTGGCGGTGGCGCAAATCGGTGAGCTGCCTTTTGATGTGGTGCGTACGCAAAAAAGCGATGGCTCCGGGCCTATCGTCGAGCCAGAAGTGGTGACTTGTACTAACGATGAAGTCTGCGCAGCGGTTAAAGATGTGTTTGAAGAAAACCGTAGTATCGTTGAACCCGCCGGCGCCTTATCAGTAGCTGGTATGAAAAAATACATCAAAGCGCATGATTTGCAAGGCAAAAACTGCGTCGGCATCATCTGCGGTGCCAACATGAACTTTGACCGCTTGCGTTACATCGCTGAGCGTACCGAAATCGGCGAGAAAAAAGAAGCGATCTTTGGCGTGACGATTCCTGAGCAAACGGGCGCTTTTTTAAACTTCTGCCGCAGCTTGCACGGACGTAACATTACCGAGTTTAACTACCGCGCCGATAGTCAAAAATCACCAGACTCGATGGAGCCTGCCTCAATCTTCGTCGGTATTGCTCTAAAAGAAGGCGAAAAAGAGCGACACACCATCAGCAAACAACTGGCAGACGATGGTTATACTGCCCATGACCTCACCGACGACGACATCGCCAAATCGCACATCCGCCATCTCATTGGTGGCCATGCTCATGTCGAAAACGAGCAGCTATTAAAAGTGGTATTTCCCGAGCGTCCTGGCGCGCTGCTAAGCTTTTTGGAAAAGCTTGGCGATGATTTTAATATCACCTTGTTCCATTATCGCAATCATGGCGCGGCTGAAGGTCGCGTACTAGTAGGCTTGCAGGCTTCGACAAGTAACTCGCGTCAACTACAAGATGCGTTATTAGATATCGGCTATGACTGTACTATGCTTAACGATAATGTCGCTTATCAGCTGTTTTTGAAATAGCGGTTTTTAAAAGAGGCCTAGCACTCTTTTAATTTATAAAAAAATCACCATTTATGATCATAGTTTATTGATATCTATGAGGTTTTGATGAGTAAACACAATAAAAACCATAATCAACCAGGTCATAGCCAGCCAGGTACAGCGCGCATGCGGATCGATAAATGGCTGTGGGCGGCACGGTTTTATCGTACACGCACGCTCGCCAAAGAAGCGATTGAGAGCGGACGTGTGCATTATGCTGGCAGCCGCGTAAAGACCAGTAAAGAGATTGCCGTTGGCGACGAGTTGCAGATTCGGCAAGGATCCGCGACAGCAATGACCGAAAAAACTGTGATCGTTGAGGCCTTAAGTGCCCAGCGTGGTAACGCCTCTGCTGCGCAAGTGCTCTATTCAGAGACGGATGAAAGTACCGAGCGCCGCGCCTATTATGCTGAGCAGCGTAAACTGGCCAATCTAGCACGTCCTGATAATAAGCCTAATAAGAAGCAGCGCCGAGAGTTACAACGTTTTAAAGATAAACAAGACTAAAGTTGGTGTTAATAAAGCCAGTATTCACTTAGCTCTAACGCTACACCCCTTATTATCACTAGCTTTTATCTCATTCCGCTCCTTGCCTTTGTCACCATTTATCGTTACGCTAGTGGCTATTTTATGACAGTGTGACGGATCGTTACTCCTTCAAAGAATATTAAATAATTCATCTTATATTTAAAATAGACGCCAGCTGTTCTTCTTTAGATAGCTTGTGTGCTATAGAATCAACACATAGTAAATATGCTGATAAAAAAGGTTACTTTATGCCGATTAAAGCCTCTGCACCCTCATCTGTACTCTTGGTTTGTTTGGGTAATATTTGTCGCTCACCTACCGCTGAAGAGATTTTTCGTCAACAGGCCGCTATAGCCGGTCTAACGATGAAAATAGATTCAGCAGGAACAGGCGATTGGCATATAGGTCATGCTCCTGATGCGCGTGCTCAGCGTCATGCCAAACTCAATGGCTATAATATTGGCAAATTAGTCGCTCGCCAAGTGACTGCTGATGACTTTCGTGAGTTTGATTTAATCTTGGCTATGGACACCAAAAATTTAGATGACTTGCAGGCCATAAAGGATGGGATAGATGAGCCTGTAGAGACCTTAGCTAAATTGGCTTTATTTAGTGAAGAAGATCCTACTTATGGCGGTGATGATGTGCCTGATCCTTATCAAGGGGAAAGCGAAGCGTTCGAGGACGTTATTGAACGTATTGAATCTAGTACGCAAGCTTGGATTGAGAGCTGGAAGACCAATTAAGGTGCTTAGAAGTTGACTAAATTTTACTGTTAGTTTTTGCAGTCATAATTAAAATCCAGTAAAACTATTTTTAACTGAATTGTTCTTTGCTGAACTATTTTAGCTCCTTTGATGAGACTTATCCTCTATAATACTCTGCCCTCAGTTGCTTGGTTTGCTGATAAGTTTTTTCAACTTTACTCTTAGATAATTCCACTTTATTCGCATAGGACTATTTATGGCTTCAGCTTTACCCCATAGCCCAAACGTTAGTGCAGATGACTTATGCGATTTATATGATTTGTCACATGCTAATACTATGGCACTAGCTTGCATGGCGGACAAAGCAGTTGTTATCACTGAAGAAACTCAGCTAGATGCGTTTATGATTCATTATCATCAGCAATCTAATACGCTACCTTTATTTGTCTTGTCAGGTGGTAGTAACGTTTTGCTCCCCTCACAGCTCCATGCTATCGTGCTGCGTCCCTTTATGCGCGGTATTAAGGTAAGCAAACAAACAGCAGAATATATTGACATTGAAGTGATGGCTGGTGAAAACTGGCATGAGTTAGTGACTTACACGGTCGCTCAAGGCTGGTATGGTTTAGAAAATTTAGCGCTGATTCCAGGTTTGACTGGCGCCGCTCCCGTCCAAAATATCGGTGCTTATGGAGTACAATTAGAAGACTGCTTGCTATCGGTGCGAGCTTACCATCTACCCAGCCAAACTTGGCATGACTTATCGATTAATGACTGTCAATTTGGCTACCGTGATAGCCTATTTAAACGTGCGCCTAATACTTGGCTCATTAGCCGGGTTGGCTTACGTTTGCACACCGATGCGGCGCGAATATCCGTCAATTATGGTGATGTCAAAGCAGTCGCGCAAAGCTTTGCTGAGCAGCAAAACCGAGCTAAGCCTGAGCCTAGCGATGTGATGCAGGCCATTATCCATATTCGTCAACAAAAAATACCCGATCCTAAGCAGCTGCCTAATTGTGGCAGTTTCTTTCAAAATCCTATCATTGATAATGATCAATTCGCCAATTTGCAAAGCCGCTATCCTAATATAGTCGGCTACCCGATGCCAGAGCAACAGGTCAAAGTAGCTGCAGGTTGGCTGATTGAGCATGCTGGGCTAAAGGGCGGCGGCATTGCGCCTATTCTCACTCATCAGCAGCAAGCATTAGTCTTGACCAATCAGCAGCCCTACCAAGCGCGGCAAATAGATGTCGAAAAATCCCAAGATTTCATTAGCAGCCAAGTCTATGATAAGTTCAAGGTGGCTTTAACTCGTGAACCTATTTGGGTCAATGCTAACGCTAGTATTGGACAGAGTGCATATGCCGACTAAGCGACCATTATCAAAACGTTTATGGCGTTATTATCTACGTTCCGCTGAGCGTATGGTCAAAGTATTTCGTATTATTAATATCACCTTTTTGGTGGGTTCAACTGCTGTTGTTTTAGTGCTTATTAGCTTATTTACCCCCCTGTTTTCGCAAGCTGTTGTCTATGTGCTTACGCGCCTGCCTCTCCCTGCTATGACCTCATCGGCTATGAGTTCGCCACCAACCGCTTACGTGGTACTAGGCGGTGGGTTAACTAATGATAATAATAATCAGATTGTCCTTAATGGCTATAGTCTCAATCGGGCGCAAACTGCGGCTACAGCTTATCATGATCTGCCCTTACCTATTGTCCTTAGCGGCGCTGAGGCTCCTTGGCTTGGGCAGTGGCTGCTTGAGCACGGCATTGACGGTTTGATTAGTGAAAACGCCAGTATGAATACTTGCGAAAATGCGCGTTTTACCGCTAAACGCGTGCCTTTGCATCACGTTTATTTAATTACTGATCGTTATCACATGCCGCGTGCGCGCAGGCAGTTTGCTCTAAATGGTATCAATAGCACCGCTCTCAACGCTCCGTTGCCGGTTAGACGTGACTGGATGGAGCCGGCGCAAAACTTGACCCATTCGCGGCGCGCAGTCTATGAGATTGCAGCCTACTTACGCGATATCATTCGCCCGCAAAATAATTGCCGTGAAGCTAAAGAGATGAGCAATGAGGAGCTATTGACTCCTAGAGGCGAGGCAGTAAAGACTTTTAACTAGTCATAAAACAGCATTATAAGCCTAACGCGTTCAACTGATTAAGCGTTATTAAGCGTATAATAGCAGCTGAGAAATATTTTTAGAGTTATCCCTTAGAGGTTCATGATGCTCAGTATCTTTTTATTGATTCCCTTGAGTTTAATGCTATTTGTCGTCGCCATTTGGGCGGTGCGTTATGCGGTCAAATCCAATCAATTCGAGGATTTAGATAACGCCTCTCAGCGTATTATCTTAGAAGATCGTCAAGAGCGTCGTCAGGTGATTCAAGCCCATGAAGAGGTTACGAATAAACCATCTGATGCCGCTGATACTAATATCAATAATAACAAAGATAGTCAGCACCCTGATTTCTAATTTTCATTTATCCTTAGATTCAAGACTAATAGTGCTATTGTTTGGTAGGAGAGGTTTTTTATGACCACAGCTTTACTCGTTGCGGCATTATTTATGGGTTTTTTTGGTTCTCCGCACTGCTTAGGCATGTGTGGAGGTTTGGTCGCCGCTTTTAGTCTATCGATGAAGGATGTCAGCCCCGCCAAACGCCGCGCCTTAATCGCTACTTATCATGTTGGGCGCCTGACCAGTTATGCAGTATTAGGTTTAGTCGCCGGACTGGTTGGTACTACCGTACTGGCCCCTTTAATGATGGGCAATAGCATGCCACGTATTTTATTGGGGCTAGTTTTGGTGTTTGTCGGCGCTACTATGCTTGGCTTGCCATTTTTGACCAAGCTTGAGCGCGTTGGTATGCGCTTTTGGCAATTTTTAAGTCCAATACGCCAAAAAGTATTTCCGCTCAATACTTATCCACGCGCCTTGGCAGCGGGACTATTGTGGGGGTACTTACCCTGCGGCTTAGTCTATGGTGCCCTCTTAATCGCTGTCGTCGCCCATGACCCCCTTAGCGGTGCCGCCTTAATGTTCGTATTTGGTTTAGGCACCATCCCGATGTTGGTTGCGACTCACGAGACAGTGAGCTGGCTACGTAGTCAAATCGGCCGCTTGCGTTTACGCCAATTCAATGGCGCTATTATGGTGCTCTCGGGCTTAGCCGTCGTTTTTGTCCCTATAGTTATGGCGAGTATGCATACCGGTCATGGAGATACTCATGGCGACGCCCATATGACTCAAGAGAGCTCTAGTTCTATGATATCCAACCTTAACAATAGCCATCAAAATATGAGTGATAGCGGTCATAGTATGCATAATATGGATAGCCAGTAAGCATTAACTAATGAATTAAGCTAAGCATTGAAACTTAGCCCTTGTTAAATATATAAAAAAACCTTCTACAAACGATTCTTGTAGAAGGTTTTTAGTTTAGGCTTTAGATTAAGAGCCCAAAGCTTGCCCTATTACTGTTGCCACTGCTCAAGATTAAACTTAGTATCTAAGTGCTTCTCTAACGCGGGCAAATTAAATGCGTCATCTTCACTCACAAAGCTGATGCTAATTCCCGTTTGTCCGGCGCGTCCGGTACGGCCAATACGATGCACATAATCATCTGGTTGATCGGGCAAAGTATAGTTGACCACATGACTGATATCATCAACATGGATGCCGCGTCCTGCGACATCAGTCGCAACCAAAATTGAGGCATGGCCGTCTTTAAAGCGCTGCAAATACTTCTCGCGTTTTTGTTGGATCACATCACCCGATAGCATGACGACTTTGTGGGATTGACGCAGCTTATGATATAGACGCTTCACTTGATCTTTACGATTAGCAAAGACTATCACTTTATCAACGCTGTTATCTGCAATAATACCCTGCAAAGCGGCCAGCTTTTGCTCTTCAGTCAAGAGGTAAAAATGCTGATCAACCAGCTCGCTAGTTTTGTGCTCAGGCTCAATCTCTACAAACTGCGGCTCATGTAGCCAGCGATAGGCTAGATTCATCACGTCTTGATTGAAAGTCGCTGAAAATAATAAACTTTGACGATCGCTATTAGCCGGCATCCGGCCGACTAGTCGCTTGATATCAGGGATAAAGCCCATATCGAGCATACGATCGGCTTCATCTAACACTAATACCTCTACCCGATCCAAATAAACCATACCTTTATGCATCAGATCAATCAGCCGTCCGGGGGTGGCAATTAATATATCGATATACTTACGTTCAAGCTCGTGCTGCTGAGCATCATAGCTAGTACCACCCATGATACAAACGCTATGCAAGTCAGTGTATTTGGTCAGCTCAACACAGTCATCAAATATCTGCTGCGCAAGTTCTCGCGTCGGGGCCATGACAACCGCCCGCGGCTCCCCAAGATAACGCTCCTCATCATCACCAAAAGGTCGATTAAGCAGCGCTTCTATAATGGTAATCAAAAACGTTGCCGTCTTGCCAGTACCAGTTTGTGCCTGACCGATAGCGTCTTGATGCGCTAAAGTATGAGGCAATATTTGCGCTTGAATAGCGGTAAGTTCGGTAAAGCCTAAATCTTTAATCGCGCGTAAGGTCGGCGCCGATAATGGTAAGTCTTTAAAAGTGGTAAAATTACTCAAAAAATCATCCTTATAGGTGAAGCGTCTTTTTATTAAAACGCCTACAGCCAATACTAGTCAACACTACGATTACTTTGAAAGTAATGATAGCGTTTGCTAGCGTTAATGCAAAGCAAAAGCAAGTATCCTAGCTATAACACACAAAAAAGCCAAACCTAGTGGCTCATCTTTACCTGTACCTGTATACGATAATACATACAATACTGGCTAGATGAGACAGGTTTGACTCGATAGTATAGCGTAGTTGCTACAAATATTATGACAAAATGCCATAACGTCTGCAGCGACTACTCTTCTAGTTTTCTAACTTCTTCAGCTTGTAGGCCTTTTTCACCCTCAACTACACTGAACTCTACTTTTTCACCATCTTTCAAGGAACGATAACCATCACCTTGAATCGCGCGGAAATGGACAAAGATGTCCTCGCCGCCATCACGTTGAATGAAACCAAACCCTTTTGAGTCATTAAACCACTTAACGATACCTTGCTCACGAGCTGACATAATAAAACTTCCTAAACAGTGCGCTTAGCCCCAAATTCCTTTGCAACATTGCATATAAACGGGTACTAAGATAATGATATTAGAATTACAGACCCATTAGTTTGTATCAGATAGCTATAAAGATACGCAGTAATGGTAGGCAGGCGACGAAAATTACTATTGAACTCACCAGTAATAAATTTGTAACCTATGTTGCTTGAAAATATCATAGCACGGGTTTTTAGTAACTTAAAGACTTTTAGCATGATTTTTGCGGGTTGAAGACTTTTTTAATAAATTTTTAGAATAATCACCTAAACTGTTATTATAATTGGCTACTAGCAAGTAAGATTTCGGTAGCTGCTATTTTTCATCCTGTAATATTTACTTATTATCATTGTCTATTTTAATTTACCGAGGCCATTATGAATGCATCTACTTATAACCATAAGCTACTAGTAGTGAATGGCGTCAATCTAAACTTATTAGGCAAACGTGAGCCTGAGATATACGGCCATACCACTTTGGCTGATATCGAGTCTCGCCTACAGTCGCAAGCGGCAAAACATCGTATTGAGCTTATCTGTATTCAGTCCAATCACGAAGGACAATTAATCGATGAGATTCAGCACTATGGTTTATTAGCGGATATGGCAGCGCAAGTCGATGCTATCATTATCAATCCTGGCGCCTTTACTCATACTTCAGTGGCGCTCCGCGATGCCTTACTCGCCACTAAAAAGCCTTTTATCGAAGTGCATTTATCCAATGTTCATAGCCGTGAGCCGTTTCGTCAGCACTCTTATCTGAGCGATATCGCAACTGGTGTCATCTGCGGGCTTGGGCATTTAGGCTATCAGATGGCGCTAGAGTATTGGCTAGAACACTTATATCAAGCAAACTTGAAGGAGTAAGCAAAAAGCTTTAAGCCTAAACTCTTGTGGTTAATATAACTAAGGTCGCTTGATTAAAATAAAAACGCCTTAATAAAAAGGTAATGACTCAACACTCGATAGATGGTGATATGAATGGCAAAAACGTCCGGAAAACGCTTTATGAAGCTTGCAGGTATGACCGCGAGCATTGCAGGCAAAGCCGCTAAAAATTCTTTAAAGCACTTATCTAGCGACGAAGAAAAGCGCTTACAAGCGCGCTCAGAGCTGATGCAAGATGTCGGTATTCAGATCGCTGAAACGCTAGGCGAGATGAAAGGTGCGGTGATGAAAGTGGGTCAAATCGCCTCACAATATAAAGATGTTTTTCCGCCGGAAGTCGCGGCGGCGCTTGAAAAGCTACAAAAAGATGCGCCACCTATGCCCTACTCGCAGATACGCTCGCAAGTAGAGCGCGAACTAAAAGCGCCTATCGATGAGCTATTTGCGGATTTTATAGAGACGCCTTTTGCCGCCGCTTCTATCGGTCAAGTACACAAAGCGACTTTGCCTTCCGGTCAAAATGTAGTAGTTAAAGTCCAATACCCGAATGTCGATGAGAACTGCGATAGCGACCTAAAACAGGTGCGTATGGCGCTAAAAATCGCTGGCGTTCTCAATATGAGTCGCGAGCTGCAAAATCAGTTATTCGATGAGATTCGTAAGAGCTTATACGACGAACTTGATTATATTAAAGAAGCAGGCAACCTAAGAGTATTTGGTGCGTTTCATGCTAACGATGCCGGGCTTATCATTCCCAAAGTGATTGGCAGTCACTCCTCAAAGCGTATTCTGACTTTGACTGAAGAGATGGGCGAGAGCTTAGCGACGGCTAGTACTTGGGATAACGAGATTAAACAAAAAATCGCTGAGCGTTTGTTTCATTTTAGCGCTGGACAGCTTTTTAGCTTATACCGGATGCACTGTGACCCGCATCCAGGCAACTTTGCGTTTCGCCCTGATGGCAGCGTCATTGCTTATGATTTCGGCGGTATCCGTAGTTATAGCGACAATGAAGTACAGCTGTTTCGCCGCTTTGCTCAGCATGCCGTGCGCAGCGATGTTACCGCGCTTGAACAAGACCTTATTGCGCTAGGCATACGTCGTAACGATGATACTGATATTCCAGGGGAGTTTTATAAACAGTGGCTAGCTATCGGTCTTAAACCTTTATCTATTGTCCCTTATCAACACGGCTCATTTGACTTTGCTAATAGTCAAGTCCATCACGAAGCGATCACTCAAATGCGTACTTCTTTGAAGTATTTTAGCCAGTTCCAGCCCTCAGCGACTACGATGATGCTTGATCGTACGGTGTCGGGACAGTACTGGAATTTAGTTAACCTTGGGGTGGAGATTGATTTGTCGCCTTTGGTTGATGAGTATCTAGAAGCCGCCGGACCAGAATCCCGATCGGCTAACCTAGCCAAAGCAGAGTCAACAGCGACAAAATCGCCTCAGCTTACTGAGAGTCAAGACCAGTAGGCTTTGGCAATAACCCTGCTACCAACCACTCCGATACCAGATTAGACATGTAACGCGTGACCACAACGATCACAGTATTCAGCCCCTACCGCATGGCCGAATTTACCACAGTTCGGACAAGTAATGGGGTTGAGCTGGGGACGCATATTACGCGCCAACTCTGCGGTAAAAATACCCGTAGGTACGGCAATAATTGCATAACCGGTAATCATCACCATAGATGCAATCGCCTGCCCAATCGGCGTTTTGGGTGACATATCACCATAACCAGTAGTCGTTACTGTCACTACCGCCCAATAGATCGAGAGTGGGATACTAGTAAAGCCGTTTTCCGGACCTTCCACCACGTATACCACCGAACCAAAAATGGTCACGAGCAGTACTAAAGATAAAAAGAAGACGGTAATCTTTTGCTGACTGGTTTTCAGTGCTGAGGCCAAAAAGCCCGCTTGCTGCATATAAGCTTTGAGCTTGAGCACCCGAAATACGCGTAAGATCCGCAAAATCCGGATTACTAACAGATACTGCACGCCCACAAACAGTAAGCTTAAATAGCTTGGGAGTACCGATAGTAAATCAACGATACCAAAAAAGCTAAAGACGTATCGAAAGCGGTTAGGCGCTGAAAATAAACGCAGCAAATACTCAATGGTAAATAAAATAGTAAAAAACCATTCAGCATAAAAAAACAAAGTGCCATATTGCAAACGCATATAAAGCACACTATCTAACATCACCACGGCTACACTGGTCAAAATGGCAATCAGTAACACGATATCAAAAAGCTTACCCAAGCGCGTATCGGTGCCCTCGATGATGACATGAATACGATTACGCATATGAGTGATAGCTTCAGCGGTTGGTTGCTTCATAGAGTTTAGGGCTTAAGTAGGAAGGTGATTCTGATAAATAGGCTCAGTCGCCATAGGGGAGTTTTGTCAAAATAGCCATAAGTGGTTTATAATACTGCTCATTCACTAAGGCTAATTTGCGTACTAACCCGCAGTCAGGTTGTCACAGTGTAGCAAAAAATAGCTTTTAACAATATACAAATCGCACACTTAGACATCAGCCGTTTAGGTAAACTTTAAGGATGTAATATGGCAGGTCATTCAAAATGGTCCAACATTAAACACAAAAAAGCCCGTCAAGATGCGGTAAAAGGTAAAATATTTACTAAAGTCATCCGTGAAATTGTTTCAGCTGCCAAGCAAGGCGATGCCGATCCTGATAAGAACCCACGTTTGCGCGCCGCTGTCGAAAAAGCGCTTTCTGTCAATATGACCCGCGACACTATCAATCGTGCTGTCGATCGCGGCGCCGGCGGCGGCGACAACGAAAACATGGAAGAAGTCAGCTATGAAGGCTACGGTGTCGGCGGCGTAGCGGTATTAGTAGAAACCATGACGGATAATCTCAATCGTACGGTCAGCGAAGTCCGTCATGCTTTTACTAAGTTTGATGGTAATTTGGGAACGACCGGTTCCGTCGCTTATCTTTTTACCAAACGCGGCGAGATTCGCTTCGATGATGTTAGCCTTGAGGATGAAGTGCTGCTCGCCGCCCTTGACGCTGGCGCGCTCGATGTTGAGAATGATGGCGAGTCGCTGATAGTCATTACCGAATGGGAAAACTTCGGTCAAGTCAAAGACGCGCTCAATCAAGCGGGCCTAGTCTCTGACAATGCTGAGGTCACTATGGCTCCCTCAACCAGTGCTGAGATTGACAATATCGATGATGCCGAAAAAGTGATGAAAATGATCGATATGCTGGAGGACATCGACGACGTGCAAGAAGTGTATAGCAATGTGCACATCTCAGATGACGTAATGGCGCAGTTAGAAGCAGAATAACTAAGTTTGGTGAGACTCTATCAGTTTAGTTAAACACTAATCGTTATAAAGGCTAAACGTGGTACACGTTTAGCCTTTATTTTTAAAACTTACATTTCACGCCTTCAAGTGCTAGCAGATACTCTTTTTTATCTAGACCACCAGTATAGCCGCCAAGTTTACCATCGCTAGCAATCACTCGGTGACAAGGAATAACAAGGCTAAAAGGATTGTTACCGTTGGCATTGGCGACTGCCCGAAAAGCTTTGGGGTTACCGATGCGGCGAGCTAAAGTGGCATAGCTTATGGTTTCGCCATGCTTGATCTTTTGTAGCGCTTGCCAGACTTGCTGCTGAAATTCAGTTCCTAGTGTCAAATCAAGTGGTAAGTCAAAATCTTGTCTTTCTTCTAACGCATACTCATTGATTTGTTTGATGGCCTTAATCAACAGTGCTTGTGCAGGATCGTCTATGCTTAGGCTATTTTTTTCAATAAACTTAAAGTCGCTATCTGCCAGTTGATAGTGTTTTTTGAGCTTGGTAAATGATTTTGAGTCCGTCCACCACTTATCTTGCGATAGCCAGTTGACTTGCACAAGCCTGGGCTCATCTTTGTCAGCTGAGCTGATATTACTTTCAGTGACCATCAAAACGAGCATATAAGTTTGTAACTTGGTCGTGGTGACTAACATCATTATTCCTTATTCTCAAAAACTAATGTTTAAACCCTAAGCACTAGCCTCTACTCTTTATCATCCGTCTCAAATAATGCTGCGACGAACTGTTTAGGACTAAAGGCACGCAAGTCATCAATAGACTCGCCAACACCAATATAGCGAATAGGAACCTCAGTGGTCTCGGCGATATTGAAGACCACCCCGCCCTTAGCAGTACCGTCCAGCTTAGTAACCGTAATGCCAGTCAGCGGCACTACTTTATTAAATAACTCGACTTGATTGATCGCGTTTTGACCAGTACCGGCATCGAGTACGATCATGCCTTCGTGCGGTGCTGTCTCATCCGCTTTACGCATGACCCTGACTACTTTTTCAAGCTCGCTCATCAGATGGGTTTTGTTTTGCAAGCGCCCAGCGGTATCGGCAATCAGTACATCGATGTTTTTTGCCTTAGCCGATTGCATCGCATCAAAGATAACCGAGGCACTATCAGAGCCATGGCCTTGCGCCACAACGGGAATGCTATTGCGCTCACCCCAAATTTGTAGCTGCTCAGTCGCCGCCGCCCGAAACGTATCCCCAGCGGCGAGCATTACTGATTTGCCTTCACCTTGCAGACGTTTGGCAAGCTTACCTATAGTCGTGGTTTTACCAACCCCATTGACCCCGACGACCAAGATCACGAAGGGTTTTTTGCTGGTATCAATCACCAAAGGCGCAACTTTCGGCGTTAAAATATCGACCAGCTCGCTTTGTAGGGCTTTATAGAGAGAATGCGCGTAAATCAAATCGCCACGAGCGGTCTGCTCGGTTAAGCTTTTGATAATACGGTTAGTGGCATTTACCCCAATATCCGCAACAAGCAGCTGATCTTCTACCTCCTCTAGCAGCTCATCGTCAATCTCTTTGCCACCGATAAGAATACTAACCATACCCTCGGCTAGATTCTTTCGCGACTTGCTCAGACCTGACTTCATCCGGTTGAACCAACTGCCTTTTTGACGACCTTTAGGCTCAGTAGAATCAGTGGTTTGTAGATCGTCTTGCGCTGTGGGCCTGGCGCTTGGCTCTGAATGAGTACTCTCTTTTCTAGCATTTGCGGCCTTCCCTAACTGCGCTTGCAAGGGCATTTTTGGAACGTCAACCTTAGAGGCATCAGAGTGAGGTGAGTCATTATGAGCTATGTCTTTATTAGCTACTTTTTCACTAGCCGCTACTTCGGCGGACTGGTTTGACGATTCGCTGTCGGCTTCAGGCGACAAAATAGGTGAACCTAAGGCTATATTACCCACTTGAATAGCATTGGTGGCTTTATCTGAAGCGCTCTCAACATCCTCATTGATAGGCTCATTAGGAGAGGTATTCTCGGTCTGTTCCTCATCAACGATAGCTACCGATTGCGTCGGCAAACTGGGTAAGGTAATATCATCGTCATCTAAATTATCTAGATCACCATCTAGATTGATAACCACACGATTGGGATTGTCAGCATTATTCATAAGTTTGCCCTAAAATTGATCAAAGTATTATTTAATTTTTAATGAATTGCATTTTTATAAAAACGTTATAACTAGCAGCATCTAAACGTCAGAAGTATTTATCTTAGTTTAGCATAATTCGGCGCTGGCTCATTAATGGTAGTTATCTATGCTTATAAAAAACAGATAGACTTTATGGAGTCTAATGAGACGTCATAGCAAATATGATAATAGCGGCAACCTCATTCAATAAAGAGCTATGCAAGCTTAGCTTAAGGTTTAGACACAAAACTCTGACCTCAGTTTAAATAAGTTTCGCCTATCCTTAGTCTCTGATTTATTTATTGCCTTTATGTTCAGGCTTTTATTATTAGGAACGCTCATGTCATCTACTTTATCAACTCAAAAACGCAATAAAAAACTTCAGCCGAAAACTACTGCTTCTAAGACAGTCGTGACCAGTAGTTTAGCTATAGTTATCGCGGTATTCGCTTTGGCGACTAGTGGTTGTAACACCACGCAGGACTTTAAACCTACCGCTAGCGTGATGGTTGGTGGACATAAGTCTATTTAATTAACTAGCATCTTTGTGTTAGAGCTTATTTATCGTTTTTAAACTTTGAGAATACTATGCTTGCTAAGCGTCACAACTTTTCACCAAAACCGTCTCGTTTATTATGGCGTACCGTTTTTACCTTGAGCTTGTCAGCCACGCTTGCCGCTTGTCAGTCTACAACAATGACTGCAACTTCATCAGGGCAAGCCGCTACCCCATCAGTTATGGCTAGCGAGACGGCTAATAGCGCCTCTGATCTGCAAATGGATCTCTCAGGCCGTCATGAGTATCTATTAGATAACGGTCTTAAAGTCATTATTAAAGAAGATCATCGCGCTCCTGTCGCTATGACCCAGATCTGGTACCGCGTCGGCTCAGCAGATGAACCGGTGGATAAAGGCGGTATCTCGCATTTGCTTGAGCATATGATGTTCAAAGGCACCGCTGACGTCTCAAGCGATGACTATGAGCGCCTAATCGCTAAGTTTGGTGGCTCGAACAACGCCTTTACTAGCTACGATTACACTGGCTATTACGAGCTATTTCCGGCCAATCGTTTGCCGCTAGCATTAGAGCTTGAAGCAGATCGCATGACAAATTTGTTGTTCAATGAAGAGGAGTTTACTAAAGAGCATCAAGTAGTCATGGAGGAGCGCCGCCAACGCACTGACGATAATCCGCTAGCCAAAGCTTATGAGTCATTTCGTCTACTCGCCTTACCTGATAGCCCTAAAGGCGAGTCAGTGATTGGTCCTATGGCTGAGCTTGAATCTATCAAGCTTGATGAACTCAAAGACTGGTACCAAGCTTGGTATGCTCCTAATAATGCTACGTTAGTCATCGTAGGAGACGTGCAGCCCGAAGCGGTGTTGTCACAAGTCAAACGCTACTTTGGCCAGCTTAAGGCAAGCCAGCTACCTGAGCGTCCGGCGGTGCAGCAACGAGGCTTTCGCGGCTATCAACAAGTCGACTCAGTACAAGCGGTACAAGTGCCAGTATTACTAATGGGCTATAACGTGCCTAGTCTGCTGACCGTTGGTTCAGGTAATGAAAACCAAGCTTACGCTTTATCGTTAGCGCAAGACGTGCTAGATGGCGGACTCTCTGCCAGGCTTGAGAGCAGATTAATACGTGAGCAAAATCTACTTACTAGCGTCGGTACTTCTTATGATTTGTTTGATCGCGGCGATGGTCTGTTTCTTATTCAAGCGACCCCGCGCGAAGGCGTCAGCTTAGAGGAAGCTCAGCAAGCTATCACCAATGAGATCGATAAGCTGATGAGTGAAACTATTAAGGCTGATGAGATTGCACGGGCAAAAACCAATACCGTGACCGGTCTCATCTACGCGCAAGACAGCATGGCAGGGCAAGCGCGTATGATTGGCTCGCTACAGACGATTGGTCTCGACGATAGGCTACTTGCCACTCTACCAGCTAAGCTCGATGAAGTTTCTGTAGCTGATATTAAGGCCGTCAGTCAAAAGTATCTCGTCAAAGATAATTTAACCGTTATGCATATCGTACCGCCTAACAGCACAGACAATACTAGTACTAATAATGCGATCAAAAAGCATAATTAATTAGAACACTGCTACTCAAATATCTACTACAAATAAGAAACAAGCTATGAATAATAAATCGTCATTGGTCACCAAGACAACTACTGCTAAGGCTACTCAAAGCTCCTTACTCGCCGCTTTAACCAGTAGCCTCCTGTTAGGACTAGCTGTTTTTTCCAATCCTGCTTTTGCCGATGCTAGTATGGTTGAAGAGTATAAAGGTTCGGCTACGAATGTTGACAGCAGTGCACCTATTGCCGCGCTATCAAAACTCAATAGCCTTGATAACGTCGCTCCTTTAAAAATGACTGTTCCTGATATTGAGCATTTCAAGACTAGCGCTGGCGTTCCAGTCTCCTTCGTCCGTACTACCGCACTACCTATCGTCGATATCGATTTGCGTTTCAATGCGGGTAGCGCCCGTGATGGTAGTATTCGTGAGCAAGGTTTTGGTATCGCTAACATGACCGCCACTATGCTCACGCAAGGCACCGAAACAAGGGACGAAGATGACTTCACTCGCGCGGTGGAGACTTTAGGTATTACTCTAAATAGTAGCGCTTATAAGGATATGTTTATCGTCTCGCTCAGAAGTTTGTCTGATGATGAGCATTTACTACCCGCCATCGACTTGATGACTCAGATTCTTACTCAACCTACTTTTGACGAGCAAATATTGGCACGCAATAAAGCCAGACTCCTAGTCGGTCTACAGCAACAAAAACAAGATCCAGGTAGCCTTGCCAGTCTCGCTTTTAACAAGACTCTATATGGCACGCACCCTTACGCTCACCCCTCCTCTGGTACCCTTGACACCGTGCCGACTATCAACCAAAAAGACTTGCGAGATTTTCAGGATCGCTATTTAGTCGCGAATAATGCTTCTCTTGCGATGACTGGTAATTTGACATTGACTCAAGCGAAGCGGCTGGCAAATAACATTACCAATAATTTACCAAAAGGCAAAACGGCGGCGATATTACCTGAGCCTAAACCCTTAACGCAGTCGCAAAATATTCATATTGATTTTCCCAGTACGCAGACGACTGTCTTGATGGGGCAACTAGGTACAAAGCGTGCCACTGATCCTATTGCCCAGCAGCAACAGACGAACTTCGCCGTAGGTAATGATGTCCTAGCAGGCGGGGATTTCAATGCTAGGCTAATGACTGAGATTCGCCAAAACTTGGGCTACACTTATGGCATCTCAGGTTCGATGAATCCAATGCTTGCGCGCGGTCCCTATCAGATTGGATTTTCAACCCGCAATGATAAAGCCCGCGCAGCCATCGATGCCAGCTTAGGCGTGATTAACAACACTTTAGAGAAAGGCATTACTAAGGATGAGATACTTCTCACGACCGATAATCTAAAAAACAGCTTCCCTATGAGCTTTGCCAGTAATGCGGGAATCAATGGCTTACTTGGAATGATGAATTTTTATAAATTACCTGACAGCTATCTGAGTGATTATATGAGCCGTATTAATAGCGTCAAGCTAGCAGAAGTCAATGAGACGATGCGTAGCACACTAGATACCGATAAGTTTTTGATTGTGACTGTAGGGGCGGATGATCCTTGGCAGGATAAAGGCGATAGCGTTAAAGAGTAAAATGTGAAAAAAAAGATAGGCAAATAATAGTCACTAAACAATAGATGGCAAGCCTCATTGTTATCGATCGATAGCTCTTCTTGCTAGTTTTATGACTACTAATTTTATTACTAAAAAGACACCTTATTCTTTGATTGTTATCGTTACGTCATAACTGAAATGCTCAGGCTTATAGCCTGCGCCATTATAAGCCAGGCGTATCACATGCTTATCATAAGACTTCACTTCGTAGTCACCATTGGCAAAATTATAAGTCTTTGGAGTAATTAATAACGCTTCAATCTGATTATTGTTGAGACTAATCGCGATACGCTCACCTACTCTAGGGTATAATAAATAATCGCAGCTGTTATTTACCATAATTTCAGCCTTGCGTTCGATAACGGTATTATCTATCTCTTTTTGCACGAGCTTTGGACATAGATGCGATTGCTGAGAAGCAACGCGAGCATACGAGTTGACAATTTTATCTTCAATATCAGATTGGACTTGCTCGCTTGGTACGGCTTGTTTGTCTGTGATAGGCAAATTGGAATTCTCGGGAGTACAAGCAGCGATAAAGAGCAAGCCTGCACTGACTGCCAGAGCCAAAGATATCAGACGTTTCTTTGCTAACCCTAACGGATTACTTTGAGCCGAAAAGCTATTCGCTACTCGAGGCAATTTTTGATCTGGCACTTTTATACCCTTTGCGTTTTTAGCCTCTTTGAGCGCTTTAACCTTAAGATAAACTATTTTATTGGTAGCTTTGATGTTTTGACAATACTGTTAATTGACAACAGAAGAAAAAACTCATCATCTCTGTTATCTTGCTATGCAAGCTAAGCATTAAAACATACTTTAGGCTTTTGTTAAGCGTTAATAAATGACTAATAGGTCTAAAAAGCAAACAATTATTCAGAATAGAGCGCTAGTAACGACAAGACGAGCTACTACTAGCATTACTAAACCCCCATTTGCGATAGCCTTGTGAGTCTAAATGCACCGCTCCTGTCGAATATAAGCCTAAGCCAAAGTCCATAGCTTGCCCTTGATATTGCCAGAACTGGCATAAGCTATCTTGCATACGGCTAAGCTGCCATAAGTCCCCATCATATTCAGGCACCCAGATATCGATCGCGCCGGCCGTCATATGCTTACTATTAGTAGCACCGCCTGCACAGGCATTGAGGTTAGGGCTGCGGTAGACGGAACGAATCTCGGTACTGGCTGGCAGCACTCCTTGATTTTTTAGCTGACTATATAAGCTTAGCGTCGGCACCATATTTGACCAAAGCTCCTGCGGCGGTAGCTGAAAAGGCTCATAACCACAGCGATCCCAACTGCGAGCAGTAGTCAGCAACTGTTCCATCGGCGGCACGTTTTGCGCCCCTAGCTGTGAGCTTAGATAACGCTGATAGTTGGCGACTTGCTGCGCGCGATAGCGATTACTATTTAACCAAGTATTAAAGTCCGTAGCGCTATCACCATAGTAGCTACTATTATTACTACTCGGGTTACTGTACTGAGTATTATAATGCGTATTGTAAGAGGTATTATAACGCGGTGAGCGGCTGGGCGTGATAGTGCGCTGACTCTCTTCGATAGATAGCTTGGCATCAAGATTATACTGCCGATTTTTTTGGGCAATAAGCCCTTGCATACTATCGCCTCTAATGACATTTGTATTTGCAGGGGTGATATAAACCTGATTATTAGTGGTACTACTGCCCTGACGCACTTGAATACGGCGCTCGCTACTGTCATTTAAGATAGCGGCATTCGCATAAATACTAGTCGTGCAAGTCAGCGTTATCAGCGACAATTTACTGAGAGCTGCAATATTTTTTTTGTTCATCATATTCAATCATTACCACTAAATATTTATCGAATTTATTAGGACACAGCGTTTGCCGCTATACTATCAAGTCAATATCGCCAGCAAGCGTTAGCAAAGAGTATTGAGTCTATTGCTGTAGTATAGTTTATGGATACTATCAAATTTTGAGTAAGCAGGCTAAAATATCGGCTGTCATAATAGGCAATAGCCGTGCTTTTAACATTTATCATCATAATTTTCATAATCACGTGACTTTTGCGTCTCCTCTATAGCTTAGCGTTATCAGTGGCGTCTTATAGACTTTTCTTTCTTCAGTATCGGCTTTATCTATGTCCTCTAATTTGCAATATCGTTTTTCACGTCAAAGCCATCACCTCGGCCAGCGGCATGAGCCTAACATTTGGCAGCGCATCCACATTGATCCTTGGCTGACCTTATTACTACTAGCGGTGTGTTGTATCGGTCTGACGATTCTTTATAGCGCTTCTACTCAGAATGTAGATATGGTCATGCGCCAGATGATCAGTTACGTGGTAGCTTTTGCTGTGATGATCACTATGGCGCAGATACCGCCGACTATATACCGTAGCTTTACTCCTATATTTTATGTATTAGGGCTATTTTTGTTAGTGCTAGTCGATATTATTGGCGAGGTCAGGATGGGGGCACAGCGCTGGATCAACTTACCCGGCTTTGGTAGCGTGCAACCTTCTGAATTTATGAAGCTTGGTATGCCAATGATGTGCGCTTGGTTTCTATCTAGACGTGAGCTGCCGCCTTCAATGACTAGCATTGCCGGAACGTTAGCCCTTATTGCTATCCCTGTTTTATTAATCGCCAAAGAGCCCGATCTAGGGACATCGCTGTTGGTCGCTGCTAGTGGTATTTTTGTGTTGTTTTTGGCGGGTCTGTCGTGGTGGATGATTGGCGGTGCTATCGCTTTATCCATACCGCTGGTGACTTTTGCTTGGTATTTTTTATTACATGACTATCAGCGCACGCGAGTTTTGACTTTGCTCAATCCAGATGCAGATGCCCAAGGCGCTGGATGGAATATCATTCAGTCGAAGACGGCTATCGGTTCGGGCGGTATCACGGGCAAAGGCTATTTAGATGGCACTCAATCGCATCTGCATTTCTTGCCTGAGGGTCATACAGACTTTATTATCGCGGCATTCTCAGAGGAGTTTGGCTTAGTCGGCGTCATGTTATTGATGTTTATTTATGCCTGTTTATTAAGCCGTGCTTTATTCATCGCTTTTACTCATCCTGATAGCTACAGTCGGCTATTGGCAGGGGCTATCGCTATGTCATTCTTTGTCTATGTGTTTGTCAACGTAGGCATGGTCGGCGGTATTTTGCCCGTGGTTGGTGTTCCGCTACCCTTTGTCAGCTATGGGGGCACGGCGATTGTCACTCTGATGGCAGGCTTCGGTCTGTTAATGTCTATCCATACGCATCGAGCTGTCTAGCGTTTTTTTACTTAGCAGCCTTTTTATAGTCATTCAATACCCTTATTTCTATAGCCTCATTGTCATATTAAAGTTTTCAAGACATGAATAACTTTATAAAGGAGACGCTTTGATTAGTTAACCTTAACTAATCATGTAATTTGAATAATACCGAAAGGTTTTTATACTTGTCATTACGATTTAATTGCGTTAACCTGTTTAAATCGTAATGTGGTACATAACTTATACAGAGCTGCTAAGCAACTTTTCATAAGTATATAATAAAGTCATAACTTGCCAGTATAGTCCGATGTTGATTATATTATTTGTTATTGAATTGTTTGTATAAAAACAAACTTACCCTACTTTTAAACTAATGGCCTTTATACCTGCTATTACTATAAGAACACAGTAGCAGCATCATTCTAGAAAGCCAGCGCGATTAAAGCCGATTTATGGCTCACTGATAACCCATTTAGGTTATTATTCTTTAATATTGTCGTGCTCAAGTTTTAGAGTATAAGCCAAAGAGGTATATATGAATAAGCGTCTATCTGGTTTACTTACAATGTCAGTAGTTCTGTTTACTGGCTCTGCTGTAATCTCTAACGCTCAAGCAGCAGAAACAAGCCCTTCGCTATCCACATTGTCTCAAGATAACGCCTCTCATATTGATCGCGTATTAGGCGAGTTAACTCGTCAACACGATGGGGCATCGAGTTTAGTTAAATCAGCCCGTCAGCCAACCTCATTGGCACTAAATAGCCCACTTCTTACTAGTGACAGCTCACAAGCGAGCAATGAAGAGGATGTGCTTGAACGTCTAACGGCTGTCGCTTCAAACTCTGTCGGCAAATTTAAGCAAACAGGCTTGGCGTCATGGTATGGCCGTAAGTTTCATGGTCGCAAAACGGCTAGCGGCGAAACCTTCGATATGAATGCTTTGACCGCCGCCCATCGCTCATTACCATTGAACTGTTATGTGAAAGTGACCAATAAAAATAATGGTAAAAGCGTCGTTGTTAAAGTTAATGATCGTGGGCCTTTCCATGGTAAGCGCGTTATGGACCTATCTTACGGTGCAGCTAAACAGTTGGGCATCACCAGTAAAGGCGTAGGTAACGTTTCTATCGAACGGGTTGCAGGTCCTTAATCTTGATTAGCCCTTATTACTTTTGCATCTAATAACTTGATAACCTAAAAAGAGCGTCTAGTTTGATAAACTAGGCGCTCTTTTTATTGCGTATAAGGGATGGACACGGAACTCAATACCTAAAAGTCTATCTCAAATGCGCTTTCAATAGCGTCATCGAGACGCTCTACGGCTATGACATTGATGCCTTTAAACTGAGCTGAGTTAGCAGCGGGTGCATTTGATTTAGGAATAATGGCATGTTTAAAACCATGCTTCATCGCTTCTTTTAAGCGCTCTTGTCCGTTTGGTACAGGGCGTATCTCACCGGACAACCCAACTTCCCCAAATACCGCTAACGACGAAGGTAGCGGCTTCTCTTTTATACTAGAAGCACAAGCTAGCAGCACTGCTAGATCAGAGCCCGTTTCGATAACCTTTACGCCGCCCACAACGTTGACGTAGACATCTTGACCACTCGTATGGATACCTCCGTGCCGGTGCATCACCGCTAGCAGCATGGACATCCTTTGATAATCAAGCCCTAGCGCCATACGCCTTGGCTGCCCTTGTGAATCATCGACTAAGGCTTGTACTTCGACTAATAAAGGCCGAGTGCCCTCACGGCTCACCATAACCACAGACCCTGCTACTGGCTTATCATAACGGCTTAAAAATATCGCTGATGGGTTAGCGACTTCCTTAAGGCCCATATCGGTCATACCAAAAATCCCTAACTCATTCACTGCGCCAAAACGGTTTTTGACCGCGCGAATCATGCGAAAGCGCGAGTCAGACTGGCCCTCAAAATATAGTACCGTATCGACCATATGCTCAAGTACCCTAGGTCCTGCTAAGGTTCCTTCTTTCGTCACATGACCCACTAAGAATAGTGCCGTGCCCGTCTGCTTGGCATAGCGAGTCAAGATCGCCGCTGACTCACGAATTTGGCTGACGCCGCCAGGAGCCGAATTGATAGCATCGGTATAAATCGTCTGAATAGAATCGATAATGGCGATAGCGGGCTGCTCTTGAGTCAAAGCGGCGCAAATCGTCTCCACATTAGTCTCAGCCAACACTCGCAGTCTATCTGCTGGCAAGTCTAAACGTTTGGCACGCATAGCGACTTGCGCCAGTGATTCCTCCCCTGTGACATACAGCGCGCTACCCGCTAACGAGTCTGCCCTTGCCATATTAGTTGCTGTTTGTAATAAAATAGTAGATTTACCGATGCCAGGATCGCCACCGATAAGCACAACTGAGCCTGCCACTAAGCCGCCGCCCAATACACGGTCGAACTCACTAATGCCAGTTGGCAAACGCGTATCTAAAGTAACGCTTACCGCATTCAATGGCATCACTGCACTATGCGTTCCTGAATAATTCCCTGCAGGGGCACTGGTAGCACGCGGCGTAGCGCGACTAGGTGCCGATTTTGCTGAGCTTTTATTGTGATGCGGCATACTGACATTTGGCGCTTCAACTAAAGTATTCCATTCGCCGCAGTCGCCGCACTGCCCTGCCCACTTACCAAAATAAGCACCACAATTCTGGCAGACGTAGCTGCTTTTATTTTTTGCCATGATATATGCACCTTAAATGAACCTTAAGCTTAAATGAATATAAGCTCAAGAGTCTAGGAATAAAAGATGAAGGTATAATTTTTTGAATAAGAAAAATAGGAGATGGTAACCAATACAATGGCTTTGGCTAAGATAAGCCATTTGATAACCGATTAAAATAAAGCTGTCATAAAAGACAAGACACGACAGAGAAAACACTAGCTTGTTATCAGCAAGAAACCTTAGACTTGAAAGTCTTTACCAAGATAGACGGACTTGACTAACTCGTTCTCTAACACTTCACAAGAAGTACCCTCAGCGATAATAGCTCCTTCTGAGACAATATAAGCCTTTTCACAAATCGCTAGCGTCTCACGAACATTATGATCAGTGATTAATACACCAATACCGCGATTTTTTAAGGTTAGTATCACCTCTTTGATATCACCGACGGAGATAGGATCAACGCCAGCGAAAGGTTCATCCAAGAGCACAAACTTTGGATCTGCCGCTAAGGCTCGAGCAATCTCACAGCGGCGACGCTCGCCCCCTGAGACACTCATACCTAAAGAGCTACGGACATGCTCTAGATGGAACTCAGCGATCAATTTTTCAAGCTCTTGGCGCTGCTCAGTTGCAGAGAGTTCGCTGCGCGTTTGTAGAATAGCCAAAATGTTATCTTCGATAGAGAGCTTACGAAAGATAGAAGCCTCTTGCGGCAGATAGCCTATACCTGCCCGCGCCCGCTCATGCATAGCGTATTTAGACAGATCCATTTTTCCTAAAGTAACGCGGCCTTTATCCATATTGACTAAGCCAACTACCATATAAAAGCTAGTGGTCTTACCCGCGCCATTTGGGCCTAATAAGCCAACCACTTGCCCTTGTTCGACAGAGAATGATACATCTTTGACAACCCAGCGTTTACCGTAGCGTTTGCCTAAGTTTTGCATCGATAAGCGCAGTGGTACTGGCGCTACAGGGCTCATCGCTGATGAGGTTTTGATCTCATTATTGTCTATCATAACTTACTCATGCTCTATTCAAGGCTCATAAACTTAGGCGTTTATCTAGTCGTGTCAATTTGACAATACGTTCGCGCTTATGACTGAACTACTAAGACAACATCACATATCACTTGTCTTTAGTAGTGGCTATAAACTAACGTATGCCAGTCTGATTGGTATTATTATTAGGCGGGAAGATTAACTCTACACGCTGATTGCCACCCGCTGTTGCCTCAACATCCCCTGCTTTGAGACTATAGCGAATCACATTACCTGCAAAGCTTGCGCCGTTTTGCGTTAATTTTGCATTACCTGTCAAAGTCATGATACCAGTAGCCGCATTGTAGTCGATCTTATTAGCGCGACCTTTTGCTAAGCCTTTTTCTTGAGTCACTACTTGCTGCATAGTCGCCGGTCGACCAGTTGCAACGGCTGATTGAATGTTGCGCTGCTCTGAGAGGTTGACGGTAATATTATCCGCCGTCAATTTGAGCGTTCCTTGGGTGATAACCACTGTACCTGAATAGCTAGTCACGCCGGTACTCTCGCTATAAGTGGCGCGATCGGCAAGCAGCTTGATAGGCTGATTGGCATCAGAAGGTAGCGCATGGCTATAGATAGGTAGAGCTAGCAGCATGACCACTGGTAATGAGCGTATATAAGATGCTGCTGATAGCTGAGGCGCTAGCGCACGAACTATAGGCAAAAAACTTGATTTCATGTTTGGATACTCTTCATATGATAGGTATTAAAAGCAGCAGTATTTAGGGGTTATTCAATAACGGTTTTATATTTTGAAAATTTTCATAATTAAAAGCATTTTATAGTTAAAAACGTTTTATTGTTAAAAACAATACTTAATTAAAAAAGCGCTTTATCCTGACGCTCAGCAGGAGTAAACATAACTGCCACTTGCTCAAACTCATACTCGCCAGTCTCTAGATTGGCTGTCATCGTGGCAGCCTCAAAACGATTGGCGCCTTGCAAGACTTGTACTGGTTGCTCGCTATAGACAAGCTTTGATTTTGTATTGCCCTTTAGCGCTTCACCTGTCACGGTGATAGGCGCTATTTTGTCGCCAGTCTCAGTCGTTTTTTGCTGATCTTCGCTAGCTAAGCTAAAGCCGCCGTAGAGATGCAGCTCGCCAGTTTCTTGGTTGACCGTTGCCGTTCCAGACTCGATACGGTACAGCTGCTCAGCTGATGGTTCCCAATTCATAGTAATACCGGACATTATATCTTGATTAGTATTGGGATCATGTCTTAGCGATTCAGCGTTAAGCTCATATTCTGTTTCGCCTTGTTCATTGGTCTGTACCGCTTGGATATCAGTAGCTTCGTAGTCCACTTCTGAGGGACCCATACTAACTGGCGGCGTCACCTCTGCTTGCTGCTGAAAAAACCAACCCGCGATACCAGCAATGATTAAGGCCAAAACGATTAAGACACGAGTATTCACTATAATTTATCCTACTGATGACTCTGTTTTTTGGGGAGCACTACCCTCTAAGGTATAGCCTGCAATGTATTCTTCATAATGTCCGTGACCCTTTAAAATAAGGTCACATATCTCACGCACTGCGCCATAGCCACCAGCGCGTGTGGTGACCATATCACTGCGATTGATGACTTCAGAGTGTGCGTTAGGTACTGTGACCGCAAATCCGACTGTTTGCATTGCTTTTATATCAGGCAAGTCATCCCCCATGTACGCGCAGTCTGCTGTGGTGATATCAGCCACTTTATCCACCATGGCCATCAGTTCCTTTAGAGCCACAACTTTATCATCACGGCCTTGTACCACGTAATCGATACCTATCTCTTTGGCGCGCTTATCTACCATAGGGCTACGACGACCAGTAATAATCGCCGTCAAAATACCATAACGCGCTAAGGCCTTGATACCTACGCCATCTTGTACCGAAAAAGCTTTGGTTTCAACCCCGTTTGCATCATAAATAATCTGCCCATTCGATAAAATACCATCGACATCTAACACTAGCATTTTAACTTTACCTGCTTTTTTGATTAAATCTTGCATAGGCTACCTCTTATTATTGGTTTTTATTTATGATATACGCTGGCTGATAAGCTGTTATTTTACCCCTGCTTGCAATAAGTCATGAACGGTAATAATAGCATCTAAGTGACCTTGCTCATCCATTACTAACAACTGGCTAATTGCATTTTCATTCATCACACTTAAGGCATCAGAGGCGCGCATGATTTTACTGACATGACGGGGCTTTATCGTCATAATCTCACGCATCGGCGTGGCTAAATCGATACCTTTTTCAAGTCCTCGGCGCAAGTCGCCATCGGTAAATATCCCTACTACTTTATCTTCATCATCGACGACTACCGTCATACCTAAACGACCATTGGTCATAGTAAACAGCGCTTCATTGAGAGAAGCCTTTTGATTGACTAAAGGCAGGTTTTCACTACCGGTGTGCATCAAATCTTCAACTCGCGTCAATAGCTGACGCCCAAGTGCACCTGCAGGATGGGACAAAGCAAAATCCTCTGAAGTGAAGTTGCGCGCATGAACCAAAGCGACTGCTAATGCATCACCCAAAGCTAGCGTTGCGGTAGTACTCGACGTTGGCGCTAAATTGAGCGGGCAAGCCTCTTGCGACTTACCCAAAGTCAATACAATATCAGCGGCTCGGGGCAACATTCCCCGCTTGTCGCGACTGATGCTGATAAGCGGTATGCCAAGGCGCTTGACGACAGGTAGCAGCGTTTTGATTTCATCAGACTCACCTGAGTTGGAGATGGCCAATAAAACATCACCACGCACTAGCATCCCTAAATCACCATGTCCGGCTTCCCCTGGATGCATAAAAAATGCCGGCGTGCCCGTAGAAGCAAAGGTCGCGGCTATTTTGCGACCGATCAGCCCTGACTTACCCATACCGGTGACCACTAAGCGACCTTGGCAGGCCAAAATAATATCGCAAGCCTGAGCAAAACGATCGTCTATTTGCTCTGTTAATAGAGCTAAGGCTGACATTTCTGTATTGATGGCTTCAATAGCAGTCGCTATGAACTGCTCATGAGTGAGATGACTTTTACCGCTGTTCATATATAACTCATTATCTATTATTTGATAGCTTATTTTACTATATTATCATCAACTTTAGTAACCGCACTCTAAATGGGATAAATTAGATTTTGGCCTGATACAAAAAAGACCCACTGCATTAGTAGGTCTTCATTTGATAAAACATCTTAATAAAACCATCAGCCATACAAGCTGACGATAGAACATTGGATAAATGATGGCGATTAGTGGTTGTCGCTATCGTTAAAATCCTCTTTTGGCGTATCATTTAAGCCGGTATTCTCGCCTGGGTTTTCAAAGCCACGATCCTGACCAAAACCGCTACGATCAGAGCTCTGTCCAAAGCCGCTGCGCCCTGAGTCTTGGCCAAAGCCGCCACGCTCAAAACCACGATCTTGACCAAAACCGCTACGGTTAAAGCCACTACGGTTTGAGGGAAAGCCGCGCTCTTCGTAACCGCTATTCATGCCGCCTGCTTGATTACTACGCTCAAAGCCACCGCCTTGGTAGCTACCGGCCGCGCCTGAGGATTGTACGCCGCTGCTAGAGGCTGACGTTGTACTGCTACGAGGGTTTCGCGCTGGAACTACTGTCGATATGGCATGCTTATAGACCATTTGGCTGACGGTGTTTTTCAATAACACCACATATTGATCAAAAGATTCGATCTGGCCTTGTAATTTGATACCATTCACTAAAAAAATGGACACCGGAATACGATCTTTACGCAATGAGTTCAAAAACGGATCTTGTAGAGTCTGTCCTTTTGACATAAAAATTCTCCTAATAGTTATTATTTTATTTTAATGTGTTGTGATTTCATACCAAGACAAATCAGTCTAAATTATAACAGTTAACACCCTGATCTATTGTCGTTTATCGTTATTTAATATAATCATTTCTTACGCAGTGCCAAAAAGCAGATGCGAGTATACTATTTTTACTCTAAAAGATGTTGATACAAAAAATGGTTGCTCGACAAACTTATGATAGCGGTTACTGTAAATAATCTCTCACTTGGTTGATAGAAGTAAATGAGCTTATGACTATATTGTGTTGCGTATCCGTAAGGCTTGTATCACTTTGTGCAGACGCTACAATCGACTGATTTGCTGCAGCTAAGCCTCTCGATAATTTACGCAGCCAAGTGTACTGGCGCTTGGCTAACTGTCTGGTAGCATATAATGCCTTATTTCGCTTCGCTTCACAAGCGAGATGCTGTCGCTGAGATTGTAGTTGGGTCATTGGTTTTGTAGAATTAAGAGGTACCGCTTGATCGCCATCTGTTGCGCCTTTTGTTTTGTCATCTGTACTGACAGCAAAGGCCTCATAAAATAGCGACTTATCTAAATGTGCTTGCTCAAATATTGGGTGATTGATATGCACTAAATACTCGAGTACTTGCCGATAGCCCACGCAGCGCATGGCGGGCATGTTTGGGGTCAAAGGATAGCGCTCAAGTAAGCCAATAACCTCAGCAACTAAGCCTTCTTGCCACATCATATCTAAACGCTGACTAATACGCTCATGCAACCATGAACGCTCCGGTAGTACGGACAAGACATGCCACTGCTGGTTAGGATTATGGGCCAATGCTTGTTTAGGTTGACGCTGCCAGTCGCTTATTGGAATATTAGTTTGTTTATATACCTCGACGGCTCGCGTAATTCGCTGAGTATCAGCGGGCGCTAAACGTTGATGGCTTTGAGGATCGATGTCAGCTAGATAATCATATAAAGCGCTAATCCCTGCTGTTTGTCGCCACTGTTCGACTTGCCTGCGTACCTGCTCATCGCTATCCGGAACGGGCGACAGGCCTTCTATCAGCGCCATGTAGTACATCATCGTACCGCCAACTAATAGCGGAATTTTACCTTTCGCATGACATTCATTTATGAGCCGCTCGACATCGCTGACGAACTCAGCGACGCTATAGCTCTGCGTCGGGTCGATAATATCAACTAAGTGATGCGGATAGCGCTGCAATTCTGCAGCGCTCGGTTTAGCCGTGCCAATATTCATCTCACGATAAATGAGTGCTGAATCGACTGAGATAAGCTCATAACGCCCACTATCATAAAGCTCATAAGCTAAAGCGGTCTTGCCACTAGCCGTTGGCGCCATCAAGCAGATGACGCTATTATCTGGCATAGGATGAGGAGCGTCTGACATAAAGTTGCCTATAAAAAGAGTTTGATAGCGCTGAGCTAGAGATTATTGGGCTAAAGCGGATGATAATAATAACCCGATTAAATGATTGCTGTCTGTCTGTACAATGGCTTTGGTCGTGAGTATCTCTATGATATCTGTGATAAAAGCTTGCAAATCTGGCGTCGACATTTGCGCAGCGTAATGGCTTATCTGCTCATTAATCTCTTGGTTTATAGCCAAGTGGCTAGCAGACCTATTAAGCTGTGGATAATCGCTGGCAGCAAATAACCTAGCGAACTGCTTATGCCAGTCCGCTTCTTTTATCACGATTAATTGACCTTGATTTTGGACTGAGCGATAAAATAATAACCAAGGTGACAAAACGCTAGGTTCATCATAGTTTACCGCGCTCACAAAATCACCTGAATCTCCATGCGCATACTCTGATAGCTCAGTAATCACCTCCAAACAGTAAGGTAAAGGCTTTGAGCGCTCATGATTTATAGCAGGTATCAGTGAGGTTGTATCAGCTTGCTTATCGCTTGCTCTCGTTATCGCAATGCTGTCACTAACCTTATTAACCTCACTGGCGACCGTAGCTGCCACTGGCTCTTCTGAACACTGATAAGAGTGCTTAATAGACTGTACTTGCGGTTTAAAGGCAGGAAAGCCATGCTCACTGTCATCAGGCTGATCATCGCTTATCTCGTCCTCTAACGATTTGGGACTCAAGGATGCTAACGAAGGACAGTCTATCACTACGCTTTTGAGTTTGTTGCTAATGGCGTAACTCAGATGCGCCACAATGTTATTAAGCGAGCTGATTTTGATGCGCTGTTTGCTAGGATGCACATTAACGTTCAACCAAGATAATGGCAGCTCAAAATATAAAGCATACCCCATCGCCGCAATCTCAGCACTCACTGCTAATTGCCTTAGCTGATTGCTAATGATAGCTTCTTTGACTAGGCGTCCATTGACATAAAGCAGCTTGGGAAGACTAGGCTGCGGCTGTGCAGTTGGCCATAACCAACCGCTAATTTGCGCTTGCGTCGTTGTTGTTGGACTGACATTACTCGTGTCAACGTACTGCTGCTGTAAACTGGATAAATCCACAGCAACCTCTACAGCATTATCCTGAAGCTCTAAACCTAGCGCTTGCTCCAATCGAGCAATAGGGAGATAGCGGCTGATATTAGCTATCGAGGCGCTGCTAGTAGAGCCGTTGCTAATAGTGTTATCATCTTGATTTACCGATAGGGTGATACGTTTTTTATTATCATGGAAAAGAACCAGCGTCACATCGGCACGGGCTAAAGCAACTTCGCGGACAATCGTTTCAGTATGAGTAAATTCAGTAGCGATAGACTTTAGATTGCCGCGCCTGGCAGGCACATTGAAATACAAATCTTTGATCGTTACTGTGGTGCCGCGGTTGTGTACCACAGGCGTTAATGGTGGGTCCTCAGCGAGTACTCCAGAGACTTGCAGCTGCCGACCTATGCCGCTGTTATCAGGGCTACTGATCAAAGTCAGACGTGATACGGCAGCGGTAGCGGCTAAGGCCTCACCGCGAAACCCTAAAGTACGGATACCTTGAAGGTTAGCCACATCAGCGACTTTGCTAGTAGCATGGCGAGTAATGGCCATCACCATATCATCTGGATGGATACCCAGGCCATTGTCCGCTACCTGTATCATGCCCATACCGCCTTGAGTGATGTGCACCTCAATATGTGTGGCTTTGGCATCGATAGCGTTCTCAAGCAGCTCTTTGACTACGGCGGCTGGACGCGTCACAACTTCACCGGCAGCCAATTGATTGATCAATAGCGGCGAGAGTTTTTTTATACGACTAATGGCGGTGTTCTCTAACATGAAAGAATCATAAGTGCAAAATGGATAAGTCTAAGCCTTGAGCTCGACCTATTTTTGAGAGACGAAGCTCAATTTGCCGAGCGCCGTCATCGGCTTCTGTCATATCGATAAATAAAGCGGGTGGCGGCAAATAGCTATCGGCGCGACTGGCCCACTCTATAATGGCTAGCGCATTCGGCTCATCGAGATATTCATCGAAACCAATAAAGGATAGTTCTTCTGGATCTTGCAAGCGGTATAAATCAGCGTGATAAATCGCCTTTACTGAGCCATCCTCTTGTTCAATCTGATAAGGCTCAACTAAGGTATAAGTCGGACTTTTGACCGCGCCTTTATGACCTAAGGCTTGCAGCCAATAGCGAGTCAAAGTCGTCTTGCCCGCGCCTAAGTCACCAGATAACCAAACACTGCCCTCTATGGATAGAGCAGCCAATTGCTGCGCTAAGGCTTGGGTATCAGTTTCTGAGTGCAACTTTAAGGTTTGTACACTTGACGTATTACTCGATGATTCATTAGACATCTAACTGTCCCTATTTTTGACTATATCTGCTCTGACTGTATGTGCATCATGGGGCTAACTATTTATGGTTAATCACGGAGCATTATAGCAAATCTTACCTTGTACGTAACTAAGGGCTTATCAATGATAGAGTCATCAAAGGGATAAACGATGATATTTATATTTTTTAATTATTGAGACAGGTTGCATCTTTTTTAAAGCTACTATTATCAAGCAAACTATGAGCTTTATAGGCTCCAATAATGCTTAACAAAACCAGTAAAATAAGCATAGCAAAAAATCCAATCGGCTTTATTTTTGCTCTAAAACCATAGCTATATTTAGTTGGTTTCCAAACCTTCTCATTAGGCAAGGGGTTCTGATTTAGTTGTAATACTTTAAGATTTCTAAATCCTTCAAAACAAAATAACATTATTGCAAGTCCTAAAGGAAACCCTGCAAACAATCCATAAAATACCACTTCAAAACCTGTGAGCCATTTATAGTCATAGCAACTGATATTATCAATATATGAGCTAAAACTTGGTAGTAAATACCACTCAATCAAAGCTATCGAACCGGCTGCAATAGTAAGATACTTAGCTAATAATACTAATTTTTCTTTTTTTGTATACTCTGGCGCATAACAGTCCACATTGCTCTGAGCTACATTTGAAGAATTATATTTTTTGCTATTATTTGTTTTCATAAAAGCCCAATTGATAGCTCATAAACTCAATGATGCTTGTCAGGTCTAAAATATCATTTGTAAAAGTCAATTTATTCCCTCTCCTCAGTGAACAATCCTAAACTGTCGTACTGATCATTCCTTAAATTTTTGATTATCTAAAAAGCCTTCTAGTATTTAAAACACTAGAAGGCTTTATTTAAACTCTAATAATAGCTTAGACCAAAGAGATTAATTACCCTGCTGTTACATGCTCAGCTTTGGCATAGTTATTAATCTGGGTCGGTACGCTTTCACTGCTATGACGCTCAGCTTTCATCTGCTCGGCTATTTTTTCGGCGATAGCGATGGTGGGCGCGTTGGTATTAGCGCTAATCAAGGTCGGCATAATCGAGGCATCAATCACACGTAAGCCTTTAATACCGCGTACCTTAAGATCAGTATCGACGACCGATAGCTCATCTGCGCCCATACGACAAGTACCGACAGGATGATAAATGGTGTCGGACTTATTACGAATATACCCAAGCAAGCCATCTTTTTTGATATAAGGCGCTGCGTAGTCTTCAGTGATAAACTTGGCAAGCGGCGCTTCTGTCATAATAGCTCGCGCACGCTCGGCACCCGCGACCATGAATTCCACATCTTTGTCGTTGGATAAGTAATTGGGATCGATCAGCGGCGGCTCGCTAGGATCAGTTGACGCCAGCCTCACTGTTCCGCGGCTCTCAGGGCGCAAATAACAGCTATGTACTGAGACGCCATAGCCCCATTTCAGTTCACGTCCATGATTAATCACGCGCGAGATGACAAAATGCAGCTGAGTATCGGGCCAGTCTTTGGGCGTCTTATCGGTAGCGCTATAAAAAGCGCCGCCTTCGGCATAATTAGTCGATAGTATGCCAGTACCATCCTTGCGCCACTGTCCTAAAGCGGACATCATCTGCGCAACCGTGCCTAAGCCGATACCGATGATATCCTTAGTATTGACCTTATAGTCAAATACCACATCCAAGTGATCTTGCAAGTTACCGCCAACATCCGGCGACTCTTGAATCACCTCAATACCGTGCTGCTCTAAGTGCTCTTTTGGGCCAACACCTGATAGCATCAAAGTCTTTGGTGAACCGAACGCGCCGGCACATAGCAACACTTCTTCTAGAGCGCTGACAATATACTCTTCGCCATGCTTGACGTAAGCGACACCGGTTGCCCGCTTATCTTCTATGATAACTTTGGACACCATAGCGCCAGTGATAATCGTGAGGTTCGGACGGTCGTCAACAGGATGTAAGTAAGCGGCGGCGGCTGAACAGCGCTGGCCCTGCTTATCGCCATGAAAGTGGGTAACTTGATAGAGACCCGCGCCGTCTTGCTTAGTCCCATTAAAATCATCATTGGCATCGAGTCCATTAGCCACACAAGCATCGACAAAGGCTTTGGAAATAGGACGCGGGCTCAATAATTCTGACACATGCAGTGGCCCAGAGTCGCCGTGATGCTCGTCGCTACCGTGAATATTGTTTTCTGCTTTTTTGAAAAAAGGCAACATATCGTCGTAGCCCCAACCCTCGCAGCCGTTATCTGCCCAGCGATTATAGTCTTTGGCACTACCGCGAGTATACACCATCGCATTGATAGCGGAGGAGCCACCTAAACACTGTCCGCGCGGCTGATATCCTATGCGATTATTTAGATGGGTTTGTGGCACAGTATTGAATGCCCAGTTGTTGATCTTAACCGGCTTATCACGCATCATCATGATAACGCCTGCAGGCACACGTACAGCTAAATCTTTGCCGTCGCCGCCAAACTCTAATAAACAAACTGAGATATTTGGATCTTCCGATAAGCGGCTAGCCATAACGCATCCTGCTGAGCCGCCGCCAATAATGACATAGTCAAATTCCATGAGAAAAGCACTCCTTGCTAATAGGTAGTACCGGTCATATAACGCGATACGGTCATTTTACTATAGCAGAATTAGGTAGTACTGCTTAAGAAAATTTAACAAAAACTTTGGGTGAAAACCTAGATGATCTTTTAGCGATTAAATAAATTCAGGAGAATGCTCGCCAAGACGCTTATCACAATCATTGTCATTACTGGAAAGTAAATTTTGGTATTGCCAGAGCTGTGTTTGATGTCACCTGGTAGATTGCCTATCCACGAAAATAGGCTTGGAAATATCAGCCAAATAACCCCTATTATCACCAAAATAATACCAAGAGTGATTAGAATTTTTGCCATTTGCTGCCTCTTTTTATCGTATTAAATCGTTTATAACCTGTCTATAAAAAAAGCCTATCTATACCAGATAAGCTTCTTTATAACACTGCTTGTCCCGCTAATAATTACTGTAATAATCAGCTTTTTTGTCTGAATTAAAGGATTATCAGCGTTCCTCTATCAATAACTCTTTGTTGCCCCAACTAGCGTTTCGCCTTTATTTATATCAGCATCAGTGTTTACCGATGCACTGATAAACGTCAAGTACGCCTCGTATTGCTCTAGTACATCATTGATGACTTGCTGTTTGGTCAGCCCCATCAAGTCATAGCCGCCAGAACCCGTTTGCGTCGCCACTTCTAACCGATAATAAACATCGGTATTGGGCGCCATTTTACCACTAAAGGTAGGCGACGGTGTCTCAACCATTGACACCTGATAATAAAAGTTGTTTTGTGCATCTGAAGCGACTTTTAATAAAGGGCCGCCGATATCGATATCGTTATCTATATGCGGAACATTATCACGCTCGATATTGTAACCTTGACGTTCAAACTCATGCGCAACCTCGTTAAGCGCTGGGCGAACAACACGCTCAAGAAATTGTATCGCCTCACGTTTCGAGGGGTACGCTAGCATCTGTCCCAGGCGCTGCTTCCACGAACGCTCGGGCCTCTGACCGCCACTTGGGGTAATCGAAGGACGGCGTAGCACTTTACCTTCGTTTTCAGCTCGCTCAATTTTCAGTGCTTTGGAAAAGGAGAACATCACTAAATAAACAATCACGGTCACAGGAAGCGCGAAAATAAGCGTCGCGTATTCCATAGTAATAACGCCGCCAGCGATTAACATAGAGATAGTCAACATCGCCGTCAATACCGCCCAAAAGATGCGTAGCCATTTAGGGCCGTCCTCGCTTGGATCGGGAATAGAAGTCGAGAAGTTCGACATCACCATCGCCCCTGAGTTGGCACTGGTGATATAAAACAAAAACCCAGACAGCGTTGCAAGAGCGACCAAGATAGTAGCACCGGGGAATAGCTCCAGTAGAGCATACCAGCCGCGCTCAGGGCTTTGTATAGCTAACTCAGCAAAGGCAGTATTGCCTTGTAGCACCTCATAAAGCGCGGAATTGCCGAAGAAAGAAACGATAATAAAATCGCATAATACCGGTACGGTAATCGCGGCGATGACGAACTCACGCAAGGTGCGGCCGCGAGAAATACGCGCTAAAAACACCCCGACAAAAGGTCCCCAAGCTAGCCAAAATGCCCAGAAGAACAGTGTCCAACTGCCCATCCAGACGCTACTACCCGGCACATAAGCAAAGGTTTTGAACATCCGTGCAGGCAAGGTGACAAAGAATTGACCTAAGTTCTCGACCAAAGCATTTAACAAAAAAGCGGTCTCGCCAGCGATAAGGATAAACGCCATCATCGCCACTGCGCTCCAAAGATTCAGCTCCGATATCCAGCGAATACCCCGGTCAACGCCTGAGGTAGTCGCTAAAATAGTCAAAATAACCGCACCAACCACTAGCGCTATCTGTAGGGTCAAGCCTTCTTCAAAACCAAATAATCTTGAGAAGCCGACGTTTAGCAGCACTACCCCAATACCCATAGTGGTAGCGACGCCAAACACGGTCCCAACTAGCGCTATCGTACTGATACCGTGATCGATAGGACCTAGAACACGCTTACCTAGCAGCGGATAAAGCGCCGCTCGAATCGATAACGGCATACCCCAGCGATAATCAAAATAGCCCATCGCCATGCCGAGCAGCGCATATATTGACCAGCCTGCAATACCGTAATGGAACATCGTCCAGACCACAGCGTCTTGCATGGCAGCAGCGCTTGAACCTTCACCAGCAGGCGGTGTTAGGTACTGTACGACCGGGCCGGTCACTGAGAAAAACAACATGTCGATGCCGACCCCAGCGGCAAACAACATCGCCGCCCACGTTCCCAGCTTGTATTGCGGGCGCGAGTCATCAGGCCCAAGACGGATACTACCTGCCTTAGATAAGGCTACCCAAAGTACAAAGCCAATCACCAACACCATCGTAATGACGTAATACCAGCCTAGATTACTGGCAATCCAGTCCACAACCATCTTCATGGTAGTACTAGCACTAGCCGGCAAAAAGATAGCCCATATTGAAAATGCCACGATTACTACCGATGAGATAATAAGCACGCTCCAATTAATATGAGCCACGCTATTTTCGGATAGCTCCTGCGCGCCTTTTTGTAGATCATTACGGGATATGGGTACGTCTTCATCAAAAGGTTTGGATTGACGCTCGGTACCGCCAAACTGACTACGCTCAAACGGGGTACGTGAAGACTCCTCTGACCCAGTAGTTGCAGCCTGAGGCTCTTGCGCTGAATTTAACTCATCGTTATCGGGTCCATTGGCCATTTGTACTTCCTGTATTTATTTTAGGTTTGCTAAAAGAAGGCGTTTGTCAGTGTCTTTTGGCAGCACTTGTAGTAGTCCTTTAGCTCAATGATAGGATTATGTCATATACTGGATAATTTCATAGTGTTAGTGACCAGTATTAGCAGCTGTATTTAGATTAAAAGTGTAACGTTATAAAATCAGAGACGACTGTTTTGATTGAAATACCTAGATTCTAAAACCTAAGCCAAAAAAAGCCTATCTCTAAGAGATAAGCTTCTTTATAAAATTAATTTTTCGCCTAAAATTCGAGCGCTCTATCACCATTAACATCTTGAATGCGAGTCGGTAAGCCTATCTTATTGAGTAGATTAATAAAGGGCTTAGCGTCCAGCTCTTCGACATTGACCATTGTGCCCGTGTCCCACTCTCCAGTCGCGACAAGCATAGCGGCAGCAACGGGCGGTACGCCTGCGGTGTAGGAGATACCTTGGCTACCCACTTCATTATAGGCGTCTTTGTGGTCGGAGACGTTATAGATAAAAACTTCGCTATCAACGCCGTCTATCTGGCCTTTTACCTTGTCGCCGATGCAAGTCTTGCCGGTATAATTGGGCGCCAGTGAGCTTGGATCAGGCAGTACCGCTTTGACCACTTTTAGCGGGATCACTTCTTGACCTTCAGCCGTCATCACCGGCTGCTCAGATAACAAGCCTAAATTCTGCAAGACAGTAAACACATTGATATAGTGCTCACCGAAACCCATCCAAAAGCGAATGTTCGGCACGTCTAAGTTCGCCGATAATGAATGAATTTCGTCATGCCCGCTAAGATAGCTGTTTTGTAAGCCAACAACAGGCAGATCATCAGTGCGCTTGACCTCGAACATATCATTAGACTGCCATTGGCTATCTTGCCAAGAGTAAACGGTGCCGGTGAACTCACGAAAGTTAATCTCAGGATCGAAGTTAGTCGCGAAGTATTTGCCATGACTACCCGCATTAATATCAATGATGTCGATATCAGTCACTGAGCCTTTATCCATCATATCGTAGCCGATACGCGCATAAGCGTTGACCATACCAGGATCGAACCCTGCGCCTAAGATAGCAGTGACATTATTATCAGCACAGCGCTGTTTGCGTTGCCATTCGTAATTGTTATACCAAGGCGGGGTTTCACAAATCTTTCGCGGATCTTCGTGAATAGCGGTATCAATATAAGCCGTTCCTGTCTCAATACAAGCTTCTAATACACTCATATTAATAAAGGCCGAGCCGACATTGATAAGGATCTGAATGCCTGTATCGTTGATAAGTTTGATCAGCGCTTCGCTGTCCATGGCATCGACTTGATGGGTATGCAAAGTCGCCGGAAGTTTAAAGCTACCTTTGTCATGGACGCTTTGCGCTATCTCATCGCATTTGGGCTTAGTACGCGAGGCAATATGAATCTCGCCGAGTACGTCATTATGCATGGCACACTTATGTGCGACCACTTGCGCCACGCCGCCTGCGCCAATGATAAGGACATCTTTTTTATTGAGCTTAGTTTGATTGGTGTTCAATGAACAATCCTCCTTTGTGTTCCTGCCGATGCCACAGAGGTGGCTATGCAAAACAGCAACAGATGAATGATGTGCATGAATTAAAAAGGAAGACCGAGGAAAACCCATACACCCGTAAGGCAAAAACTATGATTCTTTCAATAATTTTACCCAGCGCAATTATAACAATTTTTATCGTATCTTTTAGTCATAATTAGTGACTGTTAGTCGTCAATACTAGATTTATAGCTTCGTAGCTTTATAGCCTCCTAACCAGTAGCACAAATTAACGCGACTCAAATAACAGAGCTAAGACAAGCTTGCCTTATAATCCTGATAATCAAACTCACGTTGGATATCAATGCTGCCATCTAAGCGGCGAATCACAATGGCTGGCATGTTGACGCCATTGAACCAGTTTTTCTTGACCATAGTATAGCCTGCGGCATTAGCGAAGCTGATTTGATCGCCTATTTTTAGCTGATCTGCTAGCGGATACTCGCCAAAAATATCTCCTGCTAGGCAGGAACGGCCGCAAACAATAGTATTGTCTACCGCCTGCTGCTTAAAATTTTCCGCTACTGGCAGGATATCGATGGTCTCATCATTGATAGCCGCTATAGCCGCCGACTCTTGATAAATTAATAAATCGAGCATATGCGCTTCGATAGAAGCATCGACCACCGCGATGCTTTTTTCATTTTGCAACGTATCGAGCACCGTCGTTACTAGCGTGCCCGCGCTATGGATACTCGCCTCGCCTGGCTCTAAATACACTTGCACGCCGTATTTTTCGCTAAAGCCTTTTAACCTATCGGCCAATTTTTCTAATGGATAGTTAGGTGCAATAAAATGAATACCACCGCCTAGACTGACCCACTCTAGCTTTGCTAAAACATCACCAAACTTAGTTTCGATATCTGCCAAACTATCGCTAAACGCTTCGAAGCTATCATTTTCACAGTTGTTATGAATCATTACTCCGCTAATGTCAGTGAGCACCGCTTTAATTTTATCTTTATCATGCTCGCCCAAACGGCTAAAGGGGCGCGCCGGATCAGCGATAATAAAAGACGAATTGCTAGTCTTAGGATTCAGACGCAAGCCTACAGGAATGTTTTGTGCATAAGCTTGCTCTTTAAAAGCCGTGAGCTGCGAGATGGAATTAAAAATAATCTTATCAGCATAGCTCAATACTTCATCTATCTCATCACTACTATAAGCGACGCTATAGGCATGAGTTTCCTTATCTTGTGAGCTGCCAAACGTCTCAAAGCCTAAGCGCACTTCATTGAGTGACGATGAGGTAGTGCCGTGCAAGTAAGGCTGCATAGCATCAAACACGCCCCAAGTTGCAAAGCACTTGAGCGCTAGCAACGCCTTAGCTCCTGATAGCTTACAAAGCTTTGCAATAATTTGCATGTTGCTGACGATTGCGGCCTCATCGAGCAAATAGTAAGGAGTTGCCGGTAATTGAGACGACGATTTGGGAGTAGCTAAGTTTGGATTTACTGAGTTCATATAAGGTAACCTAAAGCAGATAAGCAAAACAGGTGAAATAGCATAGCGCCAAAAAATTAAAGTTGATGATCATTTATTGCGACTAATAATAAGGCATATATTCGCTTTTGCAAGCACAAGGGTCGCTACATTTTAACATCATGACCACAGCTACTATTTGGGTTATAGTAAGCTAAATTCATTACTAGGAGAATAGCTTATGTCACTCTCAACCGATTATTCTACAAGCGCTAGTCAAGCGAGTAATAATAAAATAAATGCTGCAGATATCAATCTACAACATATAGATGCTGATGCGCGTGCCGTGTTAGAATTTTGGTTTGCTAAAGACAACGAGCCTTACTGGTTTGAAAAAAATGAGGATTTTGATCAGCGTATTGAGTCAAAGTTTGGCAAAATTTGGCAAGCGGCCAAACAGGGTGAATGCGCTCATTGGCGCCGCGGTGACAATAAAGTCGACGCCAACAGCTCCATTACCAATCTAGCAGGACGTTTGGCTGAGATTATTGTCTTAGATCAATTCTCGCGTAACTTATGCCGCGGTGAGCCTTGTTCTTTTTCACAAGATGGCATGGCAGTGGTGCTCGCACAAGAAGCGATCAAGCAGCCGCATTTTGCTAGCTTACCGATGGAATGGCGACGCTTTACTATTATGCCGTTTATGCATTCTGAATCCTTAGCGATTCATCAGCAGTATTTGCCATTATTTGAGCGATTAGGTGATGTAAGCACTTTAGGATTTGAGCATCGTCATAAAGATATTATTGAGCAGTTTGGTCGCTATCCGCATCGTAATGAGACTTTAGGCCGAGAGTCTACTGATAAAGAAAAAGAATTTTTACAACAGCCCGGCTCTTCATTTTAGGCCCAGCTCAAAGGGCTAAGCTGACGACTAGGTTTTAAGCAAATGCCCTTATGAGTAATTCACCTCGCCTGTCATAAAACTAAACGACTGATGGATCATGCGCTGGTCGTTTATGATGACATCGAAGCTTACTTTATAGTCACTGTTGCCATGCAGGCCGCAGTTTTTTGCTTTTTTTATCATCGCCTGCTTTATGCTCGTCTCACAGCTAGCCACTGAGTCTGTGATAGGCAAGATAAAAGCCTCATTTTTGGGAAGCTCATATTCTGTATTCAGATAGGGGTCTGACTGATAATCGAGCACTTGCGTCGGTATCGTTGTCCCGCGCTGCGCATCATAAAAGCGGATATTAATAATTTGAATAGTGTTGGCTTTTGCCACCTTGATATAGACAGGCTGACCTATAGGATCAGTACTTAAGTTGCGGCCGGTATGCTGTACCGGATCTGGGGTTTCATTATAAAGGGCGGTTACAGTGCCAGTTACCCCTTGGCAAGGATAAGTCAAGATACCATTATAGCTAGCACCCACCGTGTCGGCTGTTGCTGCGGCGTTACTCACTAACACATAGCCTTGATTGTTGCGCACCTCTTTATCATAAGGTTTGTAGGCGACGACCGCCGTTCCCACCACTTTCGAGCTTGGCTGCATTAAAGAGCGCAGATGATAAGGCGCTGCAAGCAAGGATCTAGCCATCGAAGTGGTTACCGCCTCTGCGGAGAGTAGCTCACCTGCAGAGTGATAATACATACTCTGCGCAATATTTTCTGTAAAGCCATACTTTAGATTGGCGTAGCTGGCATTGAATAAGCGGTTTTTGATATCTAGGCCGCTATAATGTGGGTTGTTACTGCTAGTAACCGCTTGAATACCTTTAATTTCGTTTTGATAGTGCGGATAAAATAGTGTTGGCTGCGAATGAGTAAAAACATATTTGATATAGTTCGCATGGCCTAACGCGACCTTTTCAAGCTCAGCATCTGGCGATAAAGTGCCAAGACCACAGCTTCTTCTGGCTAAATTAAACTCTTTATTCGCTACAGCGGCGGCATTATCATTGTTATTGACGTTAATATTCTCATTACTATTATTATCTTGAGCGTTTTCACTTAAGCTTAGATCATTATCCTCATGAGCTAAAACACTCGTATCAGCTTGCTCCTCTCCTGCTATACCTAAGGTTTCAAACGCCTCCTCTAACTGCAAGTGTGCTATCACCGCTTTTATATCTTGGAGATAAAGTTCCGGTAGGTACGCTCTTTTCACCCCATCATAGGCAGGCATCAGCAATAGTAAAACCAGTAACATCACTGGCATTGTAGAAGAAGATCTAGCGGTCACTGACTACCCTTTTTGTCGTCAATTTTGTCGTCAATTTTGGTGGTTCGTTTTGGCTGTCAATTTTGGCGGTGCAAAGCAAATGAATTTAAACATTGCTTATTTAGACAGCGCCTAATAATTGACAGCGCCCGTTGTAAAGCTAAATGATTTGCTTTGAAAACCTTTATTATCGACTAGCACATCGAAGCTGACGCGGTATTCGCTGTTACCATACAGACCACAGTTGCCGCCTTTTTTTCTACCAGCTTCACAGCTTTGCAGATTGTCTGTCAACGGTAAAATAAAAGCTTCATTATCAGGCAGTCTGTTAGCAGTCGCTCTGTGCGGATCATTATCATAATCTAGCAAGCTAACAGGCACAGTGATTTGACGCTTGACATCATAAAATTCTATATTGCTGACTTTGATGCTTTGTGCGGCAGGTACATGAATATAAATAGGTTGCCCAATAGGATCGACGCGTAAATCGCGACCGGTGCCCTGTACCGGATTTGGGCTTTCGTTATAAAGCCCAGTGACCGTACCCTGAACCTCTTGACAAGGATAGGTAAAAATCCCTTGCGCCGTATCATTTGCACTCGCCGCGGTCGCGGCAGCATGAGTGACTAATACATAACCTTGGTTGTTTTTGTTATCTCTATTAAAAGGCTTGTAGCCGACCACCTCAGTTCCTACTACGCTTGAGCTTGCTCGCATCAGTGAACGCAGATGATAAGGCGCCGCTAGTAAAGATTTCGCCATTGAGCTGGCAGCATCATCAGCACTGATAAGTGCTCCTACAGAGCTGTAATAAATAGTCTGAGCGATATTTTCAGTCGCGCCGTATTTTAGATTCGCGTATTGAGCATTAGCCAGTCGATCGGAAAAACTAACCCCGCCAAAAAAAGGATTGTTTTGGGCAGTGACCTCAGCGATATCACTGATCTTATTTTCGTAATGAGGGTTAAAAACCGTTGGGGTACTATTAGCAAACACATGCTTGATATAACGACTATGCTGACTTGCAATATTAGCTAGTTGTTGATCCATTTGTAGTCCGCCAAGGCCACAGCTGGTACGAGCAATACTGAACTCATTGTTTGCGATCAGAACTGCTTGAGAATTATTATCTACTGGTGGAGTAGCAGTGACGGGTGGAGGAATAATCTGATCTTTATTGTCTGTTGTAGGTGGAATTGGTGGTGCTGGGTTAGCTGGCGGATTAGAGCTAGCCTCTGAACCGCTACCTCCGCCGCCGCAAGCGCTCAAAAACACACTGAAAAAAATAATAACGCCTAGATTTCTAGTTAACGATATTTGCGACATCAGCTATCCTATAAAGAGTTTGAGCATCATAATGAAGCCCTTCTAACAAACTATAAATGCAAACTAAGCTAGTTTCAATCACAAACTATTGTTTTATCGACTATTATTTAAAACGTATTGAGTTATAACAATTCTACTTAGGCTATTTAGTAGCACAGCTAAGCGCACTATTTACCAGTGCTTTGCAAATAGGTCCAAAACTGCGGCGGTGCTCAGCTAGCACGCCATGTGTCTCGATAGCTTGCAGGTGCGCTTTGGTCGGATAGCCTTTATGCTTGGCAATACCATACTCAGGATGCTTACTATCTAAGGCATACATCGTCTGATCACGGCTGACTTTGGCTAAGACACTAGCCGCCGCTATACTGGTGTGCCGTGCGTCCCCTTTGACCCAAGCTTGGCAATCAATAACAGATGAGGATAGTCCAAATTCAGCTAACCTAGCATAATCCAATTCAGAGTAGCGATTGCCATCGAATAACACCTCAACTTGCCTTGTTTGGACATTAGCAACATTGGTAGCCACTGCTTCTAGCAGACCTTCGGTACATAAGCGCATACCGAGCATCGTTGCTTGTAAAACATTCAGCTGATCTATGACTGCCGCTGGAATATCAGCAATGATATAGCCAAGCGCGTACTGCTGCACTAAAGGATAAAGCGTATCGCGCTTTTTTTCACTGAGCTTTTTGGAGTCGGTCAGGATAGATAAAGGCGTGTCTCTTAGCGGTTGGTTTTCGATAAGATCTGACCAGATATTCGGTAGAATAGCCGCCGCAACATGGACACTCCCTAATAAAGGCCCACGCCCCGCCTCATCAATGCCAATTTGTAGCGTTGGCAAGATTTCACTTTGCGCCGCTAGCGCTGGATATTCAGCCGCGAGTTGTAGCAGATGCAGCTGTCCGGTTAACTTTATAGGGGCGGCTAAAGACGTATATTGACCTTTAATATTGATGTGCTCAATACCAGTGTCGATAGGCAGAACTTGAAAATCAATACTCATTTTATATCACTGAAATTAATTTATATTACTAGGACTTAAGGCGCTATTAGACTATTTCATTGCGAGCGGTATGCGCTCTCGTTTGTGCAAACCACTGCTCGACTACACTATTGGCAGGATCGTGGTTGCTTTGCTGCTGCAAATCCCGCTTGGTCGCTAGTAAATTGTGTAGCTGTTCGTCATAAGCCCGCGGCTGTAAAAGCTTAGTCAGCGTACGGCAAATATTCTCGCCTGTCGCTTGCTCTTGAATGAGCTCAGTGACTATCATCTCTCCGGCTAAGATATTAGGTAGCGCCACATAAGGAACTTTGACCAAGCGCTTAGCAATCTGATAAGTCAGCTGATTAAGCTGATAAATGACCACCATAGGACGCTCTAGGAGCATCGCCTCAAAAGTAGCGGTACCTGAAGCTAATAACACAATATCAGAGGCAGCCATCGCTTGCTGACTGAAAGTCGGCTGACTTTCATCATAGACAACGGCGATAGCGGCGCGCAGTGGTTCAGAGCGTTTATCTATCACCTCTTGTACGATATATTGATGGTTTTGATCGACAGTCGGAATAATAAAACACAGCTTAGGATCGACTAATAACAGTTTTTGCATCCCATCGAGCATCAACGGCAAAATAGCGGTAATCTCACCGCGACGCGACCCTGGCATCACACAAATTAGCTGACTGACTGCATCGAAGCGCTCGATAAAGAACTGCTGTAGCCCGTCATTTTGCCAAACCAGCTCACTACGCAGCTGATTGGTCGGCGTCTCTATCAGCGCAGCATCGAGCGTTCTGAGTAGCGGATGGCCCACGCATATCGCCGGATGGTTGTAGCGCTCATAGACGGGCAACTCGAATGGAAATAAGCAAAGCACCAAGTGAGTCGCCTCCTTGATACCATGGATACGCGACTCGCGCCACGCCCAAATAGAGGGACTGACGTATTGTACACAAAATACCCCTTTCGGCTTGAGCTTCTTAGCAACACGTAGATTAAAGTCAGGTGCATCGATACCAATAAACCAATCAATCTTAGCATCAACAAAGGCGGTCAAAAGCTCACGACGCGCTTTAAATAAGTCAGATAATTGTGCGACAACTTCGACCAAACCCATTACAGCTAGCCGCGATAAGGGAAACAGACTTTGTAACCCCTGCGCTTGCATTTTTGGTCCGCCAACCCCGACCCAGACGATATCACCACGCAAGTTATTCATCTGCTGCATAAAGTCTGCCCCTAAGCTATCCCCCGACACCTCGCCAGCAACTATCCCTATGATCAATGGCGCTAATGATGGCACTGATGATAATGCCTGATCATCTAAGGGAACAATCTGTTCAGAAGCTTCAGTAGGCTTAGCAAAATGAGTCATGACAAACCTTTAATGTTGATAAAAATAAAGAGAAACATAATCATAAAAAAACAAGTATAACAAAATTTTGGTTTTCACATTCCAGTTATCAGTCAATTAACTGCAAGGCTACCCTTGTCAACGAACACTTTTGACCTCATAATGAATATTCCTACAAATCAGCTAGATGATAGATACCCATGACAACAACAGCTACCCACAACGCAGATATTGATGACGTGAATATTGAACAATTCATCCCTTTAGTCACCCCCGCTGAGCTAAAAACTGAGCTACCCCTTACCGATGCCGCCTATAGAACCGTACTAAAAGGCCGTCATACGATTCAAGACATCTTGGATGGTAAAGACAAGCGCTTGTTTGTGGTTATTGGTCCTTGCTCTATTCACGATATAAAAGCCGCTCACGAATACGCCGATCGCTTAGCTATATTGGCCAAAGAGGTCGAAGATAGTATATTTGTAGTGATGAGAGTCTATTTTGAAAAGCCGCGTACCACTGTGGGCTGGAAAGGCATGATCAACGATCCTGATATGAATGACAGTTTCGATATCGAAAAGGGTCTGCGGAGCGCTCGTAAGCTGTTGATCGATCTCAATGAGAAAGGCTTGCCTTGTGCTACCGAAGCGCTCGATCCGAATACGCCGCAGTACATGCAAGATCTCATCAGCTGGTCAGCGATTGGCGCGCGTACTACTGAAAGTCAGACGCATCGCGAGATGAGCTCAGGCTTATCCTGCCCTGTCGGCTTCAAAAACGGCACCGATGGCGGTATGACAGTCGCTGTCAACGCTATGCAAGCGGTCAAAGCAGGTCATAGCTTTTTAGGCCTATCTGCTGATGGTAAAGTGTCTATTATTAAATCTAAAGGCAACCCTTATGCCCATGTCGTATTACGCGGCGGCAATGGTAAGCCGAACTATGATGAAACTGCAGTGGCAGAAGCTGAAAGCCAGCTTGAGAAAGGCAAAACTAGCACGAAGATTATGATTGACTCAAGCCATGCTAATTCAGGTAAAGATCCGTATTTGCAGCCGATGGTCATTAATAACGTCGCTGAGCAAATTCAAAATGGCAACAAGTCTATCATCGGTATGATGATTGAGAGTCATCTAAAAGGTGGCAATCAAAAGCTCACCGCTGATCTCAGTCAGCTTGAGTACGGCAAGTCTATCACTGATGGCTGCTTAGACTGGGATAGTACTGTGACCGCTCTTCATGAGCTTCGTGATGCGGTAAAAGACATACTACCTAACCGATAGTTACTAATATTACTGACACTCAACCCAAAAAAAGCTCATCTTATTAGATGAGCTTTTTATTTTCTGCTAGGCTTGCCATCAAGCAGAAACATCTGCCGCACTGAGCACACTATCTAATGTCTCTAATACATTCTTCGAAGATACTTGCTGCTGCAAAGCCACAAGCTCATCTTCTGCCAGTTGCCGAGTTGGCTCTACTAGCGTATACCAGCGCGCTAGCACTTGTAACAAGCGAGACGCCAACACCGGGTTGGTGCTATCTAACGACTTGATAACCCCTGTAAAGATAGACAAGCCCTCAGCGGTCCAAAATACTGTCGGCTGCGAGGTAAAGGCGCTAATCACCGAGCGTATCCGGTTAGGCGTGTTCCAGTCAAAATCATCATGCACCAATAAAGCTTTAATATCTTGTGCGGTGACATGAGTGCTCGAGGCTTGCACGCTAAACCATAAATCAATGACCAAATCATTGTCTTTAAAACGCTGATAAAAGTCTGCTAAATATTCATTCGCATTTGCAGCTTGATGATTGACCATCGCTTTTAGTGCACCGAAGCGTTCTGTCATACAGCTGGCATTATCATATTGCTGCTGTGCCCACTCCCCTGCGCCAGTTACGTTAGCGGTTAATGCCATATCTAACACTACATTACGTAGGGCACGCTGAGCAAGCGCTTCTGGCGTATCTGAGTAAGGCTGCATTGGTAGCTGCTCATACAAGGCCGTCCACTGATCTTTGAGCGCCTGCGCCACTTGACTATATAAACCATCACGCTGCTGTTTGACCACTTTAGGATCGTAGTCTTGGTGTATGGCTGAAGCCAGCTCCTGCGCCGATGGAATATCGAGCAGACGCGCCGCTAGCATGGCATCACTCGCTGCCAGCTTAGGTAAAGTCTTCGCTAAAGCCTGCAAATAGATATCAGGGCTGCTTTTTTTATTACCTTGAATATTGAGCAAGATACGATTGACTAGCATTTGCGTCACTTGCCATTGATTAAAGCCGTTGGTCTCATGCTCAAGTAAAAACGCTAAATCTTCATCTTGATAGTCGTAGTTGAGCTGCACCGGCGCACTGAAATCACGCAGCAAGGAAACCACTGGCTCTTGTGCAACATTATCAAAGCTAAAAGTCTGCTCTGCCTGATCAAGCATCAGCATACGCTCGCTGATGATAGCGCCTGAATCTTTGTCAAATAACGCAGTCGCTACTGGTATCGGTAGTGGCTTTGGCGCCGCAAATCCTGGTACATGGCGCGTCTGTTGCTGTAGATGAATCGTCAAAGTCTGGGTGTCACTATCATAGTCTTGATGACCAGATACTACGGGCGTACCGGGCTGGCGATACCAGTCGATAAAGTCCTCAATCCTACTATCAGTAACACTTAGCGCTGATAAAAAGTCTTCAACCGTTACCGCTTGCCCATCGTAACGGCGGAAGTATTCATCAGTACCTGTGCGAAAGTTCTCTGCGCCCAAAGTATTAGCAAGCATCCGTACGATTTCAGCGCCTTTTTCATACACCGTCGTGGTATAAAAGTTATTAATCTCCACAAAGCTCTCAGGGCGTACCGGATGCGCAAGTGGCCCTGCATCCTCACTAAACTGATGCGCGCGTAAGGTGGCGACGTCATCAATACGCTGCACGGCGCTTGACTGCTGATCGGCTGAAAAGGACTGATCGCGGTAGACCGTAAGCCCCTCTTTTAAACACAGCTGAAACCAATCGCGGCAGGTAATACGGTTACCGGTCCAGTTATGAAAATACTCGTGAGCGATGATCGCTTTGACACTGAAGCTACGCGCGTCCGTAGTCGTCTCAGGGCTTGAGAGCACACAAGCAGTGTTAAAGATATTGAGGCCTTTGTTCTCCATCGCGCCCATATTGAACTGACTGACCGCCACTATCATATAGCGGTCCAAATCATAAGCACGGCCGTAATTGACCTCATCCCAGCGCATCGAGTCTTTTAGGGCTTGCATACCCACATGACATTTCTCAATGTCATCGCTTTTAGCGTAGAGCTCAAGCAAGACCTCGCGTCCCTCACTAGTAGTATAGCTATCACTTAACACTTCTAAATCAGCAATGACGCTGGCGAATAGATAGCTGGGCTTATTGGTTGGGTCGTGCCAAATCGCATAATGACGATTGCTATCTTCGGCGACTTCACCAGCTTCGATTAAATTACCGTTGGCAAGTAAAGTTGGAAAGCGCTTATTCGCCTCAATGCGCGTGGTGAATACTGCTAGCACATCAGGGCGATCAGGATAAAAAGTAATCTTGCGAAAGCCCTCAGGCTCACACTGAGTCACAAACATGGTATCGCTACCACTACCCGCTATATACAGACCTTCAAGCGCGGTATTAGTGTGCGGATAAATACGCACTTGCAGCTGCAAAGTCAGCTTAGCTGGAGCATCGGTAATGATAAGCTTGCCGTCAGCTTGCTGGTAGCGCTCATCAGCAAGTGTTTGACCGTTGAGTTTAATAGCTATCAGCTCAAGATCCTCGCCATAGAGGACTAAGTCGCCATCGCTTTGCCGCTGCATCACCAAAGTGCTATCGACGATGGCATTATCATCAAACAGCTGAATATCTAAATCGACCGTTTCAACATCGAAGCTGGGTGGCTTATAGTCTTTTAGGTGGATTTTACTGGGAATGTGCGCAGGGACATCAGGCATGTCTGCATTGATAATGTTGGCATCGGTTTGGGTCGTTGACATTGATCATCCTACTATTTTTATAAAGAAAACAAAGACTAGTGATAAGCTATTTTTGTACCGCTTGCTTTAGCTTTTAGCACACTCTTTAAATTAAGTTTGATTCTGCTACGCTTTAACGCTACATTGGCTTGAATACGTAAATTTCAAGAGCAACCTCACAGTTTCATCACTTTGGCGCCCTTTATGAACACTACTCCCAATCTTGCTGCTGTTAACCCTTCTCCCCTCACCCTGCCTTTACTAATCTCTTATACTCAAGCCCTTCTGCCATCACTGTATCAAGCGACTGCTGATACTGATACCAATACTGAGGTGAAAAACAAAAGCAATCAGCCGATTAAGATGCTATGGGTAGTAGAAAACAGCCAGGAAGCAGAAAGTCTAAGCCGACAGCTACAAAATAAGCAAAAGACTCCAGTTAACACTGATAGTGATACTGATAAGGAGCCAAGTGAGGCGAATAGGGTTGCAGATAGTAGAGACACTGATATTAAAATAAGTACTTTAGCTGAGCTTAATAACCAATATAACCCGCAGCGTTATGAGCTTGCCTGCTTTTGGCTACCTACTCTCTCAAAAGAGCAGCTACCGCAATTTACCCCTATCATAATGCGCTACCGAGACTTATATGCCGCCCATCTACTACTCGCTATTGATAACAGCTCAGATCTACGAGCCTACGGTTTTACACCATTTAATATTTTAAATGACCAACCCTTAGATACGGCTATAAAAACATCGGCTTCTGATGCGTCTAGTGATTCACTGGTCGCACAACCCTCCCTATCCCTTTGGCAATTTAACCTTTATGATTACAAACGCTTGCCGAATTGGTTAAATAATAAATACTGGGCTAATCCTGAAAATTGGGATAAGCATCGTTGGTAATCACAGGTAGCAATTGCTTAAATAAAATTGCGGCTTATTACAACCAAACTTGATAAAAGTTAGAATATATATTTTTTGAAAATAAATTATCAGACACATACTGTAATATTTACCGAACCTTGATATTATTTACAGTAATGCTACTTACACAACGTAACATTGATTTTATGATAAACGTCAATTGCTTAAGTTTCTTGTAAAATATTTAAAACAACAAATTAATTATATTTAGGAGCTTCAAATGTCACAACATTCTATTTTTAATAACCGTTTTGCCAAGATTAGTGCTTTGGTAGTCTTATCTAGTGCTGTGGCCTTGACCACAGGTTGTGCTACCAAGCGCGCCACTTCTGAAGTGGTAGTGGCACCCTTAGGCATCCCTGGTGGTCAAGGGGCTTATACAGGCGCAGTTATCGTTGATAACCAAGTAGGCGTAGTCAATGCTGCAGAGAACATGCAAGCTGTGGTATATTTTGCGTTTGATAGTAGCGAAATCACCGCACAGTCTGCTAGCGTACTCAATCAACATGTCAGCTTACTAAATGCAAATCCAGGTACGCAAGTGCTAATCGCTGGTCATACTGATGAGCGCGGTAGCCGTGAGTATAACATCGCTTTGGGTGAGCGCCGTGCACAAGCTGCGCGTAACTACTTAGCAGCACAAGGGGTCGCCGCTAATAATATCCGTGTGATTAGCTACGGTGAAGAACGCCCTGCGGCAGCTGGCAACACTGAAGAGGCTTACGCATTAAACCGCCGTGCTGAGCTGTCGTATTAATAGCCCTTGCTAGCGTATTTGTGATTCGTTCTCTGTTTTGAGTTTGGCCCAGTAATATAAGTATTACTGGGTTTTTTTATAGTTTAAAAAAGCTTAGCTAACGAGCTTTGCGCTTACCCGTTGACACCTGCCATACTAGTACTCTTATGATTATTGATATTGTTACTTCACCTTATGATCTTACTTAATAATATCCACTATACCCAGCTCACTGCGACCCACTATTGTGCTATTGGTCGCTTAGGAGCTACTGTCGCTCAATTATGGATAAATTATTCGACTGCCCTCACTCCTTTAGCTTTATCCGCTAGCAGCCTCGAGAATAAAGCGCTGTCTTTACAGACATTTTATTTAGTCCAACACTCTCATAACCCACTTGCCAATGACTCCTCTTCACTAGATTCTGCACAACAAACCCTAGCAAACAAAAAAGTTAAGCGCCAAAGCCAACGTACTGGCGTGCGCTTACTTTTAAATAAGTTGTTAGTTGAGCTCGGTATAATTGATACGTTAGACGAGTCAGCATTTCCCTATCGACTCAAAAATCATCGCCATTATGTGTGTTTTAGTCATTCGGCAGATAGAGTAGCCGTCGCTCTGAGCTATGATAGCGCTATCGGCATAGATATTGAGGTCAATAGCGTAGCTTGGCAAGTCGCCAAACGCTTCTATCATCCTGATGAAATTGCTCTGCTAGAGCAACTTCCTGTCGCTAAACGTGATTATTTGGTTAGGTTACTTTGGCAAGTCAAAGAAAGCTTAATAAAAATCAATCAAACGGAGCTAACAGTAGGTTTAGGTAGCGCTTATGTCCCACTGATCCAAACACTTATTGAACATAATAGCGCAGATAATAATATTCAGAATAATACCTCCTCTACTAACGAGATGTTTATTGAGCTGCACCGAGACGCTGTGCACAAAATAGCTTATATTTCAAACCATCAGATTATAGTGGTATTCTGATATAAGACAGCATTCGCTTTACTATTCGACTATTCAATATTCATATAGCATTTAGGGAATTCAAAACACAAAAAAAAGCGACCCAAAGGCCGCTTTTTTATACTATTAAAATAGCTCAACTATCGAACTAGAAGCGGTAAGTTGCACCTAGTTTAACGATTGGTAACCACTCTAAGTAGTCTTCATCTTCTAATTCTTGTTGGGCTTTGTTAGCAACACTAGCTGAGTTTTCGCCTGTTAAGTTGCCATCTTCATCTCTAATGAAACCATTAACACCGCCAACCGTACGGACATCCGCATTCGTTGAACCTAAATATGCTGCACCAATCTCACCGAATACACCAAAGTTATTAGTGATGTTTGGACGGAAGCCGATAGTCGCGTAAGGCGCTAGCTTGTTACGATGGTCGATGCTACCTTCTAACGAACCGACATCATTAGCATCATATCTTACGCCGTCAATTTTATAGTAACCACCTTCAGGGTTGGCTTTTACATCAAGACTGTTGTCCGGTACGATAACACCAGCGCCCATAGTGAACCAGTTCGCTGCTGGACGCACCTGAACACCTAAGTAAGGGTTACTAAAGTCAGCATCGACATCATACTCAACATCGTTAGCGTCAAAATCACCACCGAATAAATCAGCTGGATCACCACCTGCCCAACCAGCTTGTAGCTCAACTTTATCGTTGATACCCCATGCAACGTTAGCACCATAACCTAAAGTACCGACTTCAGCACTAACCGCTGCTGGATTGATAGCAGTGTTAAATAAAGTTTTGGTAGTACCGACTAGAGCGCCTGTCGTGTTACGAATGATACCCGCATCTTGGTTATACTGATAAGCAGGAGTTGCTGCTTCATATACCACTGCATCATTGTCATCTACGACAACAATTGGGTCAGCAGCCATAGCAGCAGTTGAGGCTAAAATAGCGGCAGATACCGCTGTAAGTTTAATAAGTTTCATCATTAATCTCCTAAAAATATGAAATAGCTTGCCCACAGTGAATGACGACTTAGCATTTTTACAAACCATCATTTTGTTGAGCAGATTAAAACAATTTTGACTCTAAAAGTCATCCCCTAAGAAGCGCTTTTTGTTTGCCATTATGTAAAGATTACGTAGGTATTGTAATTATTACCGTTACACTCTGTCATAAAGCGCATTAGTGTTACAAGATGTGTTCAAGAGAATTATTAGTGTATCAATAGCTTTAATAAATAATGGCTAATGCCGTTGACCTTTAACATTTAACATTAGCTGTATTAAGTAGCACTTTAAAGTAAGTAATACTATAAATTAGTGCAACATTCGACAACCACAAATAACCAATAAATAAGCCATCGACAAGCTTAAAACTATTAAGCACATATCTAAGTAACTGAATGCTATTTTGGCTTATTATGAGATTTTAAACAGTGTAGCTTATATAACTAATTACTACTGTTTGTTGTGTTATGTGAAATGATGTATCTTAGCGAACCTTACATACAAAAAGAGTAGTACAGCTTATTGCTGATATCCTGCCTGAATGATGAAAATAGTAAGCCCTACTTCTCTAGAATGGATATGTTAGCGAGTTTCCTGATTAGCAAACGCATGAATGATCAACCCTTAACTATCGAGCCAATATTATGCCTAAAGTATCGTCTATTACTCGTGTATTAGAGATTATAGAAGCAGTGTCTTATGCCCAAAGGCCACTCTCACCCCTTGAGCTGTCAAAGGATCTAGACATTCCAAAACCAACTATCCATCGGTTGATACAGACTTTGGTAGAAGAAGGATTTGTAGGAGTGGATATAGGAGGCGGAATAATACCAGGAAAGCGAGTACGTAATTTGAGTATAGAGCTGTGGCAACAAAAGCAATTCTTTCATGAGCGACAATTGATACTGCAAGGATTGGTTGATGATATAAAGGAAAGCTGCGGTATCGCCGTGCCGCATGAGATGAGCATGCTATATACCAATCGCGTACAGACTGATCTGCCTATCCAGATCTACTTACCAGCCGGCTCTCAATCGCCGATGTGGTGTACCGCAACGGGTAAGCTATATCTCAGTCTTCTGCCCGCGCAAACCCGCACTAAGATGCTGCGCCAGCTCTCACTCAATAGATTTACTGAAAATACCTTTACCGATGCTGATGCTTTAAATGCTGAATTAGACGCTATCGCTGAGTCAGGCGTGGGCATAGATAATGAAGAGTTCATCTCTGAGACCTTATCAGTAGCCGTGCCTATCCTTGATAAAGAATCACGCTATCTTGCATCCCTCTTCGTGAATGCGCCTACTATCCGCGTCTCTTTAGAGAAGTTACAGACTCATGTACCGAGACTTAGAGTCGCCGCGCAGGATATCCAAACACTGTGTTATGAGTTTGAAATGAAATAACCAGCGGATTTGGCTCTAAATCTATAACTTTACTAAGACAGATGTTTTTGGTTCCCTTTACAAGCTATTAAGGCAGTACTGATTTGTCATGGATAGCCATAATGCTCGAAAAATCCTTATCACCATGCTCGCTAGTATGAGCGCTATAAAGCTGCGCTGCTCGTTGTGCCATTGGCGTGTCGACCTGAGTCTCTTTTGCAGTTTGCAGCGCAAGATTCAGATCTTTTTGCATAAGCTTACTCATAAAGCCGCCTTGATAGCGATTGCTAGAGGGGACATTGTCCATCACTTGCGGATAAGGGTTGTAGACCTCTAGTGTCCAATTACGCCCTGAGCTTTGCAGCATAATATCCGATAGTACTTTGGCGTCTAAGCCATTCTTGACGCCGAGATTTATCGCCTCTGCCGTGCCTGTCATTAAGATACCAAGCAGCATATTATTACAGATTTTGGCGACTTGTCCGGCGCCATTAGCGCCTGCATGAAAGATGTTCTTACCCATTGCGGCAAGGATAGGCTCTGCTTTAGCGAAAGCGTCAGCCTCACCTCCTACGATAAAAGTTAAGCTACCTGCTGTCGCCCCACCGGTGCCACCTGAGACTGGCGCATCCAAAAAGTCTATGCCAAGCGTGCTTGCCGCCTCTGCTACTTGCCGCGCGTCTGCAGCGGCAATAGTACTACTGTCGATGACTAACGTGTCTTTAGAAAGATGGGATAACAGTCCTTGTTCACCGTTTGCTCCCTCTGCATCATTTTGGCTACTTCCTAAATACACCGATAGCACATGTTCGCCAGCGGGGAGCATACTAATCACCACTTGCGCATTGGCAGCCGCTTGCTTTGGGCTGTCAGCCACGCTAGCACCTGCTTGCTGTAGACGCTCAGTCGCAGCCGATGATAGATCATAAACGCTTAGAGCGTAGCCTGCTTTGAGTAGATTCTCTGCCATAGGCGCGCCCATATTACCGAGACCAATAAAGGCGATACTAGGCTTTATATCTTTAACGGAGTCGCTTGCGCTATCTGTGTTGTTCATTCCATCATTCCTTGATGTAATTATTTAGTAATGACTTATAGTCAATCCACTATAAGATAAATATAGTGCCACGCTAGCGGACGTGCTGCGAGCCTAAAGCATCGGCGGTAAGCCAATCTTGCAAAGGATGCTGATAAGGCGCATAAGGATTCTCAAAATGTGACTCGATATACGCCTGCCCCTCGGCGCTTAGGCAGTCAGCTAATGTGCGTGACCACTGCGGATTTTTATCTTTGTCAATGAGCAGTGCTCGCACCCCTTCTCTAAAGTCAGGATTGGCCGCGCAGTGTACGGCGACATTGGCTTCTAAATAGAGCACTTGCTCTAGTGATAAGGCGCTGACTTTATAATAAAGCTCGTAAGTCAAAGCGGCAGTTACTGGACAACCCTGACGATAAGTTGCTAGCGCTTTTTGTGTCCATTTATCGGCAGCAAAGTCAGCATCAATCTTAGCTAGAGCGTCATCGTTTTGTAGCAGATGATCAATTTCAGCCAGTCCGCCACTATTCATAAGCTTATTGATGGTTTGCCAATATTTGGCCAAATGACTCTCAGGCAGGTCAGTCGATGGCTGAGCCGCTAAAGCGCGGCTGGTAATACTCGGCAGCCTACTAGATCCCTGCTCTATCTCCGCTCGCCAATTAGCAGCTTTTAAGCGCTCAATGATAGCGTCATAGTCGCTACTTTCAACATGGTACTCAGCAAGGTTACCAATAATAGCGTCTCCAGCATTACACATAGCGCCGGTCAGACCCAAAAACAGACCTGTTTTGGCGGGCATACGCTGCAAGAACCAGCTCCCTGAAGCATCAGGAAACAGACCTATGGTAATCTCAGGCATCGCAAAGCGGGTACGCTCCGTGACGATACGATGGCTACAAGCCGCCATAAGCCCCATACCGCCGCCCATGATAATACCATCACCCCATAAAATCAGTGGCTTAGGATAAAAGTGCATTTGCCGATACAGGCGATACTCATGACCAAAAAACTCTGTTGCATAAGGGTTCGGTAATGGTGCGGACTCTGACATACTGTCATAAAGCTTACGGATATCTCCTCCGGCACAGAAAGCTTTATCGCCAGCGCCCTGAACAATAATGGCGACTATTTGGCTGTCCGTTTGCCAAGCTTCGAGCTGCTGTGATAACAGTTGACACATCTCAACGCTTAGAGCATTGAGCGACTTTGGGCTATTTAAAGTCATAATACCAAGCTGATGACCGCAATGCGTCTCTTCAATCTCGAAAAGTACTGCCGCTTCTTGTTTTAAAAAGGGAATTGTTGGGCTACTAACATTATCATTTGTGCTCATAAAACTACCTACGAAACTTTATAGAATTTAAAAACTGGCTGGAAAAACGGCTGCTAACGCAAAGAGCTAAGAGCGTCATCTTGCAACATCTGCCGGGATACGATGACGCGCATAATCTCATTAGTACCTTCTAGTATCTGATGCACGCGCAGATCTCGTACATGACGCTCAAGCGGATACTCATTGAGATAACCATAGCCGCCATGCAGCTGTAGCGCCTCATTAGCGACTTCAAAACTCAAATCGGTAGCTAAGCGTTTTGCCATGGCGCAATAAGTTGCCGCCTGCGGGTCGTCATTATCGACTTTGCTGGCAGCCAGATAGATCATCTGTCTTGCAGTAATGGTTTGCGTGAGCATATCGGCAAGCTTAAATTGAACTGATTGAAACCCTGCTATCGGCTTGCCAAACTGATTGCGATCTTTGACATACCCAGTTGCTGTTTCAAGCGCGGCCTGCGCTGTCCCTACCGCACAGATGCCAATATTAATACGGCCGCCGTTGAGGCCTTTCATGGCAATGCTAAAGCCTTGACCTTCAGCACCTAATAGGTTGGATGCAGGAACTTTGACATCCTTAAAGCTAATGGTACGGGTAGGCTGCGCTTTCCAGCCCATTTTATGCTCGTTTTTGCCATACTCAATGCCGTCGCTTTGCGCGTCGACTACAAAGGCAGAAACGCCCTTAGCACCTGTAGCACCTGTGCGCGCCATGACGACCAACACATCGGTAGACCCCGCTCCTGAGATAAAGGTTTTTTCGCCATTAAGGATATAATAATCGCCTTGTTTGTCCGCTTTAGTACGCAGCGATGCGGCGTCAGAGCCCGCATTAGGCTCCGTCAAACAATAGCTGCCTAACCAGTCGCCATTGACCATCTTCGGCAGATATTTTTGACAAAGCGCCTCATGGCCATACTCACCGATCATCCATGACACCATATTATGAATGCTCATATAAGAAGCCACAGCGGTGTCGCCCCAAGCTAGCGCTTCAAAAACCATGGCCGAATCTAATCGCGGCAGCCCTAGACCCTCAAAGTTGGGATTAGTATAGAGTCCTAAAAAGCCAAGCTCGCCTGATTTTTTTATCACCTCAATAGGAAAGTGCGAGCTGCGATCCCATTCAGCGGCGTTGGGTTTTAGCTCTTTTAATGCAAACTGACGAGCGCTGTGCTCGAAAGCCGTTTGATCATCGGTTAGTGAAAAATCCATGCCGTTATCCTTAAATAGTGAGGCAAAATGCAGCTTACATTGAGATGGTGGTATTCACTTTACCACGGCTCGCTTCATCATCGAACCAGCGCGCCGTGACGGTTTTGGTTTGGGTATAGAACTGCACGGCTTGCTTGCCATAAGGGCCTAAATCACCAAGTTTGCTCGCCCGTGAGCCTGAGAAAGAGAACATAGGTAGCGGTACAGGAATCGGCAAGTTAATCCCAATTTGACCGACCATCACGTCTTGCTGGAATTTATGCGCGGCGGCTCCTGACTGGGTAAAGATAGCGGTACCATTGCCATTTGGGTTGGCATTCAGTAGTTCTATCGCTTCATCCAAGCTATCGACTCGCATAATACAGAGCACAGGGCCGAAGATTTCTTGCTGATAGATTTGCATGTCGCTGGTGACATGATCAAAAATCGTCGGTCCAACGAAGTTACCTTTTTCAAATCCTTCGACCTTAATACTGCGACCATCCAATATCAAGCTAGCGCCTTCTTCGACGCCCGTATCGATTAAGTGCTCAACGCGAGCTTTTGCCGCGGGTGAGATGAGCGGGCCTAGATCTTTATCGTTCTTGCCAGCAGAGACTACTAAGGTTTCGGCTTTGGCTTTGATCTCATCAATCCACTCGCCTGCCGCGCCGACTAATACCACCACCGATAGCGCCATGCAGCGCTGTCCTGCCGCGCCAAAGGCAGCCCCTGCTAACTGGTTCAGCGTCTGCTCTTTATTGGCATCTGGCAAGATAACGCCATGGTTCTTAGCTCCCATCATGCACTGAGCACGTTTACCTGACTGGCTAGCACGCTCATAGACATGTTTGCCAACTGCGGTGGAGCCGACAAAAGACACGGCCTTGATATCAGGATGATCACAGATGGCATCGACGGTTGGTTTGCCACCATGGACGACGTTTAGCACCCCTTCTGGTACGCCCGCCTCAACGGCTAGCTCGACTAAGCGCATAGTGACCATAGGGTCTTGCTCGGAGGGTTTTAAGATAAAGGTATTACCCGTGGCGATAGCCATCGGAAACATCCAAAGTGGAATCATCGCAGGAAAGTTAAATGGCGTGATACCCGCACAAACCCCAAGAGGCTGCCAAATACTATAAGTATCGACATCTGAGGCGACGTTTTCGACAAAGTCTCCCATTTGTAAATTGGCAATACCAGCGGCATGTTCGACGACTTCTAAACCGCGAAAGACATCGCCGCGCGCATCGGCAATAGTTTTACCTTGCTCAGCGGTTAGGATTTGAGCCAACTCGTCCATATGCTCGCGAATGAGCGCTTGGTATCTCAAGAAAATACGTGCACGAGTAGTGATAGGCGTCTTGCGCCAAGTCTTAAAAGCGGCTTTTGCGGTGGCGACAGCTTCGTTAATCTCATCATTAGTAGTTTGCGGTACTCTAGCGATTACCTCTTGGGTCGCAGGATCCGTGATATCTATCCACTCGTCAGTTTTGGATTGGGTAAATTGACCATTGATGAGCTGTTTAACGTGATGCATAAGATATCCTTATCTTGTTTGAGTCATCAGAAAATAGGTGACAAAAATAGCTATTGAGGTTTTAGTGAGTAGCAGATTGAGAATTCGATGGTCATCGACTATAGCAATAATGTCAATTTAGGGTCAAGCGCTTTACAGCGACTCACTATTTGTAAATATACATTACTTGTTAAATTTAAAAGCCCATGAATACTCATGAGCTTTTTGACACTAATAAAGAACTTTGCAAAGGGTTAGTACTAACCTCTTGCAAGATGATTAGCTGTTATTCTGCTCGCTATACTCGTCACGCATGACTTTTTTATCATGTTTACCGACTGAGGTCTTAGGTAGATCATCCACGAATTGGAATTCACTAGGAATGCCGTATTTAGGAATGATGCCTTTGGTAACTGCTTGTTCAGCGACAGCCATGATGTCCTCAGCTGTCGTATCTTGATGACTAGGTTTGAGCACGATAAGTGCCACAGGGCGCTCGCCCCATTTTTTATCAGGAACGCCAATGACCGAGACATCTGCTACCGCTGGATGCAATGATAAAATAGTCTCAATCTCTAGTGATGATATCCACTCGCCGCCCGACTTAATGACGTCTTTGAGACGATCGGTAATTTTGAAATAGCCCTCTTTAGTCATATAAGCGATATCTTGGGTATGCATATAGCCATTTTCCCACAGCTCAGTACCGGCATCGTCGTTTTTAAAGTAGCTCTGCGTCAGCCAAGGCGCGCGTAGCACTAGCTCACCAGTGTTTTCTTTACCTGTGCCGACCGACTGGTTATCGGTATTCCACACTTGCGCATCGACCATCATCACAGGTTTGCCTGACATACAGCGGCGATTAATATCTTCATCAAGACTCATTTCAGGCTCATTGATAGTGAATTCAGTTAAGCCAATGAGCGGCGCGGTCTCTGACATTCCATAGCCGGTATACACTTCGATATCTTGCTCGAGAGCCGCTTTGGCTAAGCCTTCGGTCAATCGTGATCCGCCGATGATCATTTTTAGACCATTAAAGCTTTTACCGCGATCTTGGGCTTCTTTAAGCACCATTTGGAGTATCGTTGGTACGCAGTGGGTGATACTGACCTTTTCATTGATAATGAGATCGAGCAAAGTATCAGGTGCATAGCGGCCCGGATAAACTTGCTTGAGGCCTGTCATCGTCGCGGTGTAAGGAAAGCCCCACGCGTGCACATGGAACATCGGCGTCATCGGCATATAGACATCGCCATAGCTTACGCCTTGCTTGTCTGGAAGCATACCTAAGGTTGCCGCCTCCGCCATGCTATGCAGCACCAGTTGACGATGGCTAAAGAATACGCCTTTAGGGTTACCCGTAGTTCCTGAAGTATAAAAGGTGGTAGCAATGGTATTTTCATCAAAGTCTGGAAAATCAAACTCATCACTGGCGTCTGCTAATAACGCTTCGTACTCGCCTGTGACACGGCTTTGGTTATCACCAAATACCCCCTCGACTGTTGTACCATTATCATCAAGCCAGATAATATGCTCGATACTGGAGTTTTCGAACTGATAGTCTTTAACTAGAGGCGCAAATTCTGAATTGAGCATGAGTACTTTTGGTTTGGCATGATTGACGGTATACAGCACCTTTTCAGGAGACAGACGAATATTGACCGTTTGCAGCACATACTCAGACATCGGAATGGCAAAATAGGACTCAAGATAGCGATGACTATCCCAATCCATAACAGCGATGACATCACCTGCGTCTAAATTAAGACCGTCTAAGACATTGGCTAAGCGATTGACACGGGTAAAAAACTCGCTGTAAGTAAAGCGCTTTTTATCGGCATAAATGATCTCTTGATCCTGCGATACCGTCTTAGCACGGTTCAATAGCTGCTTGATAATCAGCGGATAATCGTAAGCAGATGGAGCGCTATGATAAGCATTTGACATAAATGAGCTTCCTTGTTATTTATAGTATTTGATGAGTTATAGGTAGGCTACTAGGCTCTTTTCAAACTCTGAAATGACCTCTTCGATGGTAGAAAAAATAATTTGTTATGTAAAGTAGGCTTGCGTAATTTAAGAATAACCTCATTCAAAAACTTAACTGCCTACTGCCGATGCTGCTTACTAGTGATAAGACTGACTCTATAATGAATTAAGCAGATTGTGATTTGGTTTTTATCATGCCGAAACTTGCGATAAGTAACGCTAAAACTTGCACTAACAGTAATATCCATACGGTAAATTGCCATTCACCATAAGCATAGGCCAAGCCACAAAGCCAAGCCCCTAGCGTGCCACCTGCATAATAGAACATATAATACAGCCCTGAGGCGAGCGAGCGGCCTTGTTTGACATTGACCGCGATATAGCTGATGGTCGCCGACTGCGTGACAAACACCCCTGAAGACATAACCCCAAGGCCTATAACAATCAGCCATAACGGTGTCGCTAGCGTCAACAACACCCCAAGCATCGAGATAATGACTGCAACGATAATCGTGCGCGCTGAGCCAAAGCGGCGCAGTAGAATAGTCGATAATGGCGTAATAACTACCCCTATCAAATAGACGGCAAAAATATTAGCTAGAGCGCCAGTACCTAGACTATAAGGGGTCTCGGCTAAATATAGATTGATAAAGGTAAAGCAGCCTACCAGTGAAAACAGCACACAAGCGCCAAGCAAGCAGGCGGTGACCACATAGCGATTGACCAGATGCGAGCCAAGCGTTTTTATAGCGGAGCGAAAATTAGGGTTGGCCTCGAAATGCTTCGAGCTAGGCAGCGTTTTTGCCACCCACAGTGCACTAATCAACGTCAACGCCGCTAGTACATAGTAAGCCTGACGCCAACCAAAAAACTCATGCAAATGACCCAGTAAAAACCGGCCCATAAAGCCGCCGAGCACGCAGCCTGAGACATAAAAAGACATCAGCCCGGTCACGCTTTGCCCTTCAAACTCCTCACCGATATAAGCAATAATGACCACGGTAATACCTGGAACTGACAAGCCTTGTATAAAACGCCATAGCCCTATCCATTCGATAGTCGTGCTCTGAGCAATCAGCGCAGTAGGCAGGGTCAAAAATAGCAAGGCACCGACAACAAACGACTTGCGCCCTACTGCGTCCGACAGCATACCTAAAAATGGCGACATAATAGCGATGGCTAAGATAGTGGCGCCAACGACCATGCCCGCTTGCACCTCAGTGGCAGAAAAATCTGTCACTAATACCGGTAGAATCGCTTGGATAGAATACACTTGCAAAAAAGCAAACATCCCAATCAAACCGATAGTCAGTTTGAGCACTAAAGAAGGTTTGTAGAACGAATCACTTTCGGAGGGTAAGCTTAGAGTATTATTTTTATTCACAAAATTCTGATTTGTTATGACGCTCTTCACAAGCGTGGTTAGAAAAGTAGATCTATTTTGACTAGTTTTGGCTAAGTATTTAGCCTAGCAAACAGATATTATGGTATCACGCTCCTAGGCGAAGCTAAGCGTTTATGTGTTATCGTTTTTTTAAGCTATAGCAAGTTCAGTATAAAAATAATATAGCGGGACTGGGATGCTTGCTTTTAAATATCAGTTACGTAGCCGCTGTCTGCGCAGGCACAGTACGCCAGAAAAATTTATACGTCCCAAACTCTTCTTTTAACAAGAATTCTTCATTATGACCATTGAGCCTACAAACGCTAACTCCATAAGCGTCAAATTCGCAAAAACGATAAGATTAAACATAGTTGTCGCTCTCATAGCATCATTAGTTTCTGTAACGACGATGGCTGACATGACTATCACTGAAGAACAAGTCGTGCGAGCCAATGAGAGTGTTAAGGTATCAGCAAAATCAATAAAGAAACCAAGTATCCCTTCTTCTCTAACCTTGCCTTTGGCGACCGCTACCAACTGTATTGCTGACAGTGATATTACCGTTGATAATTTATCGCAGGCGCAGAGCAATGGCCCCTTCACTATCAGTAGCAAAGACATACCACGCCAATCCGCTACAGGTTTTGGTGGCGGTACTATTCACTATCCGATTAATGCCAGCGGCTGCGGCTTGCTTGCCGCCATCGCAGTAGTGCCAGGCTTCGTCTCATATGAATCGTCAATCAAATGGCTAGGGCCAAGATTGGCCTCTTGGGGCTTTGTCGTCATGACCATCAATACCAACTCTATCTATGACAATCCTGATAGCCGCGCCGAACAACTCAGCGCAGCTTTAGATACCATCATCAGCGATAACAGCGTAGGCCCGATAGTAGATCCCAATCGATTAGGCGCTATTGGCTGGTCTATGGGCGGCGGCGGTGCACTGAAACTAGCTACTGTCCGCAAAGAGGTTCGCGCTATCGTGCCCTTAGCGCCTTATCATGACCAAGACTACGGCGAGGTGAGTACGCCAACCTTAGTCATCGCTTGCGAATTTGATCGTATCGCCCGTAATAAAAAATATGGCAGTGTTTTTTATGATAAAGCTATAGGCCCGAAAATGAAGGTCGAGGTCAACAATGCTAGCCACTTTTGTCCAAGCTACCGCTTTAATGAGATCCTGCTAAGCAAACCAATTATCGCTTGGATGCAGCGCTATATTAACGAAGACAAACGCTTTGATAAATTTTTATGTGACAATGAAAATTATAGCGATAGCTCACGCATCTCAAGCTATGACCATGCTAACTGTCTGTAAGCCTTGTATAGTAATGGTGAAAAATACTGCAATGGCTCATCGGTTTCAGTATGATTAACCTCACTTTATGACTAATAAAAACGAGCTTTAGAACCTAGTTGTATAAGCAGTATTCTACAGCCACTGTTTCTACAACTGCTGTTTTTACAACTATTGTTTTTGGGCTGAGGATTATAATAAATGAAAGATCAACTACACGACTTAAGTCACGGCTTTTGGAATATTCGCGGCTCCTTTGTCAGAGACGAGATGATCGATATTGGCAATCAATCGGCACTAGTACGATTAGCTTCTGGTAAATTTATCCTACTAGACAGCTATACGCTGACCGATAAAGTTAGAGAACAAGTCATGGCTCTGACTAACGATGGCGAAGATATCGAAGCGGTGCTCAATGTCCATCCCTTTCATACTGTACACTGTGCCCGCGTCGCCCAAGACTTCCCGCACGCTACCTTTTATGGCAGCGCCCGCCATCATAAGCAAGTACCAGAGGTCGATTGGAGTGAGGATTATGTAGAGAGCGACGCGGTAGCCAAGCGCTACCCTGAGCTTGAGTTCTCATTACCAAAAGGTATTGACTACATATCCCCTGACGATTCGGTACACTCAGGCTCGCTATTGGTTTATCACCCTGCCAGCCAAAGTCTCTATGTCGATGACACCTTCGAGATTGCGCCATCTAAATTATTTAACGAGGTACAAGCCGATATTAACTTGCATGCCACTACCTTAAAAGCGCTAAAAGACGAGCCAAATGCTGGTCAAGACTATTGTGATTGGGCCATCAAGCTTGCCCATGAGTGGCAAGATGTGCGCTATTTTTGCGGAGCACATTCAGGATTGGTAGTGTTTGAAACTGGCGAGTTTGCAGAAAAACTAACAGCAACTATTAATAAAGCTCGCTCGACTTTAGAAGCAGATTAATTTGCAAACTACTTATTTGACAGTATTAAACGGTATATCATTGACTTAAACAATTACTAATTAGGAGAAATAAATGTCAGAAAATATTCATGATTTAGGCTCAGGGTTTTGGAATATACGCGGTGAATTTCGTCTTGGCGGTGTCATCAATATTGGTACGCAGTGCTCGCTAGTCAAATTAGAATCAGGCAAGTTTATCTTTTTAGACAGCTATAAGCTTACCGGTGAAGTGCGCGATAAAGTGATGGCATTGACTAATAACGGTCAAGATGTAGAAGCGGTACTTAATGTGCATCCGTTTCATACTATTCACTGCGCGCAGATGGCTCGAGACTTTCCACAGGCGACCTTTTATGGCAGTGCTCGCCACGCCAAAAAAGTCCCTGAGGTTGAGTGGAGCGAGGATTTGGTTGAAAGCCAAGCGGTCGCTGAGCGTTATGCTGAGCTTGAATTTTCTATGTCACAAGGCATCGATTATATTCATGCTAATGAGATGATTCACGCCGGCTCCTTATTGGCTTATCATCCTGCTAGTAAAAGTCTGCACGTCGATGATACTTTTATGAGTCCGCCAACTAAGCTACTAGGTAAAGTGTTGCCAGAGATAATGCTACACCCTACTACCAAAAAAGCCCTTAAAGACGAGCCAAATGCAGGCAAAAAATATTGTGATTGGGCAACTAAGATCGCTCATGACTGGGACGTTCGCAACTTCTGTGCAGCGCACTCTTACTTAATTCGATTCAGAGAAGGTGAATTTGAAAAAGCTTTACTCAAGGCAGTGAATAAAGCTCGTCCTAAGCTTGAGAATACTTAGGTTAAGTTAAAGCTTCTCCCTTTATAAATACGCACCAAGGATTAGGAAAAACTTTATGGCAAAATTAGAATCCAACATCGAATTAGAAGCCGCGGCATTTCGTCGGTTATTAGCCCATTTAGACGAGCGTAAGGATGTACAAAATATTGAGCTGATGAACCTAGCTGACTTTTGTCGCAACTGTTTGTCCAAATGGTATAAAGCGGCTGGCGAGGAGCGTGGTATCGATATCGACTATGAAGACGCTCGTGAGCTTGTGTATGGGATGCCCTATGCTGAGTGGAAACAGAAGTATCAGCAAAAGGCTACCCCCGAGCAATTAGCGCGCTTTAATGAGCTTGAAGCGGCTAAAAATAAAGAGGATTAAGCTTACAATGAAGTCAGTATTAACTTAGGATTAATCTGAAGGCCGTTATCTTAGCGACTATTGTTTAGCGGCTTTCAATTGCTTTAAGTATACTGTTAAACCCTACTGTACCTTGTTTTTGCATTTTGCGATCAAGCAAGCGGCCAATCAACGGCAGTGGTATCACTAATCGACCTTCAGATATCCAAATCACCTGCGTAGTGCCATCTCCTAAATCTTTTAGATCAATGCTCCCTCTGTCGTGTTTCATTTTAACTGGCTTAGCTTTTTCAATTTTGTACTGCATATGAGTGGGACGCTCAAACGCAGTAATGCGCTCCCAAAATTTGACTGGTCCCGTTTGAATGGTTCGTAAAGCACCAATGCCATTACGCTCGTCATCGCCTTCAGTTACTAGTTTCGCCGTACCTACCGCCTTAAACGACCCATAACTGGCATGATCACTTATCGCTTCAAAAACCTCATTAATCGGTTTTTTTACAATGCGTTCTACTTTTATTTTAAACATGAGGCTATCTCGTTGGAGTTAAGTTTAAGACTATTTAAGTTATTTAGGTTAGTCATTCACTTTTATACCATAATGTTTAAGATAAAGCAGTCCCCTCATACACTATATCGCTATTTGTATAAAGTATCGTTTTTTGTATAACATTTAAGCTCGATATCTCTGATATTAGATAGAGAGACTAAATAATATTAAGCCCACAAGGGATAACAAAGCCTAACTATTAATTAAACTTGTCATCCCCTACCCTTATTTGCAGTGCTATAAAATTTGAAATAATTCACAATTATTAATAAATAAGGATGATGACAATGGCAGATGAAATCAAAGATTTAGGCGCAGGATTTTGGAATATACGCGGCTCTTTTAAAGTTGGCGGCGTTCTCGATGTCGGTGCGCAGTGCTCGCTAATCAAGCTAGCATCGGGCAAATTCATCTTTTTGGACAGCTATGAGCTAAAAGATGACGTTCGAGATACGGTGATGAAGCTAACGAATGACGGTCAAGACGTCGAAGCAGTATTAAACGTGCATCCTTTTCATACCGTACACTGCGAACAGATGGCAAAGGACTTCCCGCAAGCAACCTTCTATGGCAGTCGCCGTCATCCTGAGCAAGCGCCAAATGTAGATTGGTCAGACGATTTGGTTGAGAGCGAAGCGGTCGCTAAGCGCTATCCTGAGTTGGAATTCTCTATGCCAAAAGGCATCTATTACATTGCGCCTGATGATTCAGTACACGCCGGTTCGCTATTGGTCTACCATCCAGCGAGCAAAAGCTTGCACGTCGATGACACTTTTATGACCCCACCAATCAAGCTCCTAGATGCGGTACTACCCGAAGTGTTATTACAACCCGATACCAAAAAAGCGCTTAAAGATGAGCCTGATGCGGCTAAACAGTATTGTGATTGGGCCACGCAATTGGCTCAAGATTGGGATGTGCGAAACTTCTGCGCCGCACATACGCATTTAGTCAAATTTGAGCAAGGTCAATTTAAAGAGACATTATTAAAAACGATTGATAGTGCCCGTCCTAAGCTTGAAAAAGCGCAGTAGCTTAGAGCGCTAAAACCTTAAAGCACTTGAAAATAGAATTACATTTTAGGTTGCCTGTTGGCAGCCTTTTTTGTGTGGCTTAATAAGCTCGTAAAATCTGTCACAACCTAAGATAACAAAGCCGCTAACTCCACCTTGTTATTAATAATATCGGCTAAAGTATAGCCCTCTAAAACGCTAACAAAGGCAGTCAGTGCCTCAAAAAAAACGCCTTTCAATCGGCAAGCAGGACTGATGACGCAGCCTTGTTTTGTAAGTGATGAGGACTCGTTAGCCGTCTCATCAATCAAGGTTATCGGTAACCCTTGTTGCTCGGTGTTATCAACCTTAGGTACGGTTGCCGCAAAGCATTCTACCAACGCAAAATCAGGCTCTATTTGCTTGATTAGTATGCCTAAATTAATACTCTCAGGCGATTTAGCTAACCTGATACCGCCATTTTTACCGCGAATCGTCTCTATATAGCCAAGCTGGCCCAACTGATGAATAATCTTTGTCAAATGACTTTTGGATATCTGATAGCTATTAGCGATATCACTGATATTGGCCAAAGCTTGCGGTTCGGGCTTTACTGCTAGATAAATTAAGGAGCGCAGCGCGTAATCACTATAATTGGTCAATTTCATGGGCAAGCGCTCCTTTGGGTAGTAATCAAAATTTAGCCAAACAAACCATCTGGTCTAGGCTTGGATAGCATCGGTAAGTAGCTGATGCAAAATAGTATAAAGCAGCCGATCCAAGCGCCTTGCGCAATCATAACCCATAATAAGTAATGCTCAGTAGCGATGATAGGTAAAAAGATGCGGCTGACAAATACTAACACCATTAGCGCTAACATCGCATTCACACTCTTTGGTGGCTGATGAATATTGCGCCCCGTATGCCCAAGCGATACTCGTGCCATCATCGCCAACGTCATCATACCAACACCAGCGATAGATAAGGCGTGTACGGCAATGCTATGGCTAAAGCCAAGCCAAGGCTGTAGTGCATACAATAGAAAGCTTAGACACATGCCCAAAAACGCAAGATATAGCGACCATAATAGCGGCTTTTGCCAGATACCGCGATGATACCAACCAGCTAAGCGTACGATATTAATTAGGGCAACCCCTAGAGCGGCGATAGTGAGCAGATATTTATTCGAATAAAATAGATCGACTATAAAAAAGGCTAAGAAAAAAGCTAAGCTTAGAATATCCTGCCATTTGCTATTGCGTACTTTGATAACAATACCGTCATGGGCCAGTCCACGCTCGATAAAGAACGGCACCACTCGCCGGCCTATGGTCAATACGAGCCCTATAACCAGATAAAACCCTAGATAGACGCCTATCTTAGTGATAGTCATATCACTAGTAAAGATGCCCCAATAGCATAGCCCATTACCTAACGTTAGTAGCGCAAGCTTTGCCAGAATCCCCATCTGCTTATACTGCTTAACTTGCAAGACCGCTCGAAAAACCACAATGGCCATCAGACCAACAAATAGCATATCAAATATAGCCGCTAGGTATAATAAGCTTGAGCCACCACCAAAATCAAACCCTAAACCAAAAGCAAGCCAGCTTAAGCGTGCGATCAACCAACAGCTAAAAATAGCTAGCAGCTTGTAGCCATAAGGCATCTTAACCCCAGTCCAAGTCTGCACGGCGGTCAATAAAAACCCTGCGACCACCGCCAAGGCATAACCATAAATCATCTCATGACCATGCCAATATAACGGATTCAAAGTCTGTGCGTCGATATCGGTATGTCCAGTAAAAACCAATACCCATAAAGTCATTACTACTACTGCAAAAACTGCCGCGCCGCTAAAGAAAATGCGAAAGCTGAGATTAAGGATAGGATGCGGTGAGCTTGGTGGCTGCGTTGGTAACTTAATTGATTGCATAGCGTTCAGCTTATTATTAGTGTTTGACTTAAAGGATAATTAATAAAGATTCATTTTAAATGAATGTTATAATTTATTCAATATCAAATTATCCGTTACCGTCAAAATGGTAACTCCTGCTAGCTCTTTCGACTTAAGGCTATCAAAGCATGTTTAACAAATCATCAGCGTTATACCACTGATAGACATTGACTCTATATGTGCGGACTGATTAAATGATCGAAGAGCAATAATTATAATTAGGAAAATATTATGAGCGAAGACAATGCCGCCACTGAAAAACGTAAAATCATCAATAGATTTTTGACTCAGCTGACCCGCGAAGAGCCGCAAATGTACTATGCCTCTACCGCTGAGATTTCCCGCAGTATTTATACTTTGATTAAAGAGCACACCAATCGTTTAAGCGTAGAAGAGCAAGCTTTAGTTAGGAATATCAGCGTAGAAGAGATACAGTCCATTTTGGGCTTTAACTTAAAGTAGCAGGTTCATCATTAAGATAAATAATTGTAGGCTGTGAACTCATAAAATATATATTATTAAGAAAAAAGACTGCTCTAGGGCAGTCTTTTTGTTAGTTAAACTCTTCATTAGAAAGCTTAAAATAATTACCAAAAAGCTCAAAATATCTTAAAACATGTAGCTACGCGGCTGATGTTGATAAGACACCCAATGCAGACGCGTCATCTCTTCTAAGACCCACTCGCCATTAAAGCGGCCAATACCTGAGTTCTTCTCACCACCAAAGGGCGCATTGCTTTCATCATTGACGGTGATATCGTTAACATGGGTCATACCTGCTCTGATACCACGCGCGAAACGTAAGCCTTTTTCCATATCCGTCGTAAATACCGAACTTGATAAGCCATATTCAGTATCGTTAGCCAGTTTAAGTGCTTCGTCCTCATCTTTAGCGCGGACAATACCCACTAATGGTCCAAAGATTTCATTGCGGAATAAGTCCATATCGGCAGAAACGTCGGTAAAGATATGCGGTGGCACTATTTGACCTTTAATCTCGCCACTCAGTAATGTCTTAGCTCCTTCATCATTAGCTTTAGCGATTTTATCTTTTAAAGAATCGAGCTGATCTTTATTGATAATAGGACCAACAGCGGTGTCCTCATCGTTAGGATCGCCAACCTTGATCGTTTTTACGTGTTCAACGAAGCGCTTAACGAATTCATCATAAATAGCATCTTCAACGATGATACGGTTGATAGCGATACAAATTTGACCTTGATGCAGGAACTTACCGAAGACTGCCGCTTTTACCGCATTATCTAGATCCGCATCTTTTAGCACCACAAACGGGTTATTACCACCAAGCTCTAGCGCCACCGGTTTGATAGTATCGCCGCCATTGGCAAGCTCGCCGATGTGTTTACCAACTGCGGTTGAACCGGTAAAGGAGACAAAGCTTGGAATATCATGGGTGACGATAGCATCACCAATCTCGCTACCAGCACCCACTACTACGTTGAGTAAACCTTTAGGTAGACCAGCCTCTTCAAATATCTTCGCTAATAATAAACCACCAGTGATAGGCGTATCGCTAGCAGGTTTCAGTACCACCGCATTACCTAAAGCTATAGCAGGAGCGATAGAGCGCTGAGTCAAATGCAGCGGAAAGTTCCATGGGCTAATCACAGCAATTACGCCAATAGGCTCGCGATAAACGAAGTTTTCTTTACCTAGGATGTTTGAGGGGCGAATCTCACCATGCATACGATTGGGAAAAGTTGCCGCTTCAACAGTAATAGCGCGCGCACTGCCAAACTCGACCATCGCTTTGATACGGGTACTGCCCGACTCTTTGACTAACCAATCAACGATTTCTTCCTGACGCTTATCTAAGATGTCAACGACTTTATAAAGCAAGCCTGCACGTTCAGCGGGCATGGTCTTAGCCCACTCTAGTTGCGCTTGTTTTGCAGCCTTGTAAGCTTCATCTAATTGTTTTTCTGTGGCTTGCTTAATCTTGACTAAAGTCTCGCCGTTGAAGGGATTAATATTGGTATTAACGCTCTCATCCTGACCTTTTTGCCATTCACCTGCAATATACTGCAAGTCAAAATCGCTATACGCGCTTGTATTAGCACCTTCATTAGTGTTATTTGACATGGTGTATCCTTTTTATTGATTTTAGATTTTTATTTTTGATTGGTGACGCTAGCAAGAGATTTGTAATATCGATTAATTGGGCAATACAAAAGCTAACTTGCTAGACGACTGGTCTAATGTTAACATAGCTTTTATAAAACTAAGATAACTTCACATTAAAGTTTGTTGATTGAACGTAACTTTTACAAACTATAATTTTACAAACTATTCTTATAACCGATTTTTTGCTATCAGTGCATTTTGCAAAAACTCAATACAATCAAACCGACTAAAAATATAACGTTGATATAAGCAAAATTATAAAAATAAGGAGAACATAGCTTTCATGTCTACCCCTGATAATCCTGACTCACTACCCTCTTTGGATAATAAGGTCTCTGCTACCGCTTTATCCAACACTAAGACCCATCTGCTAGATACGGGTTACCAGCTTATCGCCTATAAAGGCTTTACAGCGGTAGGTATCAAGCAGATCCTTGACACTGCAGGGGTGCCTAAAGGCTCTTTTTATCATTACTTCACCTCCAAAGAAGCCTTTGGTGAAGCAATCATTACCCACTACTTCACTCGTTATAAAAGACGCTTAGACCTTATCGCTGATGAAGATGGTAATGCTCAACAAAAACTCTATGACTATTTTCAGAATTGGTATGACACCCAGCAAAACGGCTGTGATCATGAAAAGTGTCTGGTAGTCAAATTAAGCGCTGAAGTGGCTGATATCTCAGAGCCTATGCGAGAAGCTTTGCATAATGGCTATCAACAAACGATTCGTTGGTTAACAGAACAAATCAAAGCCGGTTGGAACGATCAGTCAATCCCTAAGCTGGATAACGTCTCTGCTGAGAGCATAGCTAAGCGTTGGTACTTCACTTGGTTAGGCGCTAGCTTAATAGCCAAAATTAGTAAAACGAATACACCATTAGCCGAAGTATGGCAGATGACAACTATTCAACTAGGTCGCTAAGAGAACTTTATCAGTACGCGTTTAATATCCGTGTAATATCATAGGAGCCATCGCTTCTTGTAGGGTTTTGTAACTGTATAGTATTTTCTCACCTCATTTACTAGACGACTGGTCTAATTGCTGTACAATGCTATTCATCAAAAGATAGTTTATAGCTACTTATCGCTACTCATTAAATAGCGGTTAGTCGAAGCTTTTAGAAAAGTACCTCTTATAACTATTCAATTCACACTGAAAAACACCACAATAATCATTTGGGATTTTTATGAATAATTTTCAATACTACAATCCAGTACGTATCGTCTTTGGTGAAGGTCAAATCAAACAACTTTCAGAACTCGTACCGATTGATGCTCGTGTCCTTATTACTTATGGTGGCGGCTCAGCTGAGCGCACTGGTACTTTGGATGAGGTTAGAACGGCCTTATCAGCGAACGGTAATCGCGAAGTTTTTGAATTTGGTGGTATCGAGGCCAATCCAGAATTTGTTACTTTGCTAAAAGCGGCTGATCAAGTGAATGAGCATGACATCGATTTTATCTTAGCGGTTGGTGGCGGTTCAGTCATTGATGGCAGTAAATTTGTCGCCTTAGTGTCTTCCTTAAAAGAAGAAGATGGTACGGTCTCACGTGAGAAAGCCTGGGATGCGTTGATTGGTTATACCAAAAAATTAGACTCAGCTGTGGACCTTGGTGCGGTATTGACCATTCCAGCAACGGGTTCTGAGATGAATTCAGGCGGCGTAGTCAACTATAGCGAACGTCAAGCTAAACTGCCTTTTGGTAATCCGCTTGCCTTTCCTAAGTTCTCTATCTTAGATCCTGCTAAAACCCTTACCCTACCCGATAGCCAAGTCATGAATGGTGTCGCAGATGCTTTTGTACATGTTATGGAGCAGTACCTGACTTATCCTGTCAATGCCAAAGTACAAGACGCCTTCGCTGAGAGTCTGCTCAAAATTCTTATCGAAGAAGGTCATGCAGTCAAAGCCGATCCCGACAATATGGAAACGCGCAAAAACATCATGTGGACGGCGACTATGGCCCTTAACGGCTTGATTGGTACTGGCGTGCCGCAAGATTGGACCACGCACATGATAGGTCATGAGCTGACATCACTACACGCTATCGATCATGCCCGTACGTTGACGATTATATTGCCGTCAGTAATGCGCGAGTTAAAAGACAGTAAAAAAGACAAGCTACTACAGTACGCTCGTAATGTCTGGAATCTTGAAGCTGATAATCAGCAAAGCGATGACGAGGTCATAGAAGCTGCTATCGTTCGCACTGAAGAGTTTTTCCGTGATCTTGGTTTACCAGTAAGTTTGGCTGATGCCAATCTTGATGACTCCGCTATCGAACCTATCATCAAGCAGTTAGAGACGCATAGAATGGTCAAATTGGGTGAGCATGGCAAAAATGATTTAGAAGTTTCTCGCCGTATTCTAGAGCGGGCAACAACTAGCAAAGCTTCGTAACGCTTTAACCCTAATAGCCCATAGTAGTGAGACTCTATAGGTTGCTAGTATGGGTAGTTAAGAAAAGATTTTTTGCTACTTAACAAACAAAGCATTTAGCAGTTTTTGTACACAACAATGAGCTCTATTGTTGTTGATACAGACCTAATAGACAATAAATAGAATAGGAAATCATTTATGAGTTTTGATAAACAACAAAATAAACAACAAAACCGCCAAATAAAATTAGCCAGTCGTCCTACAGGTGAGCCAAAAGCCGATACCTTTGAGATGGCGACTAACGATATACCCAAAGTAGGTAGCAATGAGATGCTACTGCGTACTGTCTATCTCTCATTAGACCCTTATATGCGGGGACGTATGAGCGATGCTAAGAGCTACGCCGACCCACTAGAAGTCGGTGATGTCATTATGGGCGCGACTGTGGCACAAGTAGTCGAGTCCAATATCGATAAATTTGCTGAGGGCGATTTAGTGGTATCAAACTCAGGCTGGCAGGATTATAGCATCAGTGATGGCGAAGGCGTGCTAAAACTTGATAAAAACATGGCAAATCCTTCTTATGGCTTAGGCGTCTTAGGTATGCCAGGCTTTACTGGATATATGGGATTGACCGATATCGGTAAACCGCAAGAAGGTGAGACTTTAGTGGTTGCTGCGGCTACAGGCCCAGTTGGCGCTACGGTCGGACAAGTTGGTAATACCTACGGTACGCGCACTGTCGGTGTGGCAGGCGGCAAGGAGAAGTGTGATTTTGCTGTCAATGAGCTCGGGTTTGATGCGTGTATTGACCATTATGCAGATGACTTCGCTGAGCAGCTAAAAGCCGCTTGCCCTAATGGTATCGATATCTATTATGAAAACGTCGGCGGTAAAGTGTTTGATGCGGTCATGCCGCTACTCAATGCCCATGCGCGTATTCCAGTTTGCGGCTTAGTGTCACAATATAATGCTACTGAACTACCAGATGGTAAAGACCGTTTAAGTGTATTGATGGGTCTAGTACTAAGACAGCGTATGACAGTCAAAGGCTTTATTATCTTTGAAGAGTACGGCGATCACTTCCCTCAATTCCTAAAAACCATGAGCGAGATGGTAGCCTCGGGCAAAGTCAAAACCAAAGAGCATGTCGCTGATGGCTTAGACCAAGCTCCTGACGCTTTTGTAGGAATGCTCAATGGCGATAACTTTGGTAAAACCGTCGTCAAAGTCGCGGATGTCGTCTAATCAACAGCTGATACTGTACTGTGACTCGATTGATTAACTTAACAAAGTGTTTTGATACCTATCAAGTCATAGACCAGTTAATCTAAAAATTTTAATAAAACTACAATAAGGATAATTATGAAAATTTTAATGGTACTAACCTCACACGACCAATTAGGCGATACCGGTAAGCAAACAGGCTTTTGGCTAGAAGAATTTGCCGCGCCTTATTATGCTTTTATTGATGCTGGGGTTGATGTCACCCTCGCCTCTCCTGCTGGTGGTCAGCCACCGCTTGATCCTAGTAGCGATACTGAGGACGCTCAAACCAAAGATACAACGCGCTTCAAAGAAGATAGCGAGGCGCAAAAGCACCTTGCCAATACCAAAAAACTGGCGGATATGAAAGCAGAAGACTTCGATAGCGTATTCTATCCCGGTGGTCATGGTCCACTATGGGATTTAGCAGTCGATAAAGACTCAATCAATTTGATTGAAACTTTTGTACAGCAAGACAAGCCGGTTGCTTTTGTTTGTCATTCTCCTGCAGCGCTTAAGAACGTTAAAGTCGATGGTGAATATTTAGTAAAAGGTAAAACTGTCACCGGATTCACCAACTCAGAAGAAGACGCTGTTGGCCTTACCGATGTCGTGCCTTTCTTAGTAGAAGATGCGCTCAAAGCTAATGGCGGTAACTATCAAAAAGCAGGCGACTGGGAGGCTTATGTGGTTGAAGATGGGCTGCTCATCACTGGTCAAAACCCAGCGTCTTCAGAAGAAGCGGCCAAACGTTTGATTAATAAATTACAAGCTTAAAGGAGATTAAGTATTAAACCTAATACTACGATTCGTTTGCATCACCTTAACCAATCACGTTCCATGCGTATTCTTTGGTTATTAGAGGAGCTGGGCGTTCCTTATGAGATTCTCAGTCATCAACGTGATGCAAAAACCTTTATGGCGCCAGATAGTCTCAAAGCAGTACACCCCTTAGGTAAGTCTCCAGTAATAGAATTGGATGGGCGACTCATAGCAGAGTCGGGAGCGATTACTGAGCTGTTGATCGAGCGTTTTGCTCCTGAGCGTTTGCGCCCTGCGGTCGATAGTAACGAGTATGGCGAATACCTACAATGGATTCACTTTGCTGAAAGCTCATTAATGGTACCTACGCTACTAGAAGTCCTTACCAAAAACGCGATTAGAAGTGATGATAAATATTTAGGCCCTTATATAAAAAGGGAAAAGCATAATTTGCTAAGTTACTTAGACAAAGTAGTAAAAAACAAATCTTATATTGTTGCCAATAAGCTTAGTGGCGCTGATTTTATGCTCTCTTTTGATTTGATAATCATGGCGCAAAGCAAAGTACTGGACGACTATGTGCATGTTAAACAGTATGCATTACAACTTGCCAGCTTAGACAGCTATCAGCGTGCTATGAGGCTTGAAGACAATTACGATGAGTCTGTACAGCCTAATATAATGAAGTAGAATGATGAGTGTTTATAGCTGGTAATAAACTATAGAATGTCCATAAAAAAAGATAGCTCCTCTTGAGCTATCTTTTTTTATGGACATTCTAGGAGTGTTCAGATGATTTGAGTATCAGGCTTTAACAAGCGGTTTGATTTAAAAACTTCTGCTCAAGCCAACTATTCATAAAGACGTTATCAGGATCGTACTGTTTTCTAATTTCTAAAAAGCGTTTTAGATCAGGATACAGAGCGTGCAGTTCATCAGCACTTAACTTATTAACTTTGCCCCAGTGTGGACGGCCTTGCCACTTTTTCATGTACTCATATAGCCAGTTAAACAATGGCTCACTATCCATACCTTTATAGACATGAAAAGACAGTACCGCGCAGTCCGCGCCTTGCGTCGGACTGAGCATACCGGTTTCTCCTTTATGAGTACGTACTTCAATAGGAAAGTGCGAGCCTTTATTGCCTTGCAATAAAATACTATTGACCTCGGAGATACAAGCGTCAAAATCAGAGAGTTTTATAAAGTATTCTGACTCGTTGAATTTAACGCCGCGCGGCGTAGGAAACACCTCATAGCTATAGCCTTCTCGCTTAGTATTAGGAATGGAGTCGGCTGAGATTTGGCTGACTTTTTTTGTCCACTTTGGATTCATTCTTGCCATCTCAGACAATAAATAAAAAGCGCCATTTAAAGTGACTTTGCTATCGAATTGGTCTTTAAATTTTTGCCAGCCTGTCATCGCTTTTGGCGCAATGATTGATAAGGTTTTTTGCTGCAGTTTATTGGTGCCGGGAAATAAGAACCACTCTAGATGGCGGTGCTGTTGCGCCAGATCACGAAAGCGCGCTAAGCCCTCTTCAAACTCCAACACTTCATTACGCTCAGCTAGACCATACAAGTCAACGGCTTGAATAGTTAGCTTGGTAAAGATTCCGAGCATGCCAAGGCTAGCATGCAAGGCATTACCAAGCTCATCAGTTCGTGCCTCGCCTCTTTGATGAGTGTATAGCTCTCCTTTGCCATCCACCCATTCCCAAGCGATGACCTGATTAGCGATAGAGCCTAAGCTTAGACCTGTACCGTGGGTTGCGGTACTGGCTGAACCTGCGATAGTCTGCTCTTGCACATCGCCCATGTTCTCAAGTGCCAAGCCATGCTCTCTTAACGCCTCGCCTATCTCCGATAAATAAGTCCCTGCATGTAGCGTGGCTTGTTTCGCGTCTTTATCAACTGAAATCAACCCGCGCATATGATGCAAACTAATAGCGATCTCTTCAGGTTTAGCGCAGCCACTAAAAGAGTGCGCGGCTCCCGTGACTCTGACGCGCTTGTTATCAGCGCGAGCTTTTTTGACGATCTCTTGTAGCTCTTTAACTGAGGAAGGCGTTAGCTTTTGCTCAGGCTCAGCGCTGACGTAACCTACCCAATTTTGCCATTTATTACTGCGCTGCCACTCGGTTAATGAAAACATTGTCCCGCTCCTCGGTAAGTCATCATAGTTTTAAGTCCTTTTTTATCCTTTGAGGCATGAGCTATCGTGATTGAACCAGATTGCCGATAGCAAACGAGCTCATTAAAGTGTTCATTTAGCTCCCCTGCTTTGGCGTGTCGACACCATACAAAATCGCCAATATTGATAGCAGTAGCTCTTTTATCAATAGCCATAGGCGTTTGCACTTCACCAAAACCCTCATCGGCCAGTATCGATAAGTATTTTGGATAATGAACGACCGGTATTTTATCCGCACCAACCGCGCCTGAAGCAATAAAGCCGCCACCATGACAAGTGATTACCCCTTTTTCAGGGTGGCGAGTGACAGGTAACACAAATCCTGCCGCAGGTTTGAACTCCTGCATAGTCTCCATATAATCAAAATAAGCAGGCTTATAATAAGCGGAGCCGACCGTAATCTCAGTAACTTCAGCTTGGCTTGAAGTAAAATCCATACTACCGCTACCACCGCCATTGACTAACTCTAGAGCATAGCCTTGTTTTTTTAGCCAAGCGACTATCGAGTTACGGCGTTGACTGACCTGCTTTTTGGAGCGGTGTTTAAGCAAACGGATGGCAGGGGTCAGCAGGGTTTTACCGGGTACGTGCTCAGCCAAGCCTGCAATTTGCGCCTCGTAACCCATGACGCTAGTTAGTTTAACCTGCGGGCATTTTTTTATGATTTTGAGCAAAGCTTTAACGTCTTTTTTACTCATAAGTGCGGAGCGTTTGCTGCCAAAATATAGCTTAGGTAACGGCATAGACATATTTATATCGAGGCAAATCTCGACGATTACTGCATGGTCTTTTGCCACTTGATTGAGTATCACGACATGTTCAGGGCGATCAACCATCCAAACCATTTTCGCGCCCTTATCGGTATAGCTAAAGGTTTGTGCGACACTATCTTTGTCTAAAGTAGGATAAGCGCATAAGATATTATCAAAGCCGTTTTCTAATAAAAAAACCGACTCATCGGCAGCATAAGACATGAGGCCAACATAATTTGGAGAATTGTCTTTGATATAGTGTAGTACATCAATAGAGCGGATAGACTTGGTCGCTAAGCGTAAATTGACGGCTTGGGTTTTTTGATTGACTAGATTGATATTATGATCGAGGGCTTCCATATCGAGCCAAGCGCTTGGTGCGTTACTAGAGGGAACAATGTGGGCAAAATCCATTTTGCTTTCCTTAAACTGGCTTTATTTAAAGCTAAAGTAAATCTTATTATATATTTTAAACTTTAGTCAGCAATTAACATTTTAGAACTTATTAGTCGATATGTTATAGGGGACTAATAAAAATGTAAAACCTGCGGTCATAATCCATCACCCTTCAAATATTAGTTTAGCTTATTAGCCGCTAATAAAAGTTATGATAAAATAGTACCGAAGTAAGGTCACTTTATTTGGCAACTGCACTATATGCTCTTATCACCCTTCTTAATTAAATTGATAAACACTGATGAGTATTGACTATCAGTTCAAACCTCATGAAAAACCGTTTATGGTTGGCTCTCCTGCCAATCCTGATCATCCTGCGCGCCGCAAAGTCCTTTATTTACTGATTGGAATTTTCATCGGTCTAACTGCTAGTTTTCAAAATGGTCTTCTGGTCGCTAACTTACCCCAAATTCAAGGCGAAATGGGACTGACTCCAGTAGAGGGTGGTTGGATATCTGTCGCTTATAATATGACTAATGCTTGTATTACGGTGCTGCTATACAAAATTCGTCAGCAATTTGGCATGTCGCTCTTTAGTAAAATTACTCTGTTTTTTTTATTAGCGGCTACTAGTTTGCAATGGTTAGTAAGTAGTCATTTATTGAGTACGACTACCGGTATTATCATCAATGCTTATCATTTAGAAATTATCGCGCGTGCTCTTAGTGGCATTGTCGCTAGTGCTATGACCGTGCTAGCTATTTTTTACTGCCTTCAAGGTATGCCGAGCGCCAAACGTATTAGCGGCTTGATTTTAGGTTTTGGTTTATTGCAGTTTGGCACCCCATTATCACGAATCATCTCGCCTTATCTAACCGCTGATGGCTTACTTGAGAGTTTATTTTTATTTGAGCTTGGTCTAGCACTGATATGCTTTGGACTGATTAATCTACTAGAGCTACCACCGGGTATTACCGAAAAAGTCTTTGAGAAACTTGATATTTTAAGCTTTGCTTTCTTTGCTAGCGGCCTTGCAGCCTTAGCAGTATTCTTAGTGCAAGGTAGAATTCAATGGTGGACGACTCCTTGGTTGAGCTACCCTCTAATCATTGCGGTCGCGACTATCTCGATAGCTTTATGGATTGAAACTCATCGCCAAAACCCTATGCTGCAAGTGCGCTGGATGCGTAGCCGCAATATTATTGCCTTTATGATAACCGGCGCTGTGATGCGTATTTTATTATCTGAGCAAAATGTAGGAGCAGCTGGGTTACTAGCCAATCTTGGCTACGCGAATGAGCAGCTCATTACTTTTTATGCCGTGATATTAGCCGCCAGCGTGCTAGCTTTGAGCATTAGCATTTTTACTACCAAAGCTATAGATTTGCGGCGTCCGATCATTTTTTCGTTAGCTTTGATTGCCTTAGGAGCATGGTTGGATACGGATGTTTCTTTAAATTCAGCCCCTTATATGTTTTATCTCAGCCAATTTCTTATTGCTTTTGCCGCCGTCTATTTTATGGGGCCAATGGTTTTTGAAGGGATGTTCCGAGCTATCTCTAATGGACCCGCTTATATTATAAGCTTTTCGGTGATTTTTAGTATTTCACAAACCGTGGGTGGTTTGGCAGGTGCCGCCGCCATCCAAGCCTTTACTACTATTCGTACTCAGATGCATTATGCGGATATGGTCAGCTCACTCAATTTAGGTGACCCTGGAGTGCTGAGTCAGCTGACAGATGCGCGTGCAGCACTTTCTACTCAAACGCTGGACGCGAATCAAGCAAGTATAGCGGCCATGGGAAAAATTGCTCAAGGTATTCAGCGCCAAGCTAGCGTTGCCGCTTACGCTGATTTATTTTTTTTAATGGCGACTATCGCTACCCTAACCATGCTCATATTATTAATAAGCTATCTCTATAATCGTTACCATAAGATTAACCCTCTTGCCAAAGAGCTAGCAGCCATAGCAAAAATGCGTGAACAAAAATAATGTTTTTCTTCATACTCATCACTTATATTACAACTATATTGTTAACTTGAAACAATAAACACTCAATGCCATTAAAGCTAACTCACATGCTTATGCCAAACTATAGGAGCGCGTTATGAGCCAAGAAAAACTTAATGAGCTTGACTCAAAAACGCCAGTAGAAAACAACCCTACTCCAGATTCTAAGACCACCACTCCGGCTGCCGATAAGACAGATTTAGATGATGACTCGCAAGCACCTTCCCTACCTCCTGAAGAACCTATCTCCTCTCCGGCAGGTTGGTCTCCCAAAAAGAAGTCTTATCTGAATTTAGCATTACTCATTGGCTTAATTATTCTCGGCATTGCCTTAATTTTATATGCCTGGAAGCTCCCCCCTTTTACCCCCGTTGTGAAGCAAACGAATAATGCTTTTGTGAAAGGTCAAACCACGGTAATCAGTCCGCAAGTCTCAGGTTATGTCACTGAGGTTGCGGTAGAGGATTTTGCTAACGTGCAAGCGGGCGATTTGTTAGTCAAAATTGATGACCGTACCTTTCAGCAGCAGCTCGAGCAAGCTGAGGCGAATATAGAAGTGGCCGTTACCAATCGTTCCAGCAACGCTCAGGATACGCAAACCAGTCAAGCACAAATCGAAGCGCGTGCAGCTGATTTGTATAGTGCTAAAGTAAGCGTTGATAGTGCTGTTGAAGATGTCAATCGTTATCAAGGTTTAGATGCTATCGGCGCTGTATCAAAAGCTGAGGTTGCTCATACCAAAGCGGCGTTAGCACAAGCGCAAGCGGGAGTACAACAAGCGCAGGCGAATCTACAGGCTGCTCGCGAAAACCGCAAAAAAACTAGCAGTAGTCGCTCTTCATTAGATGCCAATATCAAAAATGCTGAAGCGGCCGCCAAACAAGCAAAAATCAGCTTGGACAACACTGTTATCAAAGCTCCGGAATCAGGACAATTAAGCCAAGTCAGCGTAAAAGTTGGTCAGTATGTCAATGCCGGTACTCAACTGATGTATATCGTACCCAAAGGCGTTTGGATTATCGCTAATTTCAAAGAAACTCAAGTGGCAAATATAGCTATTGGTGAGCCTGCATCAATTCGAGTTGACGCGCTAGACGGTGCAAAATTCAACGGTCATGTCAGCAGCATCTCACCGGCAACTGGTAGTGAGTTCAGTGCCGGCGCGGCCAATCCTGCTACCGGCAACTACATAAAAATCGCTCAGCGCATCCCAGTGCGTATTGATCTAGAACAAAATCAGCCTGAGCTGGCAAAACTACGTCCAGGTATGTCGGTGTCAGTAGAGGTCGATACTGAGAACCGTTAAAAAATTGTATTACAATTTTAGGTTCGCAAGGGAAGTCCTTTAAATAGGATTTCCTAAAATTTGGCCTAGCGCTAGTGATAACCCACGGAATCAACAAAACTAATTTTGAAATACCAAAAAAGCCACTTTAAACTGAATTAACAGCGATAAAATGGCTTTTTGTACTACTCATTAAACGTCATGCTACGGTAATAAGCGTTTGGTCGTCCAACAACTGTTTTCTTTGCTATAAACGATGCGATCATGCACACGATTGGCACGACCTTGCCAAAACTCAATACGCTCAATCGTAATCTCATAACCACCCCAAAATTCAGGCGTTGGCACTTTGGCATCTTGAGGGTACTCTTTTAATAACTGAGCAAACTTATCCTCCATCACTTCCCGATTGGCCACTTCCCCGCTTTGCGGTTGACTCACCCAAGCGCCGACTTGACTATCATGCGGGCGCTTCTGAAAATACTGAGCCGACTTATCAGCAGCTATTTTGGCAATAGAGCCACTGATACGCACTTGACGCTCAAGCTCGTGCCAAAAAAACAGTACTTCAGCATTCGGGTTTTGAGCGATGTCTTGGCCTTTTGCGCTCTCATAATTGGTATAAAAGACGATACCGGTATCCGTCACTTCCCGCAATAAGACGATACGCACGCTAGGCTTGTTATCTGCGCCGCATGTCGCAAGACTCATCGCATAAGGCTCTTGTACTTTTTGCTCTAGCGCTTCATTCATCCAAGCTTTAAATAGCGTAAATGGCGACTTTGGTACCAAGGACTGATCAAGCTCACCTTTTTCGTAAGACAAACGCTGATCGGTAAAATCCATACTCATAAAGACTCCTTTTGTGAATGTTAAACGCGCCTAGCCCAAGTGAGCTTTGATTTGGTCGGCGAGCTCATTCGCCATCACATCACATTCTATCTCATCATCGGACTCGACCATTACCCGAATCATCGGCTCTGTGCCTGACTGACGAATAAGCAAGCGACCACGACCCTCAAGCTTAGTACGGGCTTTATCAAAAGCTGCGACCAGCTCTGGATTGGCAAACGGATCTTGCATTTTCGCCAGACGCACGTTGACTAGCTTTTGCGGTAAGACTGTGAAATCTTCAATTAAAGCGCTTAAAGCTCTATCTTGTTCTTGCATCACTGCGAGTACTTGTAGCGCTGCTATAATCGCGTCGCCGGTGCGGCTCTTATCTAAACATAAAATATGGCCTGAGGGCTCGCCGCCTAATATCCAGCCTTTCGCTTCCAGCTCATGCATCACGTAACGATCACCAACTTTAGCGCGCGCAAACTCAATATCTTTCGCTTGTAGCGCCAGCTCTAAACCCATATTGCTCATCAAGGTACCGGCAACCCCTTTCGCCAGCTGCTTGCCTTGCGTGGCGAGCACATAGAGAATACCATCACCGTCGACTAGATGACCTAAGTCATCCACCATCACAATACGGTCGCCATCGCCATCAAGCGCGATGCCGACATCTGCATTATGTTCTAATACTGCTTTTTGCAGCCCTTCAGGATGCGTGGAGCCGCATTCAGAGTTGATATTGATACCATCAGGCGTATTATTAATGGCAATCACGTTAGCGCCAAGCTCGCGTAGCACTCTTGGCGCTACGCTATAACCCGCCCCATTGGCGCAGTCCACGACGATTTTGAGATGATCTAAATCATGCTGATAAGGGAAGCTACCCTTACAGAACTCAATATAGCGGCCCTTTGCATCATCAATGCGATGGTTTTTACCTAGTTTGGCAGGATCGGCAATAGGCATCATTAGCGCCGCCTCGTCTGCTGGATCCGCTGTCATGATGGCATCTAATTTCGCATTGATAGCGTTTTGCATCTCATCGTTAAGTTTTTTACCATCACCTGAGAACAGCTTGATACCATTATCATAGTACGGGTTGTGAGAGGCTGAAATGACTACCCCAGCATCGGCATTAAAGCTGCGAGTCAGATGGGCAATCGCAGGCGTAGGCAGCGGCCCTAGCATATGGACATCGACGCCTGCAGCATTGAAGCCTGCTTGCAACGCGCCTTCGATGACATAGCCCGACAGCCGCGTATCTTTACCGATGACGACACTTGGCTTACGCGCAGCATGGCTTTGGTTCTCTATCAGTACTTGTCCGGTCACATAGCCTAATTTAAGAATAAAATCAGGGGTGATTGGTAACTCCCCAAATTTCCCACGAATACCGTCTGTACCGAAATAGCTCATTATTATGACATCCTTACACTTAATTTAAAAAACACCTAACAACCAGTATAACCATCCTTTTATAAGGGGCTTTACTACTCAGTTATTTTACGAAAAAAAACAGTCAACAATGACAGAGCATTGTTGACTGTTTGTATCTCGCTATTATTATATTATAAATAACGCTTGTAGTTTGATAAAAGATTTCACACTTAAGCGCTTATGCGCGATAGCTTATACACGATAGTTAGGCGCTTCTTTAGTGATTTGCACATCATGGACATGCGACTCTTTCATACCTGCTGAGGTGACTTTGATAAACTGCGGATTGCTACGCATTTCCTCAATAGTCGCGCTGCCTGTATAACCCATCGATGAGCGCAAACCGCCGACCAATTGATTGACGATACCAGCGACTGGACCTTTATAAGGAACACGGCCTTCGATACCTTCGGGCACTAATTTTTCTACGCCATCTTTGGCATCTTGGAAGTAGCGATCCGAGGAGCCGTTTGAGCCTGACATCGCGCCAAGGCTGCCCATACCGCGGTAAGCTTTATAATAGCGCCCTTGAAAGAGCTCAACCTCTCCTGGCGCTTCTTCAGTACCTGCCATTAAGGATCCGACCATGATACAAGAGGCGCCAGCAGCGATAGCTTTCGCCATATCTCCTGAATAACGGATACCGCCATCAGCAATCAGCGGAATGCTGTTTTTTAGCGCGCTTGCAACATTATCAATCGCCGATATTTGTGGCACGCCGATACCAGCGATGATGCGAGTAGTACAGATAGAGCCAGGACCAATACCGACTTTTACCGCATCAGCGCCTGCATCACGTAAGGCTAAGGCAGCATCTCCTGTGGCGATATTACCACCGATAACTTGGATATTTGGAAAGTTCTTTTTAATCCAAGAAACCTTTTCGATCACGCCTTTAGAATGTCCATGAGCGGTATCAACGACTAATACATCGACATCAGCGGCGATCAAAGCTTCTACGCGCGACTCAGTGTCCGCCCCAGTGCCAACAGCGGCGCCGACGCGCAGACGACCTTTATCATCTTTACAAGCGTTCGGATTGTTTTCAGCCTTAGCAAAGTCATTGACCGTAATCAAACCGCGCAGACGAAAATCATCATCAATGACAATCACTTTTTCAATGCGATGCTCGTGCAGCAATTTTTTGATATTCTCATTACTCTCGCCTTCATGAACCGTTACTAATTGCTCTTTTGGGGTCATGATCTCACTGACAGGCTGCTTTAGATTGGTCTCAAAGCGCCAATCACGATGAGTGACAATACCGACGACTTTATCAGTGCCTTTTTCTACGACCGGTACACCTGAGATGTTATTGTCCTCAGTGAGCCTTAAGAGATCGCCAATAGTCATCTCAGGGTGGACGGTAATAGGATCGACAACCGTGCCGGCTTCAAACTTTTTGACGCGGCGTACTTGCGTGGCCTGCTTATCGATATCCATGCTTTTATGCAAAATACCAATGCCGCCCAATTGCGCCATAGTGATGGCCATCTCAGATTCAGTCACCGTATCCATAGCAGCAGAGACTAAAGGTAGATTCAAAGTGATATTTCTGGTTAAGCGCGTAGAGAGATCGGCAGATTTTGGCAGGACTTCAGAATAGGCGGGTAACAATAACACGTCATCAAAAGTTAAGGCTTCATCGACAATACGTAACATACATACCCCTAATAGTGGCTATTTTGATGGGTGGGAGCTAGACTACAAGATGATAAAGGCGTAAATATAACGCAGCAGCTATCTTGATGTCTTAGTTATCCCTTTAAAATAACGCCATATTATAGCAAATTCAACGCCTTCTCACATCCTATTTTTATCGCTAAGTCTCTTTAATTAGTGTCTTTATCTAGTCCTCTTTAAAAGTTATGCGTTCGGTTGGTAGATACGATTTTTGTTCCTCGTACAAATAAGCAAGCATGACCTCACGGACTTGGCATTCGAGCATCCAAGCATTCAGTGGACTATCAGAAGCTAGCGCGCCGCGTAGGGTAATCGTATCTTCGTTAACTACAGTGGCGATGAGCTCAGGTGTAGTCTCACCATCCCATAGTTCGTTTTCTTTAACCACGGCAATAAATTTTTGTCTAATGACCTCAACATCGACGCCATAATCAACATAGAGATAAACCGGCCTTGTTTGATGTGATTCCGTATGTGACCAGTTCTCGACAATCTCAGTGACAAAATGGCGCATCGGTATAATTAACCGCCGCTCATCCCAAGTTTTGAGCACCGCATAGGTATATCGCAGATCCTCAATAGTCGTCCAATCGCCTTCTATCATCACAGTATCAGCGATGCGCACAGGCTGAGTAATAGCTACTTGCATGCCAGCGATTATATTGCCCAAAGTAGGCTGCGCCGCCACCCCAATCACTACCCCAGCAATACCCGCTGACGTTAATAAGGTTTTCCCTAATCCCTCGACATTGGTAAACTCACTGATGCCAATCCAAATACTGCCCAAGATCATAACAAAAATAAAGACACGCCTAAATATCGAGACATAAGTGAGACGTATACGGTATTTATCGAGCTGCTCTTCACCCAAACTATCGATTTGTAAGTCTTGATAACGGTTGGCAAAAAAATGAATGATCCGAATCCCTAGCCATACCGTACTAATGACTAAAAACACCCAAATGATCGGCCGAGTCGCGGTTGCTACCGCATCAAGATAAGGAAAGCCGCCGGAAGCTAAGGTATAGACCAAAGAGAAGCTAATGGTTAAGGTCAAAGGTACGGTCAGTTTATTGGCCATATCCTTAACACTACGGCGTCCTACGCTCTCGCTCGTTTGCTTATCGCTTTTACTTGCTCCCATATTGATAAGCTTACCAACGCCTGTACTCAGCAGCCACCCCAGACCCATAGTCGTTAGAAAAAACAACAGCAAAGCGCAGTATTCCCATATAGCGATACCGAAGAGACGCGCGGTCAGTATTAAGGGCAAATAACGCTCAAACTTAGCGGGTTGATATTGCTCATACAGATTATCTATATTACCAACAGTGTGCGCCGAAAACACCCAAACTGGCTGCTGCTCGCCAACGCGCACACGCTCTATAGAGATAGGTACTCGGCGCTCACGATAATCTATATAGCCCAAGCGGATTGAGCGACGCGGAATGCCGCGCACGCTATTACTGCTGCCTATCGTTGGCTCAATCAAACCATCGGGACGATCCGGCATATCGTTGAAAACATACAGCTCTTTTTTACGCAATAAATAATCTAGGCGTTTTGAGAGCTCAACGGCGCGGTTAGGCTGGCGCTCACTATCAATCAGGTTCATATTTAGTGCATAAGCTGCCAACCCGAATTGCTGTTTCATAATAGCGGATTGAAAAAACTCCATCGTTGCTAGTGGACTCGATAAATGCGGTGGTTCAGACAAAGGTGGCAAGCCTTCATTGAGCTTATTTAGAGGATAATAGTTGGCGTTATAGTCTCCTATAATCTCAGTATCGCCTTGCAAATACCCAGCTTGCGGCACTGCTATTTTTTCTGAGGGATCAAGGACCTTGTTAATCATTTTGGCAGGGTTGATATCTTCTAGATCGATACTCTTAATTTTATCTTCAGCGTAATCAACGATATTGTCAGGCTGAGTGGTGATAGATATCGGCGAACTATCAGCCGTATTAGCTTGGCTGTCTTGGACATTTTCTGCAGCATAGACAGGTAGATAGATAATCGAGAGTAATAACCAAGCCGTCAGTATATAGACTATCCCCATACTGCTTGAGCGCAAAGAGATCGTAGCACCCTTAGTCTTAGCTACATTATTGGGCAGAGGGTTATCAAGCACAACCGTATTGGGCATAACAGTAACGCCCTTAGACGCATGATGCTTGGTATTACAAGGCATTACTTTGCACCGCTTAGCACTACAGGATATAAGAGCATGAAACTTTGTCATATTTATAATTTTCTGGCAGAAGTATGCTGATAAATTAAAGCAGTCCATAACATAAAGCCAGTATAGAACTGACTTTATTTGTTAGTCTACGTATTTTATCTACTTAGCTTATAAAGTCGCTCCACTATAAAAATAAAAAACCGTGCTAATGTGTTTTTCTTCATACCCCTTAGCTTTTACTTCTTTTTTTCTACTTTTTCAGTTCTCTTTAAAGGTGATACGCTCAGCTGGCAGATAAGGCTTTTGTTTATCATAAAGATACTTTAGCATTTGCTCTCGTACCTCACATTCTAGCATCCAAGCATCATCAGGATTATTAGCTGCTATAGTGCCGTACAGCTCAATAGTATCCCTAGCGACTGACAGCACCTGCAGCATAGGCTCAGTTTCGCCATCCCAGTATTGACTGGCTTTGACCACCTCGCTGTATTTTTGCCGAATATCATCAACATTGATGCCATAATCTACGAGTAAAGAGACCGTGCGCGTTAGATGAGATTCAGGATGCGACAAGTTTTCAATAGTCTGATTGACAAAATAGCGCATCGGCACAAATAAGCGGCGCTCGTCCCAAGTTTTAATAGTGGCATAGGTGTAGCCTAAATTCTCGACTGTGTTCCAATTACCATCAATCATAATCGTGTCACCGATACGTATGGGCTGAGTAATGGCGATCTGCATGCCAGCGACGATATTACCAAGTGTCGGCTGCGCGGCAATACCAATAATCACACTCAAGATACCGGCTGAAGTCAATAAGGTCTTGCCAAGTCCTTCTATATTGACAAACTCGCTCAAGCCTATCCAAACACTGCCAAGCACCATAACAAAGATAAAAACGCGCCGAAATATCGACAAATAAGTACTACGCTGGCGATACTCATCGTACTGCTCCTCGCCCAAACTTTCGATTTGCAGATCCTCGTAGCGATTGGCAAAAAAGTTAATCACGCGGATACCTAGCCATAAGACGCTCAGTACTAAAGCTACCCATACGATAGGCCTAGTGTCCGTGGCGATAGCCTGTATAAAGGGAAAACCACCTGACACCAAAGTAAATACTAAAGAAAAACTAATGGTAAAAGTCAGCGGCACAGTAAATTTATTGACTAATTCAGTGATGCTTTTTTTATGACCCACTTTAGACAGCACTTCATTACTCGTATAGTGATCTATTAGTTTACCAGTGAGTCTACTGAACACCCATCCCACCGCGATAGTGATGAAGAAGAAAATGAGTAAGGCTAAAAACTCCCAAACAGCGATACCAAAAAACCTTAACAGTAGCCATGAGGGCAGATAGCGCTCAAACGTCGCCGGTTTGTATTGCTCGTAGAGCTTATCGATATGGCTGACCGTTTGTGCTGAGAATACCCAAACCGGCGTGTTGTCCTCTATCTTTACCCGCTCGATAAATATCGGTATGCGGTGCTCTAAATACTCTATGTCGCCAAGCCGAATAGAGCGGCGCGAGACGCCATGAATGCTGCTCCCTCCTCCAAAAGAAGGCTCAATCAAACCATCAGGACGATCCGGCATTTTATTAAAAACATAAAGATTTTTTCTATTTAATAAATAATTAAGACGTTTAGACAGCTCAATACCGCGGCTAGTTTGGGTGCTGGGCGCAAACAAATTCAAGTTTAGCGCATAGACAGCTAAATCAAACTGCTCCCTCGTTACCGCCGTTTGAAAAAACTCTAAAGTTGCCATCGGCGTTAATAAATTGGGCGGCGGTGATAATGGCGGCAACCCCGTATTCAACTTTTCTAACAGATAATAGTTTTCGTTATACTCTCCTTTAAGCTCAGTATTTACTTGTAGCTTATCGGCCTGCCTTGCTTGCTGCTGAGTTTGTACGCTAGCAGACACTCCCCTCTCTTCCGTTGCTGCATTGAGCGAAAAGGAGCAGAGACTCAGCATAAAAAGTAAGAAAACATGTATTCGCATGGAGTGTTATCGCTTATCAAACTACTTTAAATATAAGCTAATTGAGTCCATTAAAAAAAGCCAGCATTAAGCTGACTTTATCTATGAGTATTTGTAGTTATCTTGGTGGTTTTGTCCGTTTATAGCAGCAGCTGTGTTAAGCGCGGCGCCAAGTCGTGCCAGCGCTACTATCCTCAAGCTCAATGCCCGCCTCTTTTAGTTGACCTCGAATCTCATCAGCCCGCGCATAGTCTTTATTCGTTTTGGCGTCGCCACGCTCAGTAATAAGCGCATCAATAGCCGCATCACTAAGCCCATCCTCCGACTCTTCACCAATAACTGCTTGCAAAAACTGCTTTGGCGGTTGCTGTAAGATATTTAATGATTTGGCGAGCGCTTGCAGCTGCTGGGCTGACTGCCAAGCCTTAGCTGTATCTTCCGCTTTTGCCGCTTTATTGACTTCGCTTGCTAGACCAAACAAGACACTAATAGCCGCTGAGCTATTAAAATCATCATTCATAGCGGCCATAAAGTCTTGACCTGCCACGCTTTGATACGCTTGATTGATAAGCTCATTGTCAGTCTCAAGCGCTTGATTCTGTTGTTGCTCAGCGATTTTAAGCGCATTATATAATCTACTTAGGCTGTTATGCGCTTCATCTAAGGCGCTATCAGAGAAGTTTATTTGACTGCGGTAATGGCTCGATAATAAGAAAAACCGAACAGTTTCTGGATGATATCTGTTAGTGACTTCGCGTATGGTAAAAAAATTGCCCAAAGACTTAGACATTTTTTCGCCATCGACATTAATAAAGCCAACGTGCATCCAATTGTTCGCGTACTCACAGCCTGTCGCTGCCTCCGATTGCGCAATCTCGTTTTCATGATGCGGAAACTGCAGGTCATGACCACCGCCGTGGATATCAAAGGTATTACCCAAGCATTTAGTCGACATGGCGGAGCATTCAATATGCCAGCCTGGACGCCCTTGCCCCCAAGGAGACATCCACTGCGGCTCGCCTGCTTTTGCCGCTTTCCATAGAACAAAATCAAAAGGATTGTGCTTGATACTTTCAACTTCAACGCGAGAGCCCGCTTGCATCTCATCAAGCTTTCGCTTGGAGAGCTTGCCATAATCGGCAAAGCTATCGACGGCATAATAAACATCGCCGTTATTGGCAGCATAGGCATAATCGCCTTCGATTAAAGTGGCGATCATTTGCTGCATCTCATCGATGTGATCAGTCGCGCGCGGCTCTGCATCTGGACTCAAGCAGCCAAGCGCGGCAGCATCTTCATGCATCGCTTTTGTAAAGCGTTCAGTCAGAGTGCCGATATCTTCATTATTTTCGATAGCCCGCGCGATAATCTTGTCATCGATATCAGTAATATTTCGCACATAATTGACGTCATAACCTAATTGGGTCAGCCAACGCACTACCATATCAAAAGCCACCATCACCCGAGCGTGACCGATGTGACAGTAATCATAAACCGTCATGCCGCAGACGTACATTCCTAACTTGCCAGCCACTAAGGGCTGCAAGGACTGCTTGCGGGCAGTCAATGAGTCGTATACAACAAGCTGAGACTGCGCATCGGTAACTGAGGTAGTCATAACAAAATAGCCTTTTGATAAAATAAAGTGATATAAATATTAACGCATTATCTTAGCGAAAACGGACATAAAATACTACAATGAGCGCAGGGCGCTGTTAAATAAAACCGTTAAAGAAACAGACCTTTCAGCGTATCACGCATTTTAGGTATAAAAGATAAGGAGTTATAAATGGGCAATCGTTTAAGTAAGATATACACTCGCACTGGTGATGATGGCACAACAGGCATGGCGGATGGCAGCCGCGTCAGCAAAGCTGATATGCTCTTCACAGTCATGGGTGATATCGATGAGCTCAACTCGCATGTTGGCTTAGTACGCGCCCAATTAACGCAAATGAACACGGTTGCTAACACAGCGCTATCTGAGCATTTATCACTTATAAATGAGTCAGACTTTGCGCATGCCTTAGTGATTATTCAGCATTTACTATTCAACATTGGTGGGGAGCTTGCGATGCCAGAGTATGAAGGCGTGAACGAGACTCATATCGACTGGTTAGAGCAGCAGATAGATAGCATGAATGCTGGCTTGCCACCGCTCAAAGATTTTATTTTGCCCACAGGATCAATATTGGTCAGTCAATTGCACATAGCGCGTACCGTATGTCGCCGCGCTGAGCGTCAGGCCGTGTTGTTACAACAGCAGCGCCCGCAAGCTATCCGTAGTACCGCTGTCAGCTTGATTAATCGGTTATCTGATTGGTTATTTGTCGCGGCACGTTTTTGTACCGATCCTGCCCAAATCTCTGAGGCCTTATGGGATAGTCAAGTGTTACAAAAGCTTGATGAAGGTAAATAGCGCCGTTTAATCACGCCTAAAAAAAGCGCCAATAGCTTAAATCTATCAGCGCTTTGTCTCTTAGTTATTGACTAGGTCATGAACAGCTTTTAGACACAGCAAAAATAAAGCTTAAAAAAAACAAAGCTTAATAAGTCGCACTATCATCTTCAACGATGATCATATCAATACTCTTATCTTCAGGAGTTGCCTTAGGGAGCGCTGGTTTCACTGGCGTACTGGCTCTATTATCCGTACTAGTACTAGCAGCGGCTACACTCTCATCATCATTGTTAGCATTGTTATTTTGATTAATCGTCGGCGGTGCCGGTGGTGTTGGCGGAGTCGCTTGACGGATTGGCTCTACTGGCGTCACCGTTCTTGGCTGACGAATAGTTTGATTTTCCTCTCTGCTTGACGCCGCTGCTCTACGCTCAGCCGCCGCCTCGGCTCGGTGAATCGCTGCCTGCTCATCTAGCATAGTTTTAAGTGACGAGCCTGCCATAACATCAGCAACAATGCGGATCAAAGCAGGTTGGCCTGCGATACGGGCTTGCACTAGACCGTTTTGAGCACCAATGACATAGCTAAAAGCATCATCTACTAACATATTATTATTGATACGGATGTTTTCGTTAGCCAAACGCGATTGCAAGCTTGGTTTATTATTGGATGAATCTATTAAGCTTGCTTGGTACAAGTCCTCGCTAGGCAAGGTCATGCTGACGCTCGCCTGACAAGTGGTCATGCCACTAGCATTGCCTTCTTGTAAAATCGCTGCGTTCTGTACGTCAATCTTGATATTGCCCACTTTAGTATCGAGCATGCTACTGCTAATAGCCACTTCTGCATTGTTTGCATAGTTAGTCGCGAGCGTTTGCGTTTGTTGATCTAAAGTGTTCATTAATGCAGTTCTGAGGCGGTCTTGAACCATAGGGTCATCACACCTCATTGCGGGTGCAATATCAGCATCGCCAGTGGCTTGCTGCTCAGCACTGACGTCAGTGGTATCAACGCTGTCCTCATCATCTGGGCGACTACAGCCTGCAACGGCTAAACCACACACCAAACTAATACCAGCAATCTGCTGCCATTTCATCCACTTATTTTTGACTACGCTCATACTCATTTAGCTCCTGAGTTACTGACCTTTTTATAGCTGCCTTTATTACTCTTTATAGCCAATCGCCTTGTAGCCAATCATCCTTTGTAAATCAAGGGTGAACCATATTCATTATCTATAGCACTGTACAATAGATAATTTGAAAATGGCTATTTTAAAGAAAAGAATAACTACTTTAGAGAATGGCACTTAATTAAAAATTAAATCATTATACGGGGTTTGTCTAAGATGTTCAGCATCACAATTTCTAGATATACAAATAAAAGCCACTAATAGCGGTAAAATCAGCATTAGTTGCAAAAACACAACACAGAACGTCTAAAGACGCCGTAGTCAATAACCAACCTTCAAAGTAAACGTTCTATCATAAAAGACAGCTTATGATAGGTATAATAACCGGCTCTTATCACTGAAAAAATTCTTGCTTTAATTATGATAGATTTCAAAAAAACGCAACTCCTTGGTCATCGCGGCGCGCGCGTGGAAGCACAAGAAAACACTTTATTCGGCTTTCAACACGCTAAGCGCTTGCAAGCAAGGGGCTTAGCAGGCGTTGAACTCGATGTGCAACTCACCGCTGATGGTCATTTGATTGTTTTTCATGACGACACTCTACAGCGTTTATGCGGTTTACAAGCGCGGATTGACCAATTGAGTCTACGCGAGGTTCAACGTCACACCCAATCGGGCCACCATATCATTACGCTCGATATGTTAGCGCAGTCTTTACCACTCTCGATGTCTACTCCTACATTTAAGCCTCAACGTCAAGCGCTCAATAGTCTGTGGGGTATAGATAAAGCCAGTACTGATAAGGCTTATGAGGTGACAGAATTAAGAAGTCAAGCTCATACTTTGAGCCAGTTTACTCATATCGAGCTTGAGATTAAAACGCACGAGCGCACTAATCATGACAAGCTTGTGCAAGCGTTACTGCGCTATTTAGTGAATAGCCCATTATCCAGCCTGCCGTTGGTATTGACTAGCTTTGATAAAAAGCTACTAGCCCAATTACAGCGACATCAGCAGCTATCATCGATACCTCGTGGATTATTAGTGCTCGAGCCTAGTCTTATACCATCGGCACCTAATACCGCGCTAAGATTAGGCTGTACACAACTGGGTATTCATTACGCGTTGTTAAACGAGCAAATTATCGATAACTGTCACCGCTATCAGTTGCCGGTAAGCGCTTGGACGGTCAATGATATCGAGGCTATAAAACAGCTGGTAGAATGGCAAGTGGATGTCATTATCACCGATATTCCTTCGCAATTATTATGACCCTAGCGTTGAGAGTTCTCGATTGATATTTTGTTAAAAACTATAGGCTTACCCTGAATAGTAATACGATTTATCCACTCACTAAGCGTCATGCCTTATGTAACATATCTCCGCACAGTTTTACACTTTCACTGAACTCCTGATAGCTAACATGGCTTTCATTATAAATATCCCATAACTCATACAAGTTATTGTTATTTAGCAATATTTTTCTAGTGTATACCTGTTCACTTTATACTTTATTTAGGGTAATATAGACGCTGAAATTAATACCGTTAGGGATATTACATGATTGCTAAAAAAGTAATAGGTTTACCACTTAAAGGCTTACGTCTCGCTATGAAGTCTAGTGATACGCTTATACAAACTGCTGGCACTCAAGCGCTACGTTTTAAGACGTGGTTTGATAATAACAAAAGCAACACTGATGCAGCAGCAGATACTCAGTTTGCTGCTACAAGCGGCTACGAGAATGCGAATTCAGCGGCTAACTATGAAGGTGTCGACCCTCTTGAGCTTGAATTCCAAAAGTCGCCCATTAACTTAGTACCCGCGATTTTTTTAATAGCAACGCCTATTGCAGCAGCGGTGATTACTCCTTGGTATCTGCTAACGCATCAAGTTAGTGCGCCAGTCTGGGGGGTCTTTGGCGCCTTTATGGTCTGGACAGGTATCAGTATCACTGCAGGCTATCATCGCTTGCTGTCGCATCGCGCCTACAAAGCGCATCCTTTAGTAAAAAACTTCTTACTATTAGGATCAACCCTTGCTGTGCAAGGTTCAGCCTTTGACTGGGTCTCAGGTCACCGCACCCATCATCGTCACGTCGATGATCGTATGGAAGATCCGTATTCAGCGCAGCGTGGGTTTTTCTTTAGCCATATTGGTTGGATGCTACGTAACTACCCTAGTGGCCGCTTTGACTACAAAAACATCCCTGATCTAACCAAAGATAAAGTGCTACAAATTCAGCATAAGTATTATGGTCTTTGGGTATTAGCGACTAATGTCGCTATGGTCGCAGCCGTAGGCTGGTTGATCGGTGATGTTTGGGGTACGTTAGTGCTAGCAGGCCTACTACGTCTAGTCTTGACTCATCATTTTACTTTCTTTATCAACTCTTTATGCCATATGTTTGGTACACGCCCTTATACCGATACTAATAGTGCACGTGATAACGCAATCTTAGCTATCTTTACTTGGGGTGAGGGTTATCACAACTATCATCACTTCTTCCAATACGACTATCGCAATGGTGTTAAATGGTGGCAGTACGATCCAACGAAATGGTTAATCGTAGGTTTATCTAAGCTTGGTTTGACTAGTGAGTTGCGTAGAGTGGATGACACCACTATCAAGCATGCCGAAGTACAAATGCAGTTTAAGCGTGCTCAGCAGCAAATCGACAAAGCAACTTCTGACGGTATTGATATTCCACAAGCAATGCAAAACTTCCAAGATCGTATTAAGTTTGAATATGATGCGTTTAAACAAACTGTTGAAGAATGGCAAGCGCTAAAAGCCAAAGCAGTGGAGATGAAAAAGACGGAGTTTGCTGATCGCTTGCATGAGGTTGATGATAAGCTTAAGCACGAATATATCAAAGTTGAGCAAAAAATATTTGAGCATAATAACAATCTCAAAACCGCGTTTCGCTCGATTGGCTTTGATAATAAAGCCGCTTAGTTAGAACTAAGCTAGCTCCTAGCTCCTCTAATCAATAAGTTTCTCCTACCCTCTATCTGTTATAGATAGAGGGATTTTTTTGTCTAGATTTCTTCTGTATTTATAGGGCCTGCTGGATATAAATTACCACTAAGCAACAGAGCTTATCATTGCGATATTGTGGCTATGTTATAGTGGCTTTTTAAGAGATTTAATCATAATAGGAAGCCGTTATGCGCTACCAAAATAGCTATGCCAAATTAGACCCGCGTCTGTATCATAAGCAACCGCCAAGCGCTCTGATTAACCCGCTTGCCGGCCACTTTAACTCACAAGTCGCTGAGCAATTAGGTTGGTCAGCTGATAGCGAGCTGATGGAGCATTGGGTCGATATCGTTGGCGGACGCTATGTGCCTGAGAATTTTGAGCCGCTAGCGATGGCTTATGCCGGTCATCAGTTTGGGCAATGGGCGGGACAGTTGGGCGATGGGCGCGGTCTACTGATGGCGCAAGTCTTGGATAATAGTGAAACTTTACAAGACCTGCATCTTAAGGGTATTGGCCTGACGCCTTACTCGCGAATGGGAGATGGCCGAGCGGTGTTACGCAGTACTATCCGTGAGTACTTATGTGGCCATGCTTTTGCTCAGCTAGGTATCCCCTCCTCCAATGCGCTAGCGTTTGTGGTCTCAGATACACCCGTGCGCCGCGAAACAATGGAAGCAGGCGCCGCTTTGATGCGAGTAGCAGATAGTCATGTACGCCTCGGTCATGTCGAATGGATAGCGAGCTTTGCACCGGACTTACTCGGCGAGTTTACTGACTATATGATCGATACTTACTATCCAGAGTGCCGCGATACTGAGCAGCCGATACTGGCATTTTTAAGCAATGTTGTCGAGCGTACAGCGCATATGATTGCCGACTGGCAGTTGATTGGCTTTGCCCATGGGGTGATGAATACCGATAATTTATCAATTACCGGCAGCACCTTAGATTTTGGACCGTTTGGTTTTATGGAGCGCTTTAATCCGGCTTGGATTAATAATCACTCTGATCACACTGGACGTTACGCTTATCAAAATCAGCCCGCTATTGGTTATTGGAACCTTAACGTCTGGCTACCGCATTTTATGCGCCTAGAGGGCGTAACTCGTGAGACTCTAGCAGATTGTTTAGCGCCTTACGAGACTGTCTTTATGCAGCATTATCAACAAGGGCTGTGTCGTAAGCTAGGTCTTCCCCACGAGCAAGAGAGTTTAGAGCTAGCGTTTGAGTGGATGAGCCTACTAGAAGATAACTTACTCGATTATACCAATAGCTTTCGAGCTTTATTAGGCTTGGTTGCTCCTAATAAACATCCTCATGAAAAGCAATTGTTAACGATTCTAAGCCATGAACTACCTCCAAAAGCGCTAGCGGTTTGGCAAGACTGGCGTCAGCGTTATCTAAACCGATTAGCTACCTTAGCTACCGATGAGGTAATCGATAGTTTGAAAAACAACAATCCAGTCTACGTGCTGCGTAACGAGATGGCACAGCGCGCTATCACTGCAGCCCAGCAAGGTCAGTTCGACGAGGTGGCTAGAGTTTATGACTTATTAAGTCGGCCTTATGACGTACAAGATATCGCTACCGAACTTGATACGACTCCCCCTACACCTAACGCGCCGCAATTACCGATCAGCTGCTCTTCTTAGATGGCTTGTTGCCTATGGCTTATCCATTTATGATTTGTCGATGCTGATGGGTAAGCCTATGCAGTTTTATGCTGAATAGATGACTTGTAACGTTATATTAATTTGCACATTTAAGGCCGGTTGACTAGGCAGTGAATTGACATTGATGCTAGAATAGTTATTTTTTTAGCATATGGTCTTTAGCAGTCTAGCTAAACGCTGTGTGCTTTATAAAAAACTGGCTGTATATTAGCCATTATCTTTTATGGATAACGGCCTTCACAATATTAAGGCGCTGATGTTAGCCTTTTTTTTATGAGTCAGCTTGAAGCACCCTTTTTTATGACACCTCTGGATCTCCTATAACACCTTTATTCTAACTATTTTATCCTAACTATGGCCATTATTATGAATGACGATACCTCCTTGAATACGGACAGCCCAGCTTCAGAAATAGAACAGTTTGAACAAGCGGCTCTTCATTACCATTCACATCCTCGTCCAGGTAAAATCTCAGTCACTCCTATCAAGCAGCTAGCCAACCAACGCGACTTAGCGCTTGCTTACTCACCAGGAGTTGCCGTACCTTGTCTTGAGATCGAAAAAGATCCAAAACTAGCGGCTAAATATACGGCTCGTAGCAATCTAGTTGGTGTCATCACTAATGGTACAGCAGTACTCGGCTTAGGTGATATCGGTCCTCTAGCTTCAAAGCCTGTTATGGAAGGTAAAGGCGTCCTGTTCAAAAAATTCGCTGGTATTGATGTTTTCGATATTGAAATAGCCCAAAACGATCCTGACAAGTTCATCGAAGCGGTAGCGTCTCTCGAACCAACTTTTGGTGGTATCAATCTTGAAGATATCAAAGCACCAGAATGTTTCAAAATCGAGCGTGAACTGCGCGAGCGTATGAACATCCCAGTCTTTCATGATGATCAGCATGGTACTTCTATTATCGTTGCGGCCGCTTTGCTTAACGCTTTAATCTTAATCGATAAAAAAATTGAAGAGATTAAGATTGTCTGTTCAGGGGCTGGTGCTGCTGCCATTTCGTGCTTGGATATTATCTGTGCCTTAGGCGTTAATAAAGACAATATCTTTGTCTCTGATTCACGCGGTATCTTGTCTACTAGCCGTGATAATCTTGACGAATCTAAACAGCGCTATGCCCGCGATACCGACGCGACGACGATTGAAGAAGTTATGGATGATGCCGATATGTTCTTGGGACTATCGATGCCTGGCATTTTAACTCCTGATATGGTCAAACGTATGGCAAAAGACCCTATCGTCTTTGCTCTTGCTAACCCAACGCCTGAGATTATGCCAGAATTGGCGCATTCAGTACGTCCAGACGTGATTATGGCAACCGGTCGCTCAGACTACCCTAACCAAGTCAATAACGCACTGTGCTTCCCTTATATCTTCCGCGGCGCGTTAGATGTCGGCGCGACCGCCGTTAACGAAGAGATGAAAATCGCTTGCGTCCGTGCTATTGCGGCTATGGCTCATGTTGAAGCCACCCCTGTAGGTAATGTCAAAACCACGGATAAAATGCGCCGTTTCGGTCGCGACTATTTGATCCCAGGCCCACTCGAGCCAAACTTAATCATTGAGATTGCCTCTGCTGTCGCACAGGCAGCTATGGACTCAGGCGTCGCTAGCCTGCCTATTTTAGATATGAAAGCGTATCGCCAACAGTTATCTGAGTTTGTCTATAATTCCGCGTTTGTGATGAAACCAATCTTTGCTCGCGCCAAATCAGATCCCAAGCGTATTGTTTACTGTGAAGGCGAAGATAATAATGTTCTATTAGCCGTACAAGTTGTGGTCGATGAGCAATTGGCGCAGCCTATTCTGGTTGGTCGTCCGGCAGTGATTGAAGCCAATATCGAAAAACTTGGCTTACGTCTACAAGATGGCGTCAACATGACTATCGTCAATCAAGATGATGATCCACGCTATAAAGATTACTGGCAAGGCTACTACGAAAAGAACAAACGTAAAGGCGTTAGCATTGAGCTGGCTCGCCGTGATGTTCGTCGTAAGACCTCACTCATCGGCTCTTTATTAGTCGAGAATGGCGATGCTGAAGGCATGATCTGCGGTACGTTTAGCCATTATCAGCTGCATTTAGAATATGTACAAAACGTCATCGGTAAAAAACAAGGCGTTAGTGATTTTTATGCGATGAACGCGGTATTGATGCAAGATCGTAATATTTTTATTGCGGATACTTATGTCCATGAAGACCCTACTGCTGAGCAATTGGCCGAGATGACAGTATTAGCCGCGGAGCAACTTGAGCGCTTCGGTATCACGCCAAGAGTCGCTTTGGTTTCGCATTCTAACTTTGGTACCTCAAACCGCGCAAGCGCGGTAAAAATGCGCAAAGTCTATGAGCTATTGACCGAAATGAAGGTCAACTTTGACTTCGATGGTGAGATGCAAGGGGATGCCGCGCTTGATGAGCATATTCGTATAGAGGACTTCCCTTCTACCGAATTTAGAGGGGCGGCCAACCTGCTCATCTTACCAACACTTGATTCAGCAAATATTGCCTTTAACTTGTTAAAGACAGCAACTAATAGCGCTTCAATCGGTCCTATCTTATTGGGTGCTAGCAAGCCGGTACATATCCTAACGCCATCAGCGACCGCGCGCCGTATTGTCAATATGACTGCGCTTGCCGTTACCGAAGCGCTGGACTTAGAAGAAGAACAAAAATAGTTCTGCAATTTTGAGAACTAGGTGCACTTATCATGTACTGATAAGTGCTATGCTATAATAAAACCAGCTAACGTCACGCGTTAGCTGGTTTTTTTGCCTAATATTTTGGTTTTCGAGGTAATCATGCAAGTGTACTTAGTTGGCGGTGCAGTTCGCGATGGGCTACTTGATCGCCCTGTGACTGACAAAGACTTCGTAGTAGTAGGCAGCAGTGTCGAGCAAATGCTAGCGGCAGGCTTTCAGCAAGTAGGCGCAGACTTCCCAGTATTCTTGCACCCAACCTCGCACGAAGAGTACGCTCTTGCCCGCACAGAGCGTAAGCAAGGGCACGGCTATCAAGGCTTCAGTGTCCATGCCAGTCCTGATGTGACTCTATTCGATGACTTACAGCGCCGCGACTTATCCATCAATGCGATGGCAATCGAGGTGACCAGCCTAACCGATGACACACCTCTCACAGGCGAAGTCATCGATTATCATGGTGGTCTAGATGATATCGACAATAAAACCTTACGTCATATCTCGACTGCTTTTAGCGAAGATCCACTACGAGTGCTGCGAGTGGCGCGTTTTTACGGCCGTTACTATGAATTAGGCTTTAGCATCGCTGATGAAACGCTGGACTTAATGCGCCAATTAGTGGAATCAGGCGAGCTTACGCATTTAAGTGGCGAGCGTGTTTGGCAAGAGTCGAGCCGCGCTACTATGCAGCCCTCTCCTCATATTTACTGGCAGACGCTATTTGACATTGGTGCGCTTGATAATAATTTTGCAGCAATTGCGCGGGCATGGCAAAACATTGCTATCAAAGAAACCGTACAAACCGCCTTATACTTTGCCGGTCAAATGCAGCTGAACCTCTCGCAGCGCTGGGCGCTGCTTATGGCAAGTCTTGATGACTCTTTGTTTCACTTAAAAAACGATGAAGACACAGCTTCTAAAAGTATTATTGACATAGGCCAGAGCGCTAAAGTCCCTAAAGCGCATACCCAGTTTGCTAATCTTTTTGTCGAGCACGCGCAGCAGCTAAATAAAATAAAGGAGCTAGACGCGGCACAAAAGATTGATCTTATTCAAGCTTGTAACGCTCACAAAACGCCTGAGAAACTCTCGCAATTATTAGTCACTAGCCAAGTGCTGCAGTTGGCCATTCACCACCTGCAAATGATGCTAGCGCTGAGTAGTTTTCATGCTATTGATATGACTGATATTACAAGCGGGCTAAAAGGACCAGCTATTGGAGCGGCTCTCCGCGACGCTCGAATCCAGCACCTACAAACTCAAAATGAGCAAACCTAGTTTATGACAGATCATAACACTGCCCCCGTTATACTCGTCACTGGCAGCGCTAAGCGTATTGGAGCGGCTATTATTAAAGCCGCCCATAATCAGAACTACCGCGTTATCATTCACTGCCATAATAGCCAGCCTGAAGCTCAAGAACTCAGCGACGAGCTCAATCAAATACGCCCGCATAGTGCCAAAGTATTACTGGCGGATTTATCAATTGTTAATACTAAAAACAGCTTAGAGGCCTTTGTCAAAGTTATTATCGCTGCATTTGGTCAACTCGACGTCTTAGTCCACAATGCTTCTCGCTTTTACCCTACCCCTATAGATAGTATCGATAATGAGCAATGGGATGAGCTGTTTTTGAGTAATGCTAAAGCGCCTTTGATACTCAGCCAAGCGCTACTGCCCTACTTGCAAGCGAGGCAAGGTTGCATCATTAGCCTACTCGATATCCATGCGCACAATAAACCGTTCAAAAACTACACCCTTTATAATATGGCAAAAGCGGCCCAGCGGATGATGGTACAGTCTCTAGCATTAGAGCTTGCGCCTGATGTACGAGTCAACGGTGTCGCTCCAGGCGTCAATATCTTGCCAGAAGCAAATAGCGATCAAGCTCTCGAGTCCGCGCTGCAAAAGAGTATCGTTGACTCCATACCTCTACAGCGCGTCGGTAAACCCGAAGACATCGCTCATAGTGTGCTATATTTAATACAAGCCAGTTATGTCACCGGACAGATTATTGATGTTGATGGCGGTCGTGGTCTCACCTTAGCAGGTGGTAAGTATTAAAATTTAGTAAATAGTCATGATTCTGCTTATCTTTTACTTGAAAATTTAGAGAAATCAGGTATCATTGTGCGTCTAACGTTAGGGCCCATAGCTCAGTTGGTTAGAGCAGAGGACTCATAATCCTTTGGTCGTAGGTTCAAGTCCTACTGGGCCCACCACATATTGAATCAGGCTTGTTCGCAGCGATGCGGCAAGCCTTTTTTTATGGGGTTTTGCGGGTTTTACGAATATCTTGGTATGTGGCGAAACATATAGAATATAGGTATATTTGTTGGTATATATTATATCAACACGGGAATATACCAACATGCCATTAACTCATACTATTATCAATAAGCTAGTCCCAAGTAAAAAATGCACCCCTAGCCGTCCTGATAAGCATAGTGATGGTGACGGTCTACAGCTATGGGTAAGACATACAGGGAATAAAGTAAACGTAACGTAATACAGTGGTAACAACGCAGTACCGGCAATAAACCCAGAATAATAAAAGGAGGTCGCGAGCACTGACATAACAATAAAATGCGGTAAATACGCAAGCTGCTCCCGAGTAATGACTTTATGACGCCATGCGATTAGCGCTAAAAGTATAAACCCAAACAACACTCGTAGAAATACAGCTTGAAAAGGCTTTATTAAATTAAAGCGGTAGCCCACTTCATAAAAATGAAGTTAGACTCTCAAATCACACCAAGTAATACTAGCGCTGTGTGTGCTCTAAACCTAGCATTACCTTTTATCAAACAGAGTGAGTTACACCGCCATCAACGCGTATGCTCTGACCCGTAATATATCTAGCTGCCTCTGATAATAAAAAGGCAATCGTTGCAGCAACTTCCTCAGCTTCACCATAACGCCCCATCGGAACATTCTCACGGCGCTCATCGACTTCAGGTAAGCTGTCAATCCAACCAGGTAAGACATTATTAATGCGAATGCTTTGCGGCGCATAATCACCAGAGAAGATCTTAGTAAAAGCACCAAGACTGGCTCGAAACGCTGTCGAAGTTGGAAAGGTTGCTGTCGGCTCTGTGACCCAAGTCGTGGAAATATTGACAATAGCGCCGCCGCCTTGTGCCACCATGATTGGCGTGACGAGGCGAATCGGACGCACAGCACTGAGGAAGTAAACCTCCATACCTGTATGCCAGTCGTCATCGGTGATCTCTAAAATAGGCGCACGTGGACCGTGACCGGCAGAGTTTACCAGCGCATCAATACGGCCCCATTTTTCCATTGCCAAATCAACTAAGCGCTGTACATCGACATCTACCAAGTTAGAACCCGTGACGCCAATACCTCCCAACTCTTTTGCTAACGCCTCCCTCTTTGCCTGAGGACGATAAGATAGCGACCTTATAGCCATCCTGAGCGAGCTTACGAGCGGCCGCAGCACCCATACCTGAGCCACCTGCCATAATAAGCGCAACTTTTTCTTTAGTCATGATTTTCTCCATTAGTGATTGGTTTATCTATCATAACTAATGGTTGCAGATATCTCACATGATATTAAAAAGTGCTAGACTGTAGAAAATCTATTGTCTAAGAGGTGGTTGTGTCAAATGCTTATCGCGCTTTACCCTCTTTGAATGCTTTACGTGCATTTGAAGCAGCAGGGCGTCATTTAAATTTTCGCGCCGCAGCAGATGAGCTTTTCGTGACCCAAGGAGCAGTCGCTCAGCAGGTGCGTATATTAGAAGAATACATGGGATTTGCGCTATTTCAAAGGCTGCCAAAGGGCGTGGCTCTTACCTCGCAAGGCGCAATCTACTTTGCAGAAGTCACACGAGCGTTTGAGATTTTAAGAAAAGCCACCACTCAAATACTCAAAGAACCTCAGGCGGTGACCATTAGTGTGACACCGACATTTGCCACTAAAATTTTACTACCCAGTCTTTCGGCGCTATCAATCGCTGTTCCTGACGTTGATCTACGTACTGTCGCTACTGAATCTATTGCAGATTTCGACCGTGATCAGGTAGATATCGCGGTACGGCTCACCCGTCCACCATTTCCCTTAAGAAGTAGTCGACAGTGTCAAAATAATGGGAACTATAAGGTTAAGCGACTTATAAGCTCAGTGCATTTCTTATTTTTAATAATATAGAAGATGAGTCGATCCAGTATACTAGGAGAGACTCATTTTTTAGGAAAGGCTGTTTTAAGATGCTATTAACTTAATTGTGGCGCTATATTCTTTAATGCATAGTTGGACGCTGTTCTTCGATATTGCAATAAAATTACTTATAAGGTTGAGCTCATAATAATAGTGCGTTCACGGAGACTCACAATAGGTAATTGTTGTATATTAAATACCAGTAATTCAGATTCGTATTGTTTAGCTGTATTATTGGCAACATCTAAATAGCTGTCTTCACCACTCAAATCAGTATAGCTATTCCACTGCTCTTCATCTTCAGAAGCCACAGTAACTGAGCTAGGTTCAAATTCTTGTGACATCATAGGTAATATAGCAAAGGTCGAGGTTACTGGTGCTATGAGTAATGCTGAGCCTAAATAGAGCAATCGCGCTTTCGTGCTAAACAGATTAAGATAATTTCTCATGATAATACTCCTTTTTGTAAAGTTAATATTTTGCTATTAATTTAAATATTTAGTTTTAAAGCTAAGAGCTACAACTCCCAGATCCTATTCTTTGATCCTTCATACTAATTCCATTTACGTTTAAATTTACTATGAACAGCCATAATTTAAATGCCTGAATCGATAGGTAGTACCTTGAAGCGACTTCTCTATTCCTATTAAGGGAGTATATTTATTTTCTACGTTGCGTAGATTTATGAAACTTTAAGAAAGGTAACGTTTATGCCTCTTGTGATAATAGGGTTTTGACATTTATGGGTGCCACTTTTAGAGAGTGTTTTCAAGAGCAAATAACACTAAGCACCACCACGGCTATGACCTCTGTCGCTGCTACCTCTATGCTCACCACCTCGCTCGCCGCGTTCTGCTCTCATTTGCTGCAGCTGCGATCGCTGATCAGCAGTCAATACTTTAGCGATCGCTTGTTGGCTTTGGACCCTATCAACAAAGCGTTGTCTGGCCTGCTCGGCATGTTTATCTGCTAAGCGATTTAAGGCGACGGTATCTAGCGTATCAGCATTTGCTAGAGCTTGTATCTGCTCGCGCATTTGCTCCCGCTGCGCTTGGTTTTGCGCGCGGTTATTATCGCGTTCCACTTTTTTAGCCTCTTTGATAGCCTCAATTTGAGCTTGCTGCGTGGCTGTCAGGTTGAGCTGTGATAATGGACCTCTATCTGCAGACATACCGCCTTTATGATGTTGCATTTGGGATGTGCGCAGTGGTTGATTGTCTGGAGCAGCACTGGCAATGCCAGCCATTCCCAATAAAGTTGACGCTGATAATAGTGTAGCGATGGTTAAATTTTTCATTATGATTACCTTTTGGAATGAATATTATAAATGTTAGGGTTTCTTCAATTTACAGTCTTGCAAATCGTTATGAACCCGTTGATAAACAGTGCTCTATCGACAAAACAAATCATAATACAAATGCATGTTGCGTAGATTTATGAAACTTTAAGAAAGGTAACGATTGATGCTATTAAGCCCTTATCTCTTGTAAACTTACTTTATGCACTAAATGTACTAGATGCACTAAACCGCCTCATCTAATTTATTGATATGAGCGCATTAAAAAACGGTAGGATAATAAATTATTATTTATTAATAACTTAGGACTAAGTTATGACTCATATTTTGCTTGGTGATGACGACGAAGAGCTGACTCAATTACTACAAGAGTACTTGTCTAATCATGAGGTTAGCTGTGATTGTGTCTATGATGGCGAGCAAGTACTAGAGCGCTTGCAAGATACTGCCTTTGAGTATGATCTATTAGTCCTTGATATCATGATGCCCAAAATAGATGGACTTAGCGTATTGCGTCAACTGCCAGCCACCCGTCAAATCCCTGTGATTATGCTCACGGCAAAAGGCGATGAGATTGATCGTATTATCGGTCTTGAGCTTGGTGCTGATGATTATATTGCCAAACCCTGCAATCCGCGCGAACTGCTGGCACGTATCAATGCCGTTATCAAGCGTACCACTACACCATCAGTAGATACCCCTGCCCTCATTCATGAGCGAATGACTCTAGATCAAGGTCATCGTATCTGCACCATTGATGGCACTGAACTACAAGTGACGGGTACTGAGTTTGATTTATTAGTGGCTCTGCTACAGCATCAAGGTGAGGTCGTTAGTAAAGAGTGGCTATCGCAAACCGTGCTACAGCGTGAGCTGCAACCCTTTGATCGCAGCCTTGATGTGCACGTATCACGCTTGCGCAAAAAACTGCAACCCTTTCATGATGAGCCTATCAAAGCTATTCGCGGCAAGGGCTATCAGTTGGTACTATGATGAAACCTTTAGAGAATAGCTCAAATAATAGCTTAAACAACCGCTTAGATGACACTACAAATACTAAGCGCAAACTTAATCTATCACTGCCTTTATTTTGGCGACTATTTTTAAGTCTGTTATTGCTATTGCTACTAACATCAGTGATATCAGTCGCCATAGAGAGGTGGATAAACGCGCAAGCACTAGAATCTCGAATGGCGGTGCAAGTGGCGCACCTAATCACTGTGCGTCAAGAGGTAATACATACACTAGAGTCAGGTGACTATGATGGAGTGCGACAAATCTATCGCAATGAGCGCGGTCTTCGTAATCAGATTATAGTTGTTGATGAACAAGGCATGCCCCTATACTCTCGGTTTATACCGTCAAGAGTGCGAAAGAATCAACCACCCGAGGCACTCAATAATCCCGCCTTACCACCCAATCAAATGATTCAAGAGGTGGTACCAAATACAGAGGATTATCCTGAGCTGCAAGATATATCTGTCACCACACCTGATGGTTATACCTATACCGTGCAACTACAACCGCGCCTACCATTGCCAGATCTAATAGCCTTACAAAGAACTCATTTTCCGGTGCGCTTTGGTATTATTTTATTGCTTAGTCTATTAGCTTGTTACTGGTTTAGCCGTGCTTTATCGACACGTATTCGCCGTGTTCAATCTAAAGTACACCGTATGAGCGCAGGCGATTATATATCTGGTGATGACTTATCACAGTTTGGGGATGATGAGCTAGGCGCCCTGGCGAAGGATGTGTCTCATTTGTCCAATCGACTGGCTGATAGCGAAATGTCCCGTAAACAAATGCTCAGCGACATCTCTCATGAACTGCGCTCGCCACTAGCGCGCCTTGAGGTGGCGACTGAGCTGACTCGGGACTATGCACCTAATGCGACGCATTATCTTGACCGTATCCAAAAAGAGTCCACTCGCATGAATGAACTGATTGGGCA